>NZ_JBHXPF010000083.1:0-25858 GCF_042718715.1 Streptomyces sp. NPDC058576 | reverse complement strand
GCCGGGATCTTCCCGGCCGGACCGGCCCCTTCACGCGGTCGCGGCGCCGGCCGCCCGCTTCAGCCGCGGACCACCAGACCGTCGCGCAGCCGCTCCAGTGTCGCGTCGGGCATCCGCAGCCCGTTGCGCACATAGCCGTCGAGGCCGCCCCAGCGCTCGTCCATGGCGTCGAGGGCCACGTCCAGGTAGCGGGGTCGGACCTCGATGATCGCCGCGGCGACGGCGGGGTCGCCCCCGCCGTCCAGGAACTTCGCCACGTAGGGGGCGAAGGCGGCCCGGACCGCGGGATTGACCGCGAGGAAGTCCGTCCGCACCGTGGCGCGGGCCGCTCCCAGGATCATCAGCAGAACGGCCGCCGCCCAGCCGGTACGGTCCTTGCCCGCCGTGCAGTGGAAGAGCACCGGGCGCGCACCGGGTTCGGCGACCGTCTCCAGGAAGGCCCGGTAGGCGGCCGCGGCGCCCGGCGAGAGCACCATCTTGCGGTAGGTCTCGGCGAAGAGTTCCTCGGCCCTGCCGCCCCCCAGCGTCCGCTCCGCCTCGGCGGGGTCGGCGAGCAGGGACCGCAGCCGGGCGGGCGCCACGCCCGGGTGGTCGCCCAGGACATCGGCGACGAAGAGCCGGGCCCGGTCCGGCAGCCGGTCCGGGGCCCACTGGCGCTCGTCCGCGGTCCGCAGGTCCACGACGGTGCGGATACCGAGCGCGGACACCGCCCGGTCGCGCGCCGGGTCGAGCTCGCTCAGCTGACCCGAGCGGAACAGGACGCCCTGCCGCACCCGGCGGTCACGGCCCAGGGCGATGCCGCCCAGGTCGCGCAGATTGACAACGGTGGCGGCTGGAACGGTCCGGGCGGTCTGCACGATGAACTGCCTCTTTCCCCGATGAATTCCAGGAATTCCACATATCAGGATCAACGTCGTATGCAGTAAGGAAAGCAGCACCGGGACACCTGGTCCGGCTCCCCGGGACGCCGGCCGGACGTCAGTCCGACAGGAGCTTGGTCTTCTGCTCCACGAACTCGGCGTCGGTGAGGATCTCGCGCTTCCACAGCTCGGCGAGCCGCTCCAGCCGGTCGATGATGTCGTCGCCCGCGGCCTCGCCGGCTCCCGCCCCGCCGGCGCCGAGGCGCTCGTGCGCCACGAAGACGCCGCCCGCCTCGCGGGCCGTCCGGGCCAGCTCCGTGGTCCAGAGGTCCTCCCGGACGACGATCGCGGCGACGTCGCCCGCCGGCACACTCCGGCCGAGGCCGTCGACGTCCTCCGCGCTCAGCTCCGCCGCCGCGCCGCTCCGCCCCGCTTCGGCGGGAACCACTCCCTCGGGGTCCAGTTCCCGCAGTTCCACCTGGGCCAGCGGGCCGCCTTCGGACCGCCGGACGAAGGCCAGGTCACCGGAGCGCACGGCTCCGGACGACACGGCGTCGGCGAGGGCCGGGGCGAAAGACCCCGTGAAGCGACTGCCGGGAAAGGCGATGACGAGGTATTCCACAGGTCCGACGGCCACGGTCGCGTCCTCTCCGTATCCCGGCGGCCGCAGGGGCGCCGGGGTGGATACGGCATTCCAGGGATGACATAAGAAATCAGGAAACTTCGCACATAATATGCACTAGTGTCCCGATTCATCCCCATGTCGAGAACCGTCGTGTTGCCGCCGTCCGCCCCCCACGCCGGTTACGTGACGGTATGTAAAGGATCAAGTACCTGCCTGAGAGGGCAAGGTCACAGCACGTGCCCCTGCTGCTGGTTCAGCGCACTGCCCTAGCATCTGAGCATGACGGTCCAGCCTGCTGACGGGCTCTCTCCGGCCGCCGCGTTCCCCGACCCTTCCCATGACCAGTGGCAGAGCCTCGTCGAAGGCGTACTGCGCAAGTCGGGCAAGGAAGTCACGGGCTCGGCCGCCGAGGAAGCGCTGTCCACCACACTGGAGGACGGGCTCACCACCCGCCCCCTCTACACCGCGCACGACGTGTCGCCGGACACCGGCTTTCCCGGCTTCGCCCCCTTCACCCGGGGCAGCAGGGCCGAGGGGAACGCGGCGGGCGGCTGGGACGTACGCCAGCGCCACGCCCTCACCGACCCCGCCCGGCTGAACGAGGCGGTGCTCGGTGATCTGGAGAACGGGGTGACCTCGCTCTGGCTCACGGTGGGCGGTCCGGCGGGCGTCCCCGTCGAGGGGCTCTCCCGCGCACTGGACGGCGTGTACCTCGACCTCGCGCCCATCGCCCTCGACGCCCCGGCCGACCTGGACGCCGCCGCGACGGAGCTGCTGCGGCTGTACGAGGACCGCGGCGTCGCCAAGGCCGAGGCGCGCGGCACGCTGGGCGCCGACCCGCTCGGCCACGAGGCCCGGACGGGCGTCGAGGCGGACCTCGCCGCCGCCGTGCGCTGGGCACAGCGGTGCGACGCGGAGTACCCGGGGCTGCGGGCCGTCTCCGTGGACGCGCTGCCCTACCACGAGGCGGGTGGTTCGGCCGGTGAGGAGCTGGGGCTCTCCCTGGCCACCGGCGTCGCCTACCTGCGCGCCCTGACCGCTGCCGGAATGAGCGTGGACGCGGCCTGCGGGCAGCTGGAGTTCCGTTACGCGGCCACCGCCGACCAGTTCCTGACGATCGCCAAGCTGCGCGCCGCGCGCCGGCTGTGGGCGCGGGTCGCCGAGGCATCCGGGGCTCCGGCCGCCGGGGCCCAGCGGCAGCACGCCATCACCTCTCCGGTGATGATGACGCGCCGCGACCCGTGGGTGAACATGCTGCGCACCACGCTCGCCACGCTGGGCGCGGGGGTGGGCGGCGCGGACTCCGTGACCGTGCTGCCGTTCGATCACGCCCTGGGCCTGCCCGACGCGTTCGCGCGGCGCATCGCCCGCAACACCTCGACGATCCTGATGGAGGAGTCGCACCTGGCGCGGGTCATCGACCCGGCGGGCGGCTCCTGGTACGTGGAGCGGCTGACTGACGAACTCGCGGCGGCGGCCTGGGCGTTCTTCCAGGAGACCGAGCGTGCGGGCGGTCTGCCCGCCGCTCTGCGCTCCGGGACGGTCGCGGAGCGGCTCGCCGCCACCTGGTCGGCGCGCAGTGCGAAGCTGGCCCGCCGCAAGGAGCCGATCACCGGGGTCAGTGAGTTCCCGATGCCCGGTGAGCGCCCGGTGGAGCGCGAGCCCGCGGCCGATGCGTACGCGGGGGCTCCGGGCGGTCTGCCCCGGGTCCGGCGCGACGAGGCGTTCGAGGCGCTGCGTGCCCGGTCGGACGCGCACCTCGCGGCGACCGGAAGCCGCCCGAAGGTCTTCGTCGCGGCGCTCGGCCCGGCCGCCGCGCACACCGCGCGGGCCTCGTTCGCCGTCAACCTGTTCGGGGCGGGCGGGATCGAGGCGGTGCACGACCCGGTGTCGGTGGACGCGGACACGGCCGCCGGTGCGCTGACGGCCTCCGGGGCGTCGGTCGCCGTGCTGTGCTCCTCGGACGCGCTCTACGCCGAGCAGGCGGACGCGGTGTCCGGTGCGCTGAAGGCTGCGGGCGCGGCGCGGGTGTTCCTCGCGGGACGCCCCGGCGAGTACGCCGATGTCGACGCCTACGTCTTCGCGGGCTGCGACGCGGTCGCCGTTCTCACCTCCGTTCTCGACCGCATGGGAGTGGCGTGATGCCGACCTCGCCCACGGACCGTAACCCCTCCGTTCCCGACTTCTCCGACGTGCCGCTCGCGTCGACCGCACCGCCCGCGAGTTCCGACGGGGAGTGGCAGGCGGCTGTGACCAAGGCGGCCGACGGCGCCGAGGCCCCGCTCTGGGAGACGCCCGAGGGCATCACGGTCAAGCCGCTCTACACCGGTGAGGACCTGGAGGGCCTGGACGCGCTGCACAGCTACCCGGGCATCGCCCCGTATCTGCGCGGGCCCTACCCGACGATGTACGTCAACCAGCCCTGGACGATCCGTCAGTACGCCGGTTTCTCCACGGCCGAGGAGTCCAACGCCTTCTACCGGCGCAATCTCGCGGCCGGGCAGAAGGGCCTGTCCGTCGCCTTCGACCTGCCCACCCACCGGGGCTACGACAGCGACCACCCGCGGGTGACCGGTGACGTCGGCATGGCCGGGGTGGCGATCGACTCCATCTACGACATGCGCCAGTTGTTCGACGGCATTCCGCTGGACCGGATGTCGGTGTCGATGACGATGAACGGCGCGGTGCTTCCCGTGCTGGCGCTGTACATCGTGGCCGCCGAGGAACAGGGCGTGCCGCCCGAGAAGTTGGCCGGGACCATTCAGAACGACATTCTGAAGGAGTTCATGGTCCGCAACACCTACATCTATCCGCCGACGCCCTCGATGCGGATCATCTCCGACATCTTCGCGTTCACCTCGCAGAAGATGCCGCGCTACAACTCCATCTCGATCTCCGGCTATCACATCCAGGAGGCCGGGGCCACGGCCGATCTGGAGCTGGCGTACACGCTGGCCGACGGGGTGGAGTATCTGCGCGCCGGGCAGGAAGCCGGCCTGGACGTCGACGCGTTCGCGCCGCGCCTGTCGTTCTTCTGGGCGATCGGGATGAACTTCTTCATGGAGGTCGCCAAGTTGCGGGCGGCCCGGCTCCTCTGGGCGCGCCTGGTGAAGCAGTTCGACCCGAAGAACCCCAAGTCCCTGTCCCTGCGCACGCATTCGCAGACCTCGGGGTGGTCGCTGACCGCGCAGGACGTGTTCAACAACGTGACGCGTACGTGCGTGGAGGCGATGGCCGCGACGCAGGGGCACACCCAGTCGCTGCACACCAACGCGCTGGACGAGGCGCTGGCGCTGCCCACCGACTTCTCGGCGCGGATCGCCCGTAACACGCAGCTCCTGCTCCAGCAGGAGTCCGGCACCTGCCGGGTCATCGACCCGTGGGGCGGCAGCGCGTACGTGGAGAAGCTGACGCGCGATCTGGCGGACCGGGCCTGGCAGCACATCGAGGAGGTCGAGGCGGCCGGCGGCATGGCGAAGGCCATCGACGCGGGCATCCCCAAGCTCCGGGTGGAGGAGGCGGCCGCGCGGACGCAGGCGCGGATCGACTCCGGGCGGCAGCCGGTGATCGGAGTGAACAAGTACCGGGTGGAGACCGACGAGAAGATCGACGTGCTCAAGGTCGACAACTCCTCGGTGCGCACCCAGCAGATCGAGAAGCTGCGCCGGCTGCGCGAGGAGCGCGACGAGGTGGCGTGCCAGGAGGCGCTGCGGGCGCTGACGACCGCCGCCGAGCGCGATCCGGGCCCGGGTCTCGAGGGCAATCTGCTGGCGCTGGCGGTCGACGCGGCGCGGGCGATGGCCACGGTCGGCGAGATCTCGGACGCGCTGGAGAAGGTGTACGGGCGGCACGCGGGGCAGATCCGTACGATCTCCGGTGTGTACCGCAAAGAGGCAGGAGAGTCCCCTTCGGTGGACCGCACCCGCGCGCTGGTCGAGGCCTTCGAGGAGGCCGAGGGCCGTCGTCCGCGCATCCTGGTCGCCAAGATGGGGCAGGACGGCCACGACCGGGGCCAGAAGGTGATCGCCACGGCCTTCGCCGACCTGGGCTTCGACGTGGACGTCGGCCCGCTGTTCCAGACCCCGGGCGAGGTGGCGCGGCAGGCCGTCGAGGCGGACGTGCACATCGTGGGCGTCTCCTCGCTGGCGGCGGGGCACCTGACCCTGGTGCCGGCGCTGCGCGAGGAGCTGGCCGCCGAGGGCCGCGAGGACATCATGATCGTGGTGGGCGGGGTGATTCCGCCGCAGGACATCGAGGCGCTGCACGAGGCGGGCGCCGCCTCGGTCTTCCCGCCGGGGACGGTGATCCCGGACGCGGCCCACGACCTGGTGACGCGGCTCGGCGCCGCGCTCGGCCACGAGCTGTGAGCCGCTGACCGGATGGCTGCGAAGATCGACATCGACGGTTATGTGCAGGGAGTGCTCGACGGGAAGCGGGCGTTCGTGGCGCGCGCGATCACGCTCGTCGAGTCGACGCGGGCCGAACACCGGGTGCTGGCCCAGCAGTTGCTGGGCCAGTTGCTGCCGCACGCGGGGGCGGCCCGGCGGATCGGCATCAGCGGGGTGCCGGGCGTGGGCAAGTCCACGTTCATCGACGCGCTCGGCACGATGCTCACCGGCCTCGGTCACCGGGTGGCGGTGCTCGCGGTCGATCCGTCCTCCAGCCGTACGGGCGGTTCCATCCTGGGCGACAAGACCCGGATGGAGCGCCTGGCGGTGGACCCGGCCGCCTTCGTCCGCCCCTCCCCCACGGCGGGCACGCTGGGCGGGGTGGCCAAGGCGACCCGGGAGTCCATCGTGGTGATGGAGGCGGCGGGTTACGACGTGGTGCTGGTGGAGACGGTGGGCGTCGGGCAGTCGGAGACGGCGGTGGCCAACATGGTCGACACGTTCCTGCTGCTGACGCTGGCCCGTACCGGCGACCAGTTGCAGGGCATCAAGAAGGGTGTTCTGGAGCTGGCGGACGCCATCGCGGTGAACAAGGCCGACGGCCCGCACGAGCGCGACGCCCGCTCGGCGGCCCGTGAACTGGCGGGCGCGCTACGGCTGATGCATCCGGCGGACGCGGCCTGGACGCCTCCGGTGCTCACGTGCAGCGCACGCGAGTCCCTCGGCCTGGACACTCTGTGGGACCGGCTGGAGCAGCACCGCACGGTCCTGGAGTCGACCGGGCGGCTGGCGGCGAAGCGGCGGGACCAGCAGGTGGACTGGACCTGGGCCATGGTCCGTGACGAACTGCTGGACAGCCTGTACAGCCATCCGGCCGTGCGGAAGCTCGCTCCGGAGCTCGAACAGCGGGTCCGGGAGGGCACGTTGACGGCGACGCTGGCGGCCGAGGAGATCCTCGGCGCGTTCCGCGGCGGCGCGTTCGGTGACAGTGGCAGGGGTACGTCCGGCTGATCCCGTGGGCGTACGGGACGCCGACACGGACCGAGGGGCCCCCGGAGGGGCCCCTCGGCGTTTTCGGGCGGCCCGTGACGGACGCGGGTGCCGTGGGCGTCAGACGCCCACGGCGGGCACGCGCACGGTCGGTACGACGACGGCCGCCCGGTCGGACCTGCGGGGCCTGGGGCGGCAGGGCGATGCGGTGGGCGGCGTCGCACCGGCGCAGCTTCCAGACGTCGGCGGGTCCGGCACGCAGTGGTACAGTGCGATGAGCACATGTGCATGCCCCGTTCTCATCGGGCACCGGTGCTGATTTCTCTCCACCGCTGTTGCGCCCGTCTTTCCGACCGGCGATCCAGCTTCTTCCCAGCGTTTTCGCTGTCTCTTCCGGCCCAGGGCTTCCGTGCCCCCGGTGCGTGGCGTGATCAAGCCGCCCCTCCGTACGCCGGTCCCCTCGTTCGCCTGTCCGCGAAAGGACCCCTTCCATGACCACCGCACTCGAACGCCCCGTAGCCCGGGAGCAGCGCCCTGTCCGGGTCGCCGGGCTCCTCGACACCACGGACGACGGACAGGGCATGCTCCGTGTCCGCGGCGGCCACCCCTCCCCCGACGACATCCAGGTGTCGTCCGCCCTCATCCGCCGCCACGGGCTGCGCAAGGGCGACGCCGTCGAGGGCCACTGCGACCGGCCGCGCGTCCTGTCCTCGGTGGACCGGGTGGGCGGACTCGCCCCGGAGGCCCTGCGGGGCCGCGCCCGCTTCCGCGACCTGACGCCGGTCCATCCCCACGAGCGGCTCCGTCTCGAAACGCCGCAGGGCGGGCCCGCGCCTCGCGTCGTGGACCTCCTCTCCCCCGTCGGCAAGGGGCAGCGCGGCCTCATCGTCGCACCGCCCCGGACGGGGAAGACGGTGCTGCTCCAGCAACTGGCCGCGGCCGTCGCGACCAACCACCCCGAGACGCACCTGATGGTGGTGCTGCTCGACGAACGCCCCGAGGAGGTCACGGACATGCGCCGCTCGGTGCGCGGCGAGGTGTACGCCTCGACCTTCGACCGGCCCGCGAAGGAGCACATCGCCCTGGCCGAACTCGCCCTGGAGCGCGCCCGGCGCCTCGTCGAGCAGGGCCGGGACGTGGTGGTCCTGCTGGACTCCCTCACCCGGCTGTGCCGGGCCCACAACAACGCGGCCCGCGCGGGCGGGCGCACCCTGAGCGGCGGCGTCGACGCGGCGGCGCTGACCGGCCCCAAGAAGCTGTTCGGGGCGGCCCGTTGCGCCGAGGAGGGCGGTTCGCTGACCATCCTGGCGACGGCCCTCGTGGAGACGGGCTCACGGGCCGACGAGTTCTTCTTCGAAGAGCTGAAAGGCACCGGCAACATGGAGCTGCGCCTGGACCGCTCCGCCGCCGAAGCACGGATCTTCCCGGCCGTCGACATCACCCGCTCCGGCACCCGCCGTGAGGAACTCCTCCTCGGTCTCGATGAGTTGGCGGCGGCACGCGCCCTGCGCCGCGCCCTGAACGCCCGTGACGGCCAGGGCGCCCTGCAGGCGCTGCTCGACAAGGTCCGTCGCACGCCGGACAACGCGGCCTTCCTGCGTCAGGTGCGGCCGACGGTGCCCGGCGCCTGAGCCCCGGGCCCGGGCCTCGCCCGGACCGGCCCGGCCCCCCGCCCTGACCCGGGCTCGACCGTCATCCCAACTCCTAAGCCCCGCCCAGCGCTTCGGCGACGAGGGCCCGGGCCTCCTCCTGGACCCGGGCGAGATGGCCGGGGCCCTGGAAGCTCTCCGCGTACACCTTGTAGACGTCCTCGGTGCCCGAGGGGCGGGCGGCGAACCAGGCGCTGTCGGTGCAGACCTTGAGGCCGCCGATCGGGGCCCCGTTGCCGGGAGCCTCGGTGAGTACGGCGGTGACGGGCTCCCCGGCCAGGGTGTCGGCCTTGACCTGCTGCGGGGAGAGCTTCGCCAGGACGGCCTTCTCCTCGCGGGTGGCGGGGGCGTCGATACGGGCGTAGGCGGGGTCGCCGAAGCGGTCGGTGAGGCGGGCGTAGTGCTGGGAGGGGGTGGCGCCGGTGACGGCGGTGATCTCGGAGGCGAGGAGAGCCAGCAGGATGCCGTCCTTGTCCGTGGTCCAGACCCGGCCGTCGCGGCGCAGGAAGGAGGCCCCGGCGGACTCCTCGCCGCCGAAGCCGAGGCTGCCGCCGTAGAGGCCGTCGACGAACCACTTGAAGCCGACCGGGACCTCCACCAGGGGCCGGCCGAGGTCCTGGGCGACCCGGTCGATCATGGAGGAGGAGACCAGGGTCTTGCCGATGCCGGTCCCGGCGGCCCAGTTCTCGCGGTGGGTGTAGAGGTGGTCGATGGCCACGGCCAGATAGTGGTTGGGGTTCATCAGCCCGCCGTCGGGGGTGACGATGCCGTGCCGGTCGGCGTCCGCGTCGTTGCCGGTGGAGATGGCGTAGGCGTCGCGCTGCTCGATGAGCGAGGCCATGGCGTGCGGCGAGGAGCAGTCCATGCGGATCTTTCCGTCCCAGTCCAGCGTCATGAACCGCCAAGTGGGGTCGGCGAGCGGGTTGACCACGGTGAGGTCGATCCGGTGGCGTTCCGCGATCCGCCCCCAGTAGGCGACGGACGCGCCGCCGAGCGGGTCGGCCCCGATCCTGATGCCCGCGTCCCGGACGGCGTTGAGGTCGAGGACGGACGGCAGGTCGTCGACGTAGGCGGTCAGGAAGTCGTGGCGGCGGGTGGTGTCGGCGGACCGAGCACGCGCGTACGGGATCCGGCGGACCTCCCCGAGGCCGGCCTCGATCAGGGCGTTCGCCCGGTCCTGGATCCAGGAGGTGGCGTCGGATGCGGCCGGTCCCCCGTTCGGCGGGTTGTACTTGAAGCCGCCGTCGGCGGGCGGGTTGTGCGACGGGGTGACGACGATGCCGTCGGCCAGGTGCTCGGTGCGCCCCTGGTTGTACGTGAGGATGGCGTGCGAGACGGCCGGGGTCGGGGTGTAGCCGTCCTCGCTGTCGACGAGGGCGGTGACGCCGTTGGCGGCGAGCACCTCCAGGGCGGTGACCCGGGCGGGTTCGGACAGCGCGTGGGTGTCCGCGCCGAGGAAGAGGGGCCCGTCGGTGCCCTGGCGGGCGCGGTAGTCGCAGATGGCCTGGGTGGTGGCGGCGATGTGGTCCTCGTTGAACGCGGCGGCGAACGCGGAGCCGCGGTGGCCGGAGGTGCCGAAGGCGACCCGCTGGGCGGGCTCGGCCGGGTCGGGGTGGAGGGCGTAGTAGGCCGTCACCAGCCGTGCCACGTCGACCAGGTCTGCGGACTGTGCCGGGTGACCGGCCCGTTCGTGCACCATCGGGTCTCCTCGTACGTCTTCGTCGTCGGCCGGCCCGCGGGGAGACGGGTCCGGCGCACCGGGAAACGATCACCCCGGTCCGTACCCGATTCTGCTCTCTCGACCGCCCCGGTGCGCGACCGGTTCACGCCTTCCTCGTTGCGGTCCCGCAAGGAGTCGTGCGGCGAACACCGCGGCGGGGTGGGCAGCGGCACAGTCAACCGCTTCCCACCCCGTCCGGTCAGTGGTCGCGGCCCCTCAGCCGCGACCCGGAACCCGGGCCCCTCAGCCCCGGTCGTATCGGTGGAACCCGCGCCCGGCCTTCCGGCCGAGCAGTCCCGCCTCCACCATCCGCTGGAGCAGCGGCGGCGGGGCGTAGAGGGGTTCCTTGAACTCGTCGTACAACGACGCCGCGATGGAGGCCACCGTGTCCAGGCCGATCAGGTCGGCGAGCTTGAGCGGTCCCATCGGGTGGGCGCAGCCCAGTTCCATCCCGGCGTCCACGTCGGCGGCGGTGGCGAACCCCGACTCGGCCATCCGGATCGCGGAGAGCAGATACGGGATGAGGAGCGCGTTGACGACGAAGCCGGCCCGGTCCTGGGAGCGGACCACCGTCTTGCCGAGGACCGAGGTCGCGAACTCTTCGGTGGCGGCGAGCGTCCCGGCCGAGGTGTGCAGCGAGGTCACCACCTCCACCAGCGGGAGGACCGGCACCGGGTTGAAGAAGTGCAGTCCGAGGACGCGGTCGGCGCGGTGGGTGGCCATGCCGAGCCGCATCACGGGGATGGCGGAGGTGTTGGTCGCCAGGATCGCCTCGGGGTCCTCGACGATCTTGTCGAGAGCGGTGAAGATCTCCGTCTTGGCGGCGGCGTTCTCGACGACGGCCTCGATCACGAGCTGACGGTCGGCCAGGTCGTCGAGGCTCCCGGTGAAGACCAGCCGGCCGAGGGCGTCCTCGGCCGGGAGGCGGTCGAGCTTGCCGCGCTGGACGGCCCGTTCCAGGGACACGGCCACGCGTTCGCGGGCCCGGTCGGCGGCGGTGGCGTCGGCCTCGCAGACGATCGTGTCGAGTCCGGCGCGGGCGCAGACCTCGGCGATCCCGGCCCCCATCAGGCCGCCGCCGACGACGCCCACCCGGACGATGGCGGCGCTCACGCCCGCACCGCCGGACGGCCCAGGAGGTGGCGGGCGTACGCCTCCGTGGTGAAGAAGGCGGGCAGCTCCCTGCCGAGCGCGGTGCGTTCGAACAGGTCGCGGACCTGGTCGAGCCGGGCCCAGGGGTAGGTGGCCCCGAGCACGGCCAGCTCCTCGTCGAGGAGCCCGAGGACCGTCTCGCGGTCGACCGCCCGGTGCTTGAGCCACTGCCAGATCTGGACCCGGGCGATCTCGGCCGTGGCCGCGTCCTCCATGAGCCCGTTCAGGGCGACGGCCCCCTGCCCGCGCAGCCAGGCGTCGTAGTAGCGCAGGGCGACGGCGATGTTGTCGCGCACGCCCTGCGAGGTCGGGCGGCCCGCCGTGCAGCGGACGGCGACGAGGTCCTCGGCGGTGACGTGGACGTCGTCGCGGGTGCGCTCCAGCTGGTGCGGCCGGTCGCCGAGCACGCCGTCGAAGACGGTCCGGCAGACCGGGACGAGGCCGGGGTGGGCCACCAAGGAGCCGTCGAAGCCGTCCTCCGCCTCGCGCTCCTTGTCCAGCCGGACCTTCGCCAGGGCGGCTTCCCGGGCCGCGGGCTCGCCGCCGGGGATCTGGGCGGCCATGCCGCCGATGGCGTGCGCGCCGCGCCGGTGGCAGGTGCGGACCAGGAGTTCGGTGCAGGCGCGCAGGAACGGGGCGGTCATGGTGACCGTGGCCCGGTCGGGGAGGACGAAGTCGGGTCGGTGCGCGAAGTTCTTGATCAGGCTGAACAGGTAGTCCCAGCGTCCCGCGTCGAGACCGGCGCTGTGCTCGCGCAGCTCGTAGAGGATCTCCTCCATCTCGAACGCGGCGGTGATCGTCTCGATGAGGACGGTGGCGCGGATCGTCCCCCGGGGGATGTCCAGCAGGTCCTGGGCGAGGAGGAACACGTCGTTCCAGAGCCGGGCCTCGTACCGGTTCTCCAGCTTGGGGAGGGAGAAGTACGGTCCGCTGCCGGCGTCGATCTGGCGCTGTGCGCAGTGGAAGAAGTAGAGCCCGAAGTCGACGAGTGCGGCGGGCACGGGCCGCTCGTCGATGACGAGGTGCTTCTCCGTGAGGTGCCAGCCGCGCGGCCGGACCATGATGGTGGCGGGCCGGTCGGTGAGCCGGTACTCCTTGCCGCTCGTGGTGGTGAAGTCGATGCGGCGGTCGATGGCGTCGATCAGGTTCAGTTGTCCCTGGACGATGTTCTCCCAGGTGGGCGAGGTGGCGTCCTCGAAGTCCGCCATCCACACCTGCGCCCCGGAGTTGAGCGCGTTGACGGCCGTGGAGCGCTCGGGCGGTCCTGTGATCTCCACCCGGCGGTCGGTCAGACCGGGGGCGGGGCGGGCGACCCGCCAGTCGGGGTCCTGGCGGATCGACATGGTGGCGCGGGGGAAGTCGAGCGGGGTGCCGCCGCGCAGCAGCGCGGAGCGGCGGCGGCGCTCGGTCAGCAGGTCGAAGCGGCGGGCGGCGAAGGCCGCGTCGAGGCGGCCGATGAAGTCGAGGGCCTCCGGGGTGAGGACCTCCTCGTACCGGTCCCCCGGAACGCCGAGGACCTGGACGCGGCCGGTCGTGGCAAGGGTGGTCATGCGGTTCTCCTCAGCGGGGGCGTGGCGGAATCCGGGACGTCGGACCCCGGTCGCGGGGGCGGTGCGGCCCCCGCGACCGGTCGGGGCGATCTTCTAGTGGAACTGCTCCTCCTCCGTGGAGCCGGTGAGGGCCGTGGTGGAGGAGGCCGGGTTGATGGCGGTGGAGACCCGGTCGAAGTAGCCCGTGCCGACCTCGCGCTGGTGCTTGACGGCGGTGAAGCCCTGCTCCTGGGCGGCGAACTCGCGCTCCTGGAGGTCGACGTAGGCGGTCATGCCCTGCTCGGCGTAGCCGCGCGCCAGGTCGAACATGGCGTGGTTGAGGGAGTGGAAGCCGGCCAGGGTGATGAACTGGAAGCGGTAGCCCATCGCGCCCAGCTCCCGCTGGAACTTGGCGATCTGGTCGTCATCCAGCGCGGCCCGCCAGTTGAAGGACGGCGAGCAGTTGTACGCGAGCATCTGGTCCGGGTGCTCGGCGTGGATCGCCTCGGCGAACTCGCGGGCCTGCGCCAGATCCGGGGTGCCGGTCTCGACCCAGATGAGGTCGGCGTACGGGGCGTAGGCGAGGCCGCGCGAGATGACCGGCGCCATGCCGTTCCGGACCCGGTAGAAGCCCTCGGCGGTCCGCTCGCCCGTGATGAACCGCGCGTCGCGCTCGTCGACGTCGCTGGTGATCAGGTTGGCGGCGAGCGCGTCGGTGCGGGCCACGATCAGGGTGGGCACATCGGCGATGTCGGCCGCGAGGCGGGCCGCGTTGAGGGTGCGCACGTGCTGGGCGGTGGGGACGAGGACCTTGCCGCCGAGGTGGCCGCACTTCTTCTCCGAGGCGAGCTGGTCCTCGTAGTGGATGCCGGCCGCACCGGCCTCGATCATCGCCTTGGTGAGCTCGAAGGCGTTGAGCGGGCCGCCGAAGCCGGCCTCCGCGTCGGCGACGATCGGGGCCAGGTAGTCGGTGGAGTCGCCCGCGTCCTCGGCGGTGGCGATCTGGTCGGCGCGCAGCAGGGCGTTGTTGATCCTGCGGACCACGCTGGGCACCGAGTTGGCCGGGTAGAGGCTCTGGTCGGGGTAGGTGTGGCCGGCCAGGTTGGCGTCGGCGGCGACCTGCCAGCCGGAGAGGTAGATGGCCTGGAGGCCCGCCTTGACCTGCTGGACGGCCTGGCCACCGGTCAGGGCGCCGAGCGCGTGGAGGTAGTCCCGCTCGTGGAGCTGGCGCCACAGCCGCTCGGCGCCGCGCCGGGCGAGGGTGTGCTCCTCGCGGACGCTGCCGGAGAGCCGGACCACGTCCTCGGCGGAGTAGGTGCGCTCGATGCCCTTCCAGCGGGGGTCGCCCGCCCACCGCCGCGCCAGCTCTTCCGCCGTCGTCCTTGCCTGCGCCATGGCGTGTCTCCCGAAGTCGTGTGGGTCGATCGTGTGAAGGGTGCGAAGTCGACGTCACCGGGTGACTCGACTTCCCGGTGCGGCCCACCGGACCTCCGAGGTGGAACGGTAAGCAATGCGCCCGGCGGACCGGTCCGAGATCCGAGGAGAACGACGTCAGGGCATGAAATCGTGCTCGGTTCCCCGGCCCGGAGCCGGTGTCCGGTGGGCCGCTGGAACAACTCTGACAGTGGCACTGAGTGCCATCAACGGGGTACGCGTGCCAAGTTCTGCGAATCTTTCGACGCACTTTGCCAAGATTGCCAAGGGTCGCGAGGAGGTCCTGGCGGCTAAGGTCGTCGATATGTCGATGACGGCGGGAAGGGCCCCGAGGTGAGCAAGACCTACGCGGGAGCGCGGCTGCGCAGGCTCCGCGAGGAGCGCGGGCTGAGCCAGGCGGAGCTGGCCCGGATGCTGGCGATCTCGCCGAGCTATCTGAACCAGATGGAGCACGACTCGCGCCCGCTGACGGTGCCGGTGCTGCTGCGGCTGACGGAGGCCTTCGGGGTGGACCCGGGCTTCTTCTCCGAGCGGGACACCGCCCGGGTGCTGGCGGATCTGCGGGAGGCGCTCGCGGACGAGGTCGGTGCGGCGCGGGTCTCGGCCGCCGAGCTGTCCGAGCTGGCCTCCCGGCTGCCGGGGGTCGCGAACGTGCTGCTCGACCTCGGGCGACGCAACCAGGCGCTGGCGGGGCAGCTCGCGGAGGCGGCCGAGCTGCGGGGCGGCGGCGGCCCGGAGCTGCCGCGCTCCCCGCACGAGGAGATCCGCGAGTTCTTCTACCGCCGCCAGAACTATCTGCACGAGGCGGACCTGGCGGCGGAGGAGCTGGCGGAGGAGATCGGGGTGCGCCCCGGCGAGGTCGTCCGGGCGCTCTCGGCCCGTCTCGCCGAGCGGCACGGCATCCGGCTGGCGACCGCCGCCGACCAGCCGGGCAGGCCCGGCCCCGACGCGGCCCGGGGGCGACCGGACCGGCGGAAGGAGGGCGACGGGCGGGCGGCGGACACCGGACGGCTGCACCACTACGACCCGGACGCCCGGGTGCTGTATCTGTCGAACCGGCTGCGGCCGGGCCAGCAGGCGTTCCGGATGGCGACACAGCTGGCCCTGCTCGAACACGGCCGGGAGATCGACCGGCTGGCGTCGGAGGACTACGACGAGGGCTCGGCGACCTGGCCGCTGGCGCGGATCGGGGTCGCCAACTACGTCGCGGGCGCGCTGATCCTCCCGTACCGGGCCTTCCACACGGCCGCCGAGGAGGTGCGGTACGACATCGAGCGCCTCACCGACCGGTTCGGGCTCGGTTACGAGACGGTCTGCCACCGGCTGTCCACGCTCCAGCGGCCCCGGCTGCGCGGGGTGCCGTTCTCCTTCGTCCGGGTCGACCGGGCCGGGAACATGTCGAAGCGGCAGTCGGCGACCGGGTTCCACTTCTCCCGCGCGGGCGGCACCTGTCCCCTGTGGAACGTGTACGAGGCGTTCGCCGCGCCCGGCAGGATCCACGTACAGATCGCGGCCATGCCGGACGGGCAGCGCTATCTGTGGACCGCACGGGCCGTGACCCGGCACCGGGGCGGCTGGGGCGAGCCGGGCAAGACGTTCGCGATCGGTCTCGGCTGCGAGATCCGGCACGCCGGGCGGCTGGTCTACTCCGACGGCCTCGACCTGGACAACGCCTCGGCCGCGACGCCGATCGGGATGGGCTGCCGGATCTGCGAGCGGCTGGACTGCCCGCAGCGGGCGGTCCCGCCGCTGGGGCAGCCGCTGGCCATCGACGAGAACAGCAGCACGTTCGTGCCGTATCCGGTGACGGGGACGCCCTGCGCCTAGCGGTGCGCGCCCCCGTCACCGGGCCGGGTCAGGAATAGCGCAGGGCGATCGTGTCACCGACCCCGATCACCTTGTTGCGGGCGGCCCCGGCGAAGGCCGAGCCGTCGACGGACACCTTCCAGGTCGCCGAACCGGCGTTGGCCTTGCCGTTGACGGAGGTGATGGTTCCGGTGCCGGAGGCGGGGACCACGGAGGTGACGCAGCCCGCCGGGGTGGCGGCGCTCGTCGCGGCGGCCAGGACGGTGCCGAGGGTGGTGGTCGTGCCGGTCGGGGTGAGGGCGACCGAGCAGACCTTCAGGGCGCCGGTGCCGTCGTCCACGGTGAGCGCCAGTTTCGTCGCCGTGCCGGCCGTGAAGCCGCTCGCCGCGACCCACGTGGGGGCGCCCGCGGTGACCGGGGTGGGCGGGGCCGCCGTGAAGCCGCCGCCCGCGACGGCGCGCAGGGCGTCGAGGGAGGAGTAGGCGGACGGTGAGGTGTCCGAGGGCTGGTACTTGAAGCCGCCCCCGGGGGTGAACTGCTGGGCGATCAGGAAATCGATCGGGGTGCGGCCCGCCGGGGTGAGGAAGTCGCCGGTCTGCGGGTTGATGCCGCAGGCGTTGAGCCCGGAGACGGCCCAGCCGTTGGAGCTGGTGTTGATGCCGTACATGGCGTTGAACGCGCCGGAGGTGTTGACCAGCTTGCTCTTGAGGAACGCCTTGGCCTGGAGGATGTCGGGGTCGGTGTTCGGAACGCCGGAGGAGCAGAGCGCGGCCATCGAGGCGCCGGTCATGTCGACGTCGCCCGGCTTGGCCAGCTCGGTGGCGTTGCCCTCGGCCTTGGCGTAGGTCCAGCCGCCGTCGTCGTGCTGGTTGGCCCGCAGACGGGTGACGATCTTGTCGACGAGCGCCTGCGGGACCCGCTGGGCGCCGGCCTGGGTTCTCGCGCCGCCCAGAGCCAGGGCGGCGAAGACGGTGCCGTTGTAGTTGGCGGACGGGCCGAAGTAGCCGGCCTCCGCGGTCTGCCAGTAGCCGTAGATGTCGGCGATCAGGTTGCGCGAGGCGGAGACCCGGGCGGGGTCGATCCCGGCGGCGTACGCGTTGAGCGTGCCGCGCTGGTAGTCGGTGACGACGGGGGTGGCGGAGGGCCAGCCGGGGGTGGCCAGGAGGTTGCGGTAGACGGTGCGGGCGTTCTTGGTGGCGTCGCCGCCCGGGGTCACGTCCACGGCGGCCGTTCCGGCGGCGGCGAACGCGCTGAACGCCCACTCGTTGGAGAGCCCGGAGCCGGCGTACGAACCGTCCGCCGCCTGGAGGGACTTGACGTACGCCACGCCGTTGGTCTTCGAGGTGGCGATCTGGGCGGGGGTGGAGGTGGCCGCGGCGGGCAGCGCCGTGAGGGCGAACGCCCCGAGGACGGCGGGCGCCACGAGGGCCACGCGGCGCGGCGTACGGGAGATGCGGGAGGTGCGGGAAGTGTGGGAAGTGTGGGACGGAACGGAGGTGACAGAACGGGGCATGTGCCTGCTCCTGGGATGAGGGGCGCACGGCACCGCGCCGCCTCCCGGGCCGCGCGGGGCGGGTCAGGGCAGGCTGAGGGGGTGGCCGACGCCCGAACGCGTGGGTGCGGTTTCTCCTGGGACAACCGCCGTCTGGGCATTCGGGCTCGGGAACGGCCCCCTGCCGTCCCACACCGCTGCGCGTCAGCCCCGGATTCGCACCGGGTTCCCCCCTACGGCAGGCCAGGACGCTACCCGAGGCCGGACGGGCGCGCCAGGGACGGCCGGGGCGTACGCCGGGGCGTCCACGAAGGAGACACAGGACACCTTGACGGTCTCTTCGAAGGCGTGTTCCAATCCGCCTGATACGCACTCAGCCCCAGGGGAAGCCGGTCGGAATCCGGCGCTGACCCGCAACCGTGGGCCCGCATCGCGCGGGCGAGCCGGAATGCCTGGGACCAGGAATTTCAGCGAGAAGCGCCGTCGCGGACTACGGCGTGGTTCGAACAGCTCCCCTTCGGGCGGCCCCTTCGTGGCCCGCCCCCTTGCCGGGTGCTCTCTGCCACGCATGGCCCGCCCGGACGACACGAGGGGCCGTGGTGGGGACCGCACAGCAACAGGACCGGCAGGCCGGTAAGAAGAGACTTCTGTCGCTGATCACGGCGGGCGCCGTGGCGTTCGCCGCGAGCGTGGCGTTCGTCACCGGCGCGGGTCCGGCGGTCGCCGATCCCGTCGAGGAGTGCACGGCCACGAAGGGCGCGATCGTCGCGGTGGACTTCGGGCCGTTCGGCGGCGATGTGGTGCGCGGCTGCGACACCACCCCGACCACCGGCTACGACCTCCTCCACGACGGCGGGTTCAGCACCGAGGGCACCCAGCACGACGGCGACGGCTTCATCTGCCGGATCGGCACGGGGTCGTTCAACTCCGGTACGCAGTACCCGACTCCGGCCACCGAGGACTGCGTGCTGACTCCGCAGGCCACCGCGTACTGGTCGTACTGGATCGCCTCGCCGGGCCAGGAGACCTGGTCCTACAGCCCGCTCGGCGCGATGAGCCGCAAGCCCAAGGCGGGGGATGTGGACGCCTGGGTGTTCGGCGGCACCGACATCGGCGGCTCCACCGGCCGTCCCGCCTTCACCCCCGACGAGGTCCGCGCGGGCGGGGGCGCGACGCCCGGTCCGACCGACGGGCCGAGTGTGCCCGCCGGGGAGATCGACGTGCCCGCCGCCGCCCGCTGGGTGAGCGGTCAACTGCGCGACGGCACCCACGTGGTGGACGAAGGGGCCGAGGCGCCCGACGACTTCCTCACCACGGAGGCCGCGTACGCGCTCGCGGCGGCGAACGGCAAGGGTCCGGCCCTGGACAAGGTGGCGGCCCACCTCGCCACCCGCGTCGGCGCGTACGCCTACCCGAACGGCACGGACGCGGCGCCCGACGCCGCGGCAGCCGCCCGGCTGGCGCTCGTCGCGGAGATCACCGAGGGCGACCCGCGCGACTTCGGCGGCCGCGACCTGCTCGGCGACCTCGCGCAGCACGTGTGCCCGGCGGGCCCGGAAGCGGGCAGCCCCGCCCCGGGCTGCACGGCCAAGGGCGACTTCCACGGCGCGGACTACGCGGACGGGCAGGCGCTGGCCGTGCTGGCCCTGCTGCGCGGCGGTGTGGAGCCGCCGGCCGATGCCGTGACGCGGCTGACCCAACTGGTCTGCCAGGACGGCTCGGTGACCAGCATCCTCATCCGCCCCGGCGAGAACTGCGACGGCGATCCGATGACCACCGGGCTGGTCGCGCTGGTGCTGAAGGAGGCGGGCGGGCAGGACGCCGTCGTCGCCAAGGCGCGTACGTATCTGAAGAAGGCGCAGCTGAGGTCCGGCGCGTTCCCGCCGTACAACGGGGCGACCACCGGGTCCGTCGCCGCGAGCGCGTACGCGGCACAGGCGCTGCGCGCGCTCGGTGACGGCGGCGCGGCGGACGCGGCCGTCGCCTGGCTGTCGCGGGAACAGCTGGACGGCGGGGGCTTCGGGTTCGACGAGGGCGCCACCGATCCCGCGCTGTACGCGACGGGCCCCGGCGTGCTGGCGGGGGCGGGCGTCGACCTGGTCACGCTGGTCGCGAAGGCCCCCGAGCCCACGCCCCCGCCGACCACTCCCCCGGCGACCGGCGGCCCCACCACTCGGCCCGCGACCCGCCCGCCGGGTGTGGGCCCGGACCTGAAGAAGGGCATCGCCTACCTGACACGCCCGGCCAACCTCCACCAGGGACGCTACTACCGGGCCGACAAGAAGACGGGACGCGCCGACTTCGGCCTCACCATCGACGGCGCGTTCGCGCTGGCGGCGACCGGCCACGACGACAACGCCCTGCGCACGGTCGTGGACTTCCTGGAGCAGGGCGGCAAGGACGGCGAGGGCCGGGCCCTGCACGACTGGACCGGTGTGGGCGCCAAGCACGCCCTCGGCGGCTCGATGGGCAAGGCGGCCGTCCTCGCCCAGGTCGTCGAACGCGACCCGCGCGACTTCGGCGGCCAGGACCTGATCGCCGGGCTGGCCGACGCGGTCTGCGAGAAGCCGAGCACCGCCCCCGACCGCAGCTGCGCCGCCAAGGGTGCGTACACCTACGCGCCCTCCGTCTTCGCCCACTCCCTCGGGATCATGGCGCAGGTGCGCGCGGGTGAGGAGAAGGCGGCCGAGGCTCCGATCACGTATCTGGCGAGTCTCCAGCACACCTCCGGAGCCTGGCCGAGTCTGATCCCGGCGACGGGCGACTCGGAGGTGGACTCCACCGCGATGGCCGCGATGACCTTGGATCTGGTCCCGGGCGACGCGCACGCGCCCGCCGTGGACAAGGCGGTGGCGTGGCTCGCCGCCCAGCAGCTGCCGGACGGCGGCTTCCCCGGCGCGTCCGGCAACTCGGTCAACTCCGCCGGACTCGCCGTTCAGGGCCTGTCCCTGAAGGCGGAGAAGTACGACAAGCAGATCACGAAGGCATTGAAGTTCCTCGCCGCACGGCAGAACAGGGACGGCGGCTTCGACGTGGCGAAGGAAGGACAGCGGGGCTCCGACATACGCGCCTCGGCACAGGCGGTCGGCGGTGCCACCGGCATCTCCTTCGGCACGCTCACCCGCAGCCTGGAGGGCACCACGCCGAACCCCGCCCCCTCCTCCGCCCCGGTGATCGTCACGCCCGGGGACGGCGCGGGCGGCGGCATGGTGAACGCCGACGGTCCGGGCGGCGGGGGCAGCCTCGCGTCGACCGGTGCGCAGGCGCTCGGCCTCGCGGCGGCCGCCCTGGTGCTGGTCCTGGCGGGCTGGCGCACGGTCGTGGCCGCCCGCGACCGGCGTACGGCGGCAGCGGGTGGTGAGCGGTGAACCCGCGCCTCCTTCGTACCGTGGGCCGGGCCCTGGCCTCGATCGGCCTGACGGGCGCGGCGCTGCTCGCGCCCGCCGACCGGGCGTCGGCGGCCCCGCAGCCGATCGGCCGGTGCACCACCTCCTCGGGCGTGGTGCTGGCCGTCGACTTCAGCCACTGGGGCGGCCCCGTCTACCGCTCCTGCGGGACGACGCCGACGACCGGCTACGCACTGCTCAACCAGGGCGGCTGGCGGACCACCGGGACCGGGCACGACGGCCCGGCGTTCATCTGCCGGATCGGCTACAGCGGGCACCAGGGCGGCCGGCAGTACCCGACGTCCCAGCAGGAGGACTGCGTCCTCACCCCGCCCGCGTCGGCCTACTGGTCGTACTGGCACGCCGACCCGGGCGAGAACACCTGGGAGTACAGCCAGCTCGGCGCGATGAGCTACCGGCCCCGGCCGGGCAGCGTGGACCTGTGGATCTTCGGCGGGACGAACATCGAGGGCACCAAGGGCCGCCCCACGGTCACCCCGGACCAGCTGCGCGCCCACAACTCCCGCCCCACGGGCGGTGATCCGGCGCCACAGCCGAAGCCCGACCCCGTACGGACCACCCAGCGGCCGGCGGACGGCGACCAGGCTCCGCCGCGGCCCTCGAAGAAGCCCTCGAAGCCGGCGTCGCCCTCCGCTTCCGCGAGCGCCTCCCCGTCCGGCTCCGCCACTCCCTCGCCGAGCCCGTCGGGTCCGGCGACGGGGGCGGTGGCCGCGCCGGAGAAGTCGGCCAAGGTGGTGGACGCCGCCCCGGCGGCCGACGCGGAGCACGACTCCGGGTCGATGGCGCCGGTGGCGGCGACGGCCGGTCTCGTGGTGGTCATCGGCGGCGCGGCCCTGTTCGCCGCGAAGCGCCGTCGCCGTGAGCAGTAGCGCCCGCGTGGCCGCCCGTGCGGACGGGGAGCCCACCGCCGGCAGGCCTGACACCGGCGGCCGGCGACTGCCGCGCACCCTGCACCCGGTCGCCTGGTGGATCTGGGCGCTCGCCCTGGCCACGGCGGTCAGCCGGACCAACAACCCGCTCCTGCTCTTCCTGGTCCTCGCGGTGCTCGGCTACGTCGTCACCGTGCGGCGCACCGAGGCCCCGTGGGCGCGCGGCTTCGCGTACTACCTCTATCTGGCCCTGACGGTCGTCGCGATCCGCGTGGTCTTCCGCGCGGTGTTCGCCACCGGCATCACACCGCACGACCACTACCTCTTCTCCCTGCCGCACATCCCGACGCCCGACTGGTACGCGGGCATCCAACTGGGCGGCCCGGTCTCGCTGGAGGCACTGCTGTCGGCCGCGACGGACGGCCTGCGACTGGCCTGCATGCTGTGCTGCATCGGTGCGGCGAACACCCTCGCCAACCCGAAGCGGGCGCTGCGCGTGCTGCCCGGCGCGCTGTACGAACTCGGCGTCGCCGTCACCGTGTCGATCAGCGTCGCCCCTCAACTGGTGCAGAGCGTGCAGCGGGTGGCCCGCGCCCGGCGGTTGCGGGCCGGGCGCAACAAGGGGCTGGGGGCGCTGCGGGGTATCGTCGTGCCGGTACTGGAGGACGCGCTGGAGCGGTCGCTCCGGCTGGCCGCGGCGATGGACTCGCGCGGGTACGGGCGGGCCGGGTCGGCGACGCCGCGCTCGCGCCGGCTGACCGGAGCGCTGATGCTGCTGGGCATGTGCGGGCTGTGCGCGGGGGCGTACGGCCTCCTCGACGCGTCCGCGCCCAGGCTGCTGGGGCTGCCGGCGCTGGCGGCCGGTTCGGTGCTCTGTCTGGCGGGGCTGCGCCTGGGCGGGCGGCGGGTGACCCGGACGACGTACCGGCCGGATCCGTGGCGGTTCGCGGAGTGGGCGGTGGCGTCCTGCGGGGTGCTCTCCGCCGTGCTGCTGTTCGTCAACGTGGGCTACGACCCGGCCGCGCTGAACCCGTCCATCTACCCGCTGAGCTGGCCGACGCTGCCGCTCGTCCCGGCCGCCGCGATCCTGCTCGCGGGAGCGGCCGGGTTCCTGGCGCCGCCGCCCGGTCCGCCCACTCCGCATGTCCCCGCGCTACGCACCGAGGAAGCCGCATGATCACCTTCGACCAGGTGTCCGTCGTGTACGACGGCGCCGACGAGCCGGTCATGCGGGACGTGAACCTGAAGGTCGACGAGGGTGAACTGTGCCTCGTGGTGGGCCATACGGGGGTCGGCAAGTCGACCCTGCTGGGCGCGGTCAACGGGCTCGTACCGCACTTCACCGGCGGCACGCTGTACGGCACGGTCACGGTCGACGGCCGGGACACCGCCGAGCACCCGCCGCGCGAACTCGCCGATGTCGTGGGCGTGGTGGGCCAGGATCCGCTGGACGGCTTCGTCACCGACACGGTCGAGGAGGAACTGGCCTACGCGATGGAGCAGTTGGCCATCTCGCCGACGGTGATGCGCAAGCGCGTCGAGGAGACGCTCGACCTGCTCGGGCTCGCGGATCTGCGCCATCGGGCGCTGCACGAGCTGTCCGGCGGGCAGCAGCAGCGCGTCGCGATCGGTTCCGTGCTCACCGCGCACCCACGGGTCCTGGTGCTGGACGAGCCGACGTCCGCGCTCGACCCGACGGCGGCCGAAGAGGTGCTGGCCGCGGTGACCCGGCTGGTCCACGACCTCGGAGTGACGGTGCTGCTGGCCGAGCACCGGCTGGAGCGGGTGGTGCAGTACGCCGACCGGGTGATCCACCTGCCGGGGGACGGCCGGGTGGCGGCGGGGCCGCCTTCGGAGATCTTCGCGGCGTCGTCGATCGCCCCGCCCATCGTCGAGCTCGGCCGGGCGGCGGGCTGGTCGCCCCTGCCCCTGTCGGTACGCGACGCCCGCAGGGCGGCCCGGCCGCTGCGTACGGCGCTGGAGGGCACGCCGCCCCCGCCGGTACGCGCGGTACCGGACGCACCGGGCGCCGCCCTGCTCGGGGCCCGGGGGATCACGGTCGCCTACCGGGGTGCCCCGGCGGTGCGGGAGGTGGACCTCGATCTGCGGGCCGGGGAGGTCACGGCGTTGATGGGCCGCAACGGCTCGGGCAAGTCGTCACTGCTGTGGGCGCTCCAGGGATCGGGTCCCCGCACCTCCGGGACGGTCCGGGTGACTCGGGGCGGGTCCGGCGCACCGGATCCCGTGCAGGGCGCCGACCCGAAGAAGCTGTCCGCGGCGGAGGCCCGTCGGCTGGTCGGGCTGGTTCCGCAGACCCCGACCGACCTGCTCTACCTGGAGAGCGTCAAGCAGGAACTCGACCAGGCCGACGCCGAGTCCGGGGCGACCGTCCGGACCGGGACGA
Organism: Streptomyces sp. NPDC058576; assembly: GCF_042718715.1. NCBI lineage: Bacteria > Bacillati > Actinomycetota > Actinomycetes > Kitasatosporales > Streptomycetaceae > Streptomyces > Streptomyces sp. NPDC058576. Next base: position 1,533 of record NZ_JBHXPF010000083.1, on the reverse strand, counting down.
AGGCCGGGACCAAGGCCGGGACGAAGGCCGGGACTGAGGCCGGGACCGCGGACGGGGTCACGGGGCCGTCCGCCCGGGCGATCCTGGACCGGCTGGCTCCGGGCATCGACGGTGCGACGCACCCCCGCGACCTCTCCGAGGGCCAGAAGCTGGCACTGGTCCTCGCGATCCAGCTGGCGGCGGCGCCCCGGGTGCTGCTGCTGGACGAACCGACGCGCGGTCTCGACTACCGGGCCAAGACCCAGCTGATCGCCATCGTCGACGAGCTGGCCGCCGAGGGGCGGTCGGTGGTGGTCTCCACCCATGACGTCGAGTTCGCGGCGCGTGCGGCGGACCGGGTCGTGGTGCTGGCCGAGGGCGACATCGTCGCGGACGGGCCGACCACGGAGGTGATCGTCGCCTCCCCCGTCTTCGCCCCGCAGGTGGCGAAGATCCTCGCGCCCCTGCCGTACCTGACGGTCGACCAGGTGACCTCGGTGCTCCCGGTGCTCCCGAGCGGAGAGGGGGACGCGTGAAGGACCTCGAAGACCTCAAGGATCTCAAGAACGTCACGGAGCGCTCCGCGGGAGCCATCCGTATCGCACCGCGCGCCGCAGTCGTGATCACCATGGCGGCCTTCCTCGGCCTGGTCGCCTTCTTCTGGCCCTTCGTGGTCGCCCCGGGCCGGCTGGGCGCGGCCTACGCGCCGCCGCTGATCTTCGGCGTGCTGCTGGTCCTCGTCCTGTGCGTCGTGATCTCCGAGATCGCCGAGGGCGGCATCAACTCCAAGGCCCTGGCGATGCTCGGGGTCCTCTCCGCCGTGAACGCGGCGCTGCGGCCGCTGGGCGCGGGCACGGCGGGCATCGAGACGGTGTTCTTCGTCCTCGTCCTGGCGGGCCGTGTCTACGGTCCGGGCTTCGGCTTCACCCTGGGCTGCACCTCGCTGTTCGCGTCCGCGCTGATCACCGGCGGGGTCGGCCCGTGGATGCCGTACCAGATGTTCGGCTGCGCGTTCGTCGGGATGCTCGCGGGCCTGCTGCCCCGGGCCACGGGGCGCCGGGAGGTCCTGATGCTCGCCGTCTACGGTTCGCTCTCCGGCTACCTCTTCGGCTTTCTGCTGAACCTGTCGTTCTGGCCGTTCTCGCTGGACCCGGGCAGCTCGATCGCCTACCTTCCCGGCCTGCCGTTCACCGAACAGTGGCAGCGCTACCTGGCGTTCGACGTGGCCACGTCCCTCGGCTGGGACACCGGACGCGCCGTCACGAACTTCGTCTGCGTGATGCTGGCGGGCCCCGCCGTCCTGACCACCTTCCGCCGGGCCGCCCGCAAGGCCCGCTTCCGGGCGCCGGTCCGCTTCGCCGGGAGGAAGCGGGGCGGTGCGCTGCCCACCACGCACGCCGACCAGGGATGATTCCCGTACGATATGACCGCCCTGCGCTCCCGTTCGGACCCTGAAAAGGTTGCAGCACCGCTTGAGATGCGATAAGTCGACAGTAGCCGCGAGCCGCGAGCCGCGAGCCGCGAGCCGCGAGCCGCGAGCCGCGAGCCGCGAGC
>NZ_JBHXPF010000082.1:0-26397 GCF_042718715.1 Streptomyces sp. NPDC058576 | reverse complement strand
CCATCGGCCCGCCCCCTCCCTCATGCCGTCCTACTGCGCCCGGGCCGCCATTTCGAACCAGACGACCTTGCCCGTCGACAGGCGCGTCGCCCCCCATCGCCGGGCCAGCCGGTTGACCAGGAACAGCCCGCGCCCGCCCTCGTCCGTCTCCCGGGCCCGGCGCTGCCGGGGCAGCTGCGGGGAGTCGTCGCCGACCTCGCAGCGCAGGATGTCGGTCCGCAGCAGCCGCAGCGTCACCGGCCGCTCCGCATAGCGCACGGCGTTGGTGACGACCTCGCTGACCAGCAGCTCCACCTCGTCGGCCAGGTCGTCCAGACCCCAGCGGCTCAGCGCCCGCCGGGCCAGCCTGCGGGCCCGGCCCGGAGCCGCGTCCTCCGGCTCCAGGTACCAGTACGCCACATCGCTCGGGGCGATCCCGTCGAAGCGGGCGGCGAGCAGCGCGATGTCGTCGTCCCGGTCGCCCGGCCCGAGCATGTCCAGCACGTCGTCGCAGAGCGCCTCCAGCGGCGGCGAGTGGTCGTCGCCGGTGAGCTGCGCGGTCGCCGCGAGGCGCTCCCGCAGCTGCTCGATACCCGTCCACACGTCCCGCAGCCGCGACTCCACCAGACCGTCGGTGTACAGCAGCAGCGTGGCGCCGGCGGGCGCGTCCAGCTCGACGGCCTCGAAGTCGACACCGCCCACCCCGATCGGGGCGCCCGGCGGCACCCGCAGCACCTCGGCGCGCCCGCCCAGGTGCAGCAGCACGGGCGGCGGATGCCCGGCGTTGGCGATGGTGATCCGGTGCGCGACCGGGTCGTACACCGCGTACAGGCAGGTCGCCATCCGGTCGCTGCCGAGCCGCTGCGCCTGCTCGTCCAGGTGGTGCAGCACCTCCTGCGGCGGCAGGTCGAGCTGCGCCAGGGTCTGCGCCGTCGTCCGGAGCTGGCCCATGATCGCCGCCGAGGTCATGGAATGGCCCATCACATCGCCGACGACCAGCGCGACCCGGCTGCCGGGCAGCGGGATCGCGTCGTACCAGTCGCCGCCGACCCGGGCCGTCTCGGCCGCCGGGAGGTAGCGCGAGGCGAGCCGGACACCGGTGGGCTGGGGGAGCGAGTCGGGCAGCATCGTGCGCTGCAGCTCGTCGGCGATGTAGGCCTCGCGCCCGTACAGCACGGCCTTGTCGATGCCGAGCGCGGTGTGCGTCGCCAACTGCGCCGCGACCAGCAGATCGCTGGCCTCGAACGGGGTGCGCTCGGTGCCGCGCACGAAGACCGCAGCCCCGATGACCCGGCGCCGGCCGCGCAGCGGGGCCAGGATCGCCCGGTGCCCGGTGGGCACGGACCGGCCGGGGCCGAGCAGCTCGGGCAGTGCGGCCCGGGCCGCCGCCGAGTCGCCGAAGACCGGCCGCACCCCGCGCAGCACCTCGGCCAGCGCACCGCCCGCCCGCACCTCGCACAGCTCGGCGGCGGGCATCAGGTCGGCCTGCGGGTCCAGGACGAGCGGGCGCAGCCGCTCCGTCTCGGAGCCGGACGCCTCGGCGCCCTCCTCGTCGCTGACGCGCAGCCGGTCGCTGCGCCGCAGCCGCAGGACGAACGGGCTCACCGGGCGCTCGTCACCGACCGGCAGCGGGTCGCGGAGGTAGACCAGGATCGCGTCGGAGAACGTGGGAACGCTGGCCCGGCACAGCCCGAGGACGATCTCGTCGAGGTCTATGCCCCGGGCGATCCGCCGGGTCGCCGCGCCGACGAAGCGCAGCCGGTCGCCCTCGCGGCGGGTGGCCGCCTGCGCGTCGGCGACGGCGGCCGTCCCGGGGCCCGGGTTCGGCGCGGCGGCCGGAGCCGGTACGGCGGCAGCGGCGGCCGCCGCCGCGGCGTCCTGCTGCCGGGGCCGGGTGCGCTCCTGCGGCCGGGCCGTCAGCGGCTGCCGGCCTTCGTGGGAGGTGGGGTGCTCCGTCACGCGTGGGATTCCGTCCGTCCGGGCCGGTTGTATGAGGCAGTCACCTCGTGGGGCGTCACTGTGCCCCGGCAAGCGCGGGAAGAACAACGGCTGTCACCGGATGCCCCCGATGAAGGGGCCGAAACCGAGCGCCGAGGAGATGGCCGACGGGTGACCCCGCCCTCGGCGGACGCGGCGAGCGGGCAGCGGCCGGCGTGCATGTCTCCACCCCCTCGTAGTGGCTCCCGCGACCGAACGGAACGTCCGGGTCCGTGGCCCGTCGCTCCGCACGACCGGTGTGATGACTTGTGGTCAGTTCCGGTGTGGCGCCCGCTGGTTGCGGTGTTCTGCCCTCCGTACGGCCGGACCTGCCGACCGGGCCGCCCGAAGGGTCTCTCCAGGGTCTCACGACGGCATACGGGCAGGGGTGCGGTCCCAGTCATCCGGCAGCGGCGGCACCTGCCACCGCGGATCGGGCCGCCAGTGCTCCCAGCCGTCCCGGAACGGCGCCCCCCACCCGGTGATCACCTCGACCGCCGCGAGGCCTGCCTCCCGGACCCGCCGCGCGGTCTCCCGGTCCATCAGGCCGACGTGCTGCGCCTGCGCGAACTCGTCCTCGTCGAGCCATTTCCAGCTCCGGTCGGGGTTCACGGAGATGTCGAGAAAGTGATCCTCGGAATCCACCCCTCCGGACCACCGGGTGCGGGGCTCCTCCAGATTCACGTACCAGTTGCGGAACATCCAGCCGCGGTCCCAGAACAGCCACACCGACCACGGGTCCCCCGGCCGGGCCAGCTTCAGCACCCCGGACCCGAACCACGTCGAGCGGGCCGTGGTGCGCGGCGCGGTGTAGCGGGTGGCCAGCGGCTCCGCGTGCACCTGGGTGCCGTCCGCCAGCACCGGCCGCACGCACTCGGTGCCCGGCGCCATCCAGACGGCGAGCAGCTCGTCGGTGTCCTGCACGACGGTCACCGGACGGCAGATGTGCACGGGCGGGGCACCGGCCGTCGGGTGGTTCCGGCCGTTGTCGCGGTAGCGCCAGAGGATCCGGTCCCCCGGCGCCCAGCGCCCGCACTCTCCCGTGCCTGTCATCCCCGTACCTGTCATGGAGGGATCTTACGGAGCGCTCCCACCGGCCCGCTGCGACTCAGGTCACCCGGATATCGGCGAGCACACCCGCCCGGCGTTCACGGACGCGTCATCCGCAGCACGTCCAGCGCCTCGTCGAGCTGTTCCATCGTCAGGTCACCGCGCTCCACATAGCCCGAGGCCAGGACCGTCTCGCGGATCGTCGTCCCGTCCTTCAGGGACTTCTTGGCGACCTTCGCCGCCTCCTCGTAGCCGATGTACTTGTTGAGCGGGGTCACCACCGACGGCGAGGACTCGGCGTAGGCGCGGGCCCGCTCGACGTCGGCGGTGATGCCGTCGACCGTACGGTCCGCGAGCAGCCGGGAGGCGTTCGCGAGCAGCCGTACGGACTCCAGCAGGTTCTTCGCGATGACCGGGAGCATCACGTTCAGCTCGAAGTTGCCCGCCGCGCCGGCCGTGGCCACCGTGGCGTCGTTGCCGGTGACCTGGGCGGCCACCATCAGGACCGCCTCGGGGATCACCGGATTGACCTTGCCCGGCATGATCGACGAGCCCGGCTGGAGGTCGGGCAGCGCGATCTCCGCGAGTCCCGTGCGCGGGCCCGACGCCATCCACCGCAGATCGTTGGAGATCTTCGTCAGCGACACGGCGATGGTCCGCAACTGGCCGGACGTCTCCACCAGGCCGTCCCGCGCGCCCTGCGCCTCGAAGTGGTCGCGGGCCTCGGTGAGCGGCAGCCCGGTGGCGTCCGCGACCTCGGCGATCACGGCCGCGGAGAAGCCGGGCGGGGTGTTGATGCCGGTGCCCACCGCCGTACCGCCCAGCGGCAGTTCGGCGAGCCGGGGCAGCGAGGCGCGCAGCCGCTCCACGCCGTAGCGGATCTGCGCCGCGTAGCCGCCGAACTCCTGGCCGAGGGTGACCGGGGTGGCGTCCATCAGATGCGTACGGCCGGACTTCACGACCTCCGAGAATTCGGCCGATTTCCGCCCCAGGGATGCCGCCAGGTGGTCCAGGGCGGGGATCAGGTCGGCGGTCACGGCGGCGGTGGCGGCGATGTGGATGGAGGACGGGAAGACGTCGTTGGACGACTGGGAGGCGTTCACATGGTCGTTGGGGTGGACCTCGCGGCCGAGGCGCTCGGTGGCCAGCGTGGCGATCACCTCGTTGGTGTTCATGTTCGACGAGGTGCCGGACCCCGTCTGGAACACGTCGACCGGGAAGTGCTCGTCCCAGCGGCCCGACGCGACCTCGGCGGCGGCCTCCCGGATCGCGGTGGAGATGTCCGGATCCAGCACCTTCAGCTCGGCGTTGACCTTGGCGGCCGCGCCCTTGATCCGGGCCAGCGCCTCGATGTGGGCCCGCTCCAGGCGCTGCCCGGAGACGGGGAAGTTCTCCACCGCCCGCTGGGTCTGCGCGCGCCACTTCGCGTGCGCGGGAACCCGCACCTCACCCATCGAGTCGTGCTCGATCCGGAACCCGCTGCCGCCCGACGTGTCGCCTGATGTGTCGCCCATGGTGTTTAAACCTCCTGAAAAAGATGAGCACGTGTCTTGTTCTATGTATTCCCAAGTCGCCTACCGGCCAGTAAATACCGGGGGTAACCACTTACCGGGAGGCGCAATGAGGCGCACCAGCACCAGACTTCGAGGGCTCCGAAGCCTTCGCCGGCTCCGCTGTACGGTCGCCGCCACCGTGGCGCTCGCGGCAGCCGTCGGCGGTATGGCCGCCGCCGGACCCGCGGGCGCGACGGAGTCGGGTACCAGCTCTATCGCATCCACCCCTCTCCCGCCCGCACTGGAAGCCGTCCGGGCCGCCGAGGCCACCCAGCTGTACGGCAGCCCCGCCGAGCGCCCGCTCGGCGAGCGCAAGACCGGGCTGATCTCGCTCGGCGACAGTGAGATCTCCGGCGAGGGCGTCGGCACCTACGACCCCGGCACCAACGGTCCGGACAACTGGTGCCACCGCTCGCCGGAGGCCGCCATCCACCGCACGGGCATCGCGGCGGACCTCACGTACAACGTCTCGTGCTCCGGGGCCTATACCGGGAACATCAAAATCGGCGGAGACAAGCAGTACGCCGACGAACTCGTGCAGAGCGACAGTCTCGCGATCAAGGCCCGCAACACCCGGATCAAGATGATCGTCCTGGTGGCCGGGGCCAACGACGACCTCCAGTTCGGCCCGGTCATGACCGACTGCGTGGTCCGCTACATCAGCCTCCAGGGCCCCTGCGAGCCGAAGTACGCGGGCGGCTGGCAGGCCCGCGTCGACGCGCTGGTCCCCAAGGTCGAGGCGACCGTCCGCGACCTGCGGACGGTGATGACCGGCGCCGGGTACGGGGACGACGACTACAAGCTCGTCCTGATGGGCTACCCGAGCCCCATCGGCCCGGACTTCCGCGACAACCCGAACTTCCCCGGCAAGCTGATCTGCGGCGGGCTCGGCTACGACTCCGACACCGTCTGGGGGCGCAACACCGCCGTACCCGCCTTCCAGGCCGGCATGCGCAAGGCGGCCACCGCCACCGGGGCCTCCTACCTCGACAACTCCCGGCTCTTCCACGGCCACGAGGTGTGCAGCGAGAGCCCCTGGGCGCGCGGTCTCTACATCGACCTGAGCAAGCCCGGCCTGCCCGACGAGAACTCGGTCCGGCAGTCCTTCCACCCCAACGCGGCCGGCCACCGGGCCTTCGCCTCCTGCCTCACCCAGCTGTACGACTCCGGGCTGCGCGAGGCGAGCTGCGCCGACCCGGCGAGCACGGGGAACCCGGTCCTGACCAGGGCGGCCTGGGACGACGTGTTCACCCCGCTGAAGAACGAGGCGACCGGCACGTGTGTGGACGCGCCCGGCTCGGTCACCCGCAACGGCACGGCCATCGGCGGCTGGGACTGCCACGGCGGACGCAACCAGAACTGGTGGTACGACGCCGGTACGCAGACCCTGCGCACCGCCCTCAGCCACGACCGGTGCCTGGACGTGTCCGGCGCCAGGTACAACCCGGGCGCCACGCTCGTCGTGTGGAACTGCGCGGGCGCGGCCAACCAGAAGTTCGTCCGGCAGGCGGGCACGATCCGCCCGGCGGCCGCGACGGGTCTGTGTCTGACGCTGGCGGGGGCCAAGGACCCGCTCAAGCTCCAGACGTGCGACGGCGGCGCGAAGCAGCGCTTCGCGTAGCGAGGACCGAGCAGGGGCCGGCCGTGGTGATCCCCGGCCGGCCCCTCCGCCCGCTCTCACCTCGTCAGGTCTCCAGGGACAGCGCTTCGGACAGCGCCCCCAGAGTCGGCGTCAGATACAACTGGCGCAGCGGGATGCCGGGCAGCCCGCGCTCCCGGGCGAGCGTGCCGATCCGGATCGCGTAGAGCGAATTGCCGCCCAGGTCCCAGAAGTCGTCGTCCGGCCCGATCTCCTCGACGCCGAGCACGTCCCGCCAGATGGCGGCGAGGGCGGCGTCCGGCGCGGCCCCGCCGGACGCGGCTCCGTGAGGCGTCGCCCCGGCGGTCCGGCAGGTCCCGGGCGCGGGCAGCCGGGCCCGGTCCAGCTTGCCGTTCGCGGTGAGGGGGAGGGCGTCCAGCACGATCACCGTCGCGGGCACCATGTGCGCGGGCAGCAGCCGGGCCGCCCGCTCCCGTACGGGGCCGGGGTCCTCGCCCGCCCCCGGGGCCGGAACCACGTACGCGTCGATCCGCACGGCCGCCGCGTCCCCGTCCCCGCCGCCGGTCACGGTCACCGCCGCCGCCGACACCGCCGGGTCCTCCAGCAGCACGTGCCGGATCTCGCCCGGCTCGATCCGGAAGCCCCGCACCTTCACCTGGTCGTCGATCCGGCCGAGGTGTTCCAGCGTTCCGTCGGACAGCAGCCGCCCCAGATCCCCGCTCCGGTAGAGCCGCCCCGCCGGGTCCAGGACATCCGGGACGAAGCGTTCGGCGGTCAGGGCGGGCCGGTTCAGATAGCCGAACGCGACGCCCGCCCCGCCCACCACGATCTCCCCGGGCGCCCCCGGCGGCACCGGCCGCCCGTGCGCGTCCAGGACCCGGACCGACCAGCCGGGCAGGGGCCGCCCCACCGACCGGGACCCGGCGAGCGCCTCCCGGCGGGTCACCGTGGTGGCGGTGACATGGACGGTCGTCTCGGTGATCCCGTACATGTTGACGAGCCGGCAGCGGTCCTCCGGATGCCGGTCGAACCAGTCCAGCAGCGGGCGGGCGTCCAGCGGTTCGCCGCCCAGCACCACCAGCCGCAGGGCGGACAACCCGCCCGCCGTTCGGTCGGCCGCCGCGAGCTGGGTGAACGCGGAGGGGGTCTGGCTCAGCACGCTCACCCCCTCCCGGACCAGCAGGGCGTGGAAGTCCTCCGGCGAGCGGGTGGTCCAGTGGTCCACGACCACCAGCCGCCCGCCCGTCAGCAGCGCGCCCCAGATCTCCCACACCGAGAAGTCGAACGCCGCCGAGTGGAAACACGTCCAGGTGTCGTCGGGGGAGAGGCCGAAGTCGTCGCGGACGGCGTCGACCAGGGCCGTGACATTGGCGTGCGGGACGACCACGCCCTTGGGGCGGCCGGTCGAGCCCGAGGTGTGGATGACGTACGCGGGCGCGCCGGGCTCCCCGGGGGGTGCGGCGGGGCGGGGCGGGTGGCCGACGAGGTCGGCCGGGTCCTCGACCGTCAGCCGGACTCCCGCGTCCCGCGCGGTGCGCTCCCGCCGGTCCGCCGGATGCTCCGGATCCAGCGGCACGTGGACCGCGTCCGCCTTCAGCACGGCCAGCATCGCCGCCACCAGGTCCGTCGAGCGGGGCAGACAGAGGCCGACGAGGTCACCGGGGCGGACACCGTGGGCGTACAGGCCGTCGGCCAACAGCTCGGCGCGGGAATCGAGCTCGGCGTACGAGAGGGTGGCGGACCCTGCGGTGAGCGCGGGGGCGTCGGGGCGGGCGGCTGCCTGGGCGGCGAAGGCTTCGTCGATGCGGCGGGGGATCGCCCGCTCGGGCCGCGCCCCGAGGGCCAGTTGCGCCGCCGACTCCGCCTCACCCAGAGGATTCAGGTGCCCCAGGGGGGTGTTCGGCGGGGCGCTCAGCAACTGCTGCCGTACCCGCTCCACTTGGTGTGCCGGCACGGGAAGGGCGTCCGGGCCGGCCGGCAGGGAGGCGGGCCCGGTCCCGTCGCCCGCCACCAGCTCCGGTGCGGGCGGCTCCCCGCCCTCGGCCGGGACGACCGGTTCGGTGGCGAGCAGATCCGCGACCGTACGGCCGGGTGACAGGTCCGCCGCGAACACCGCGTGCCCGTCGAGCGCCCCCAGCGCGTACGGCGGCCGGTCCCGGGCCGGTACGGGGACGGCGACGCGCACCGCGACCGCGCCCTCGTACCGCCCGACGGTGACCGCGAGCGCCGAGGCCAGGCGCCGGGTCTCCGCGTCGAGACGCAGGTCCGGGTGGAGCGGCCCGGCGAGCGGAGTGACCGCGTCCGCCGCAAGCTCGCCGCGCAGCACTCGGGCGACGAGCCGCAGCGAGTGGGCGTCCAGCGCGGACGTGGCAGCGGTCAGGACGACATCGGCGGGCTGCCCGTCCGCGTACCGCAGCCGCACCACGCGCAGCGGGTGACCGGGTGCGAGCGGGCGGCGGGCCTCGGCCTCGCGCCGCCGGGCCGCCGCCTCGGACGCGGCCGGGGCGGGCACGGACTCCGTCCACAGCCGGGGGCGGCGGCGGTCCCCGGGCCACCACAGCTCCGCCGCCGCCGTGAGGACGGTGGCGAGCGCGGTGTCGGTGGCGGCCGACGGCAGGCGGACCGTCAGGGTGTGATGGGCAGGCGGCACGTGCGCAACTCCTCGTCGGCGAGAGTGAAATCGGGAGTCAGCGGGCCGTGAACCCGCCGTCCACGGTGACCACGCTGCCGGTCACCTGCCGGGACGCGTCCGTGGCCAGCCAGAGCACCGCGGCCGCCACGTCCTCCGGTTCCACCAGCGCGTTCATCGGCTGGTCCCGGACGAAGGCCGTCTCGTGCTCGGCGACCGGCACCTCCAGCGAGCGGGCGATCTCCGCGAGCATCCGGCCCTCCATCGCCTCGTCGTCCCGCACCGAGCCCGGACAGACCGCGTTCACCCGGACCTTGCGGGGCGCGTAGTCCAGGGCCACCGCCTTCGTCAGGCCGACGAGACCGTGCTTGGCCGCGACGTATCCGGCGAAGTGCCGGTAGCCCACCAGGCCCGCCGTCGAGGCGATGTTGACGATGGAACCGGACCCCTGGGCGACCATCCTGCCGCCCACCGCCCGGATCGCCCGCCACGCGCCGCCCAGATCCACATCGATCATCAACTGCCACTCGGCCTCGGTGATCTCGTGCGCCGGACGGCCCGAAGGGGCGGCGATGCCCGCGTTGTTGACCAGCACGTCGATCCGCCCGAAGCGCTCCTCGGCCGCCTCCGCCGCCGACTCCAGAGCGGCCAGGTCCCGGACGTCGGCCCGCCGGGTCAGCACGGCGGACCCCGCCTCGCGGCAGAGGTCCGCGGTGTGCGCGAGCTGCGAGGCCGAACCGAGCGGATACGGCACCCCGGCCAGCTCGCCCGCCACGTCCAGCAGCACCAGGTCCGCCCCCTCGCGGGCGAACGCCACGGCGCAGGCCCGGCCGAGACCGCGCGCCGCCCCGGTGATCAGCGCCGTCCGCCCGACGAGCCGGCCCGCGCCGGCACCGGCGGCCGGTCCCGTACCGCCGCCGGTCACCGGCCCCTCGCCGCGCGTGCCTCGGCGGCCACCAGTTCCAGCAGGGCGCCCGGCCGTTCGGTGAGATACATGTGCCCGCCGGCCGGCTCCGCCACGGTCAGCTTGCCCGTCGTCGCCCGGCCCCATTCGGCTGCCTCCGCCGCACTGACGAGGGTGTCTTCGCGCCCCCGGACGGAGACGACGGGCACGCCCAGGGGGCGGTCCGTGGAGGGGGCGTACGTCTCGTGGAGCCGGACGTCCGCCCGGAGCGTCGGCAGCAGCAGCTCCCGCATCTCCGGGTCGGCCAGCGCCGGGTGGTCATACCCGGCGAACGCCCGGACCCGGGCGGCGAACTCCTCGTCCGGCAGCCCGTCGGCCCGGTCCGTGCGCGGGGACCAGGGGCCGGGCGCGCCGCTGACGACGAGCGCGCCGAGGCGGATCGGCCCGCCCGACCGCTCGATCCGGTGCGCCAGTTCGTACGCGAGCACCGCGCCCATGCTGTGCCCGAACAGGACGACCGGGTCGCCCCCGCCTCCGCCCGCTCCGCCGAGCGCCGCCGTCACCTGCGCGTACGCGTCGTCGACGGCCGGGGCCGCCGAGGTGTACGCGGGCTCGGGGAACCGCTTCTCGCGGCCCGGCAGGGAGACCGGGAGGATCCGCAGACCCTCCGGCGCCAGCTTCTGCCAGGGCGTGAAGAAGGAGGGGCCCGCCCCGGCGAAGGGCAGGCAGATGAGGACGGTGTCTTCGTCGGCCACGATCGTTCCTGTTCTCTTTCTCTCGGTCGAGTTCTCTCGGTCGAGGCGTCCCGGTCGAGCTGTCCGGTCCAGCTGTCCGGTCCAGCTGTCCGGTCCAGCGGTCCGGTGGAGCGGACCGGTCAGTCCCCGACCATGATCGTGGTGAGGATCGCGGCGAGATAGCCCGGGTCGCGCACCCCGCACAGCTCGCGCGCCGAGTGCATCGACAGGCCCGGCACCCCGACGTCCACCGTGGTGACGCCGAGGCGGGCCGCCGTGAGCGGGCCGATCGACGTGCCGCAGGGCATCGCGTTGTTGGAGACGAACGGCTGCCAGGGTGCCCCGGCCCGCTCGGCTGCTGCCGTGAACACCGCGATGCCGGTGGAGTCGGTGGCGTACCGCTGGTTCACGTTCACCTTGACCGTCGGGCCGCCGTTGGGCAGCGGACGGTGATCGGGGTCGTGCCGCTCGGAGTAGTTCGGGTGCACCGCGTGCGCCATGTCGGCGGAGACGCAGAACGCGCCCGCCAGCGCCCGCGACCAGTCCTCCTCGCTGCCGCCGCGCGCCGAGACGGACCGGGACAGGATCCGCTCCAGGAGCGGGCTCTGCGCACCCGTCTCGGAGCCGCTGCCGACCTCCTCGTGGTCGAAGGCGGCCAGCACGGGGACGAACGCGGGCTGCCTGGACCCCGTCGCCGCGTCCACCAGCGCGGTCACCCCGGCGTGCACCGAGACCTGGTTGTCCAGCCGCGAAGCCACCACGAACTCCCGGTCCACGCCCAGGTATCCGGGCGGCTGGATGTCGTGCAGGCTCAGGTCCCAGCCCAGCACGTCCGCCGGGTCCTCCCCGGCGGCGGCCGCGACCCGGCGCAGCAGCTCGCCCTCCCGCGGCGCGCCCAGCGCCCAGATCGGCGCGATGTGCCGCTGCCGGTCCAGTGCCACGCCCTCGTTCACCGAACGGTCCAGGTGGATCGCCAACTGGGGCACCCGCAGCAGGGGTTCGTCGATCTGGACGAGCCGGCTGCGCGGGACGCCGCCGGAGTCGCGGAGCGCGAGCCGGCCGGAGATGCCCAGGTCCCGGTCGAGCCAGGTGTTCAGCGGCACCCCGCCGTAGATCTCCACCCCGATCTGCCGCCACCCCGACGTCCCGGTGTCCGGAGCGGGTTTGATCCGCAGGTTCGGCGAGTCGGTGTGGGTGCCGACGATCCGGAACGGGGTGTGGGCGGGGGCGCCCTCGGGGACGTACCAGGCGATCAGCGCACCGGCGCGGCTGACGAAGCAGCCGCCGGTCGCCCCCGTCCAGTCGTCCGTGCCGCGCAGTTCACGGAACCCGGCCTTCTCCAGACGCTGGGCCGCACTGGCCACCACGTGGTACGGGGACGGGCTGGCGGCGATGAAGGAGAGCAGGTCGTCGGTGTGGCTGCGGTGGGGGGCCGGAGTCATACGGCGTCCGCCTTTCCGGTGTTCGACAGTGACTGGGAGGGTGACGGTCCGCCGGGCTGGTCGGGCCCGGCGCTGGCGCCCTGGGCGGAGCCCCCGGAGCCTTGGCCCGAGGACCCCGGCGAGGGGCGCTCCCCGAGGAGTTCCCGCACCGGCCGGTCGGGCCGGGCGCAGAACTCCGCGAGCAGGTCGGTGTACGACGCGAGAAGGTCGTGGGCGGTCTCGTGGTCCCACAGGTCGGTGGAGAATTCCAGGAACGTTCGATAACCCTTCGCGGGGTCCCGGCGCGGCGCAAGCCCGAAGCACAGCTCGCTGCGGGAAAGCGGCGGTGCCAGATCGGTCACCTCGACCCGCAGGCCGGGGATCTCGATGTCCGTGTCGACGGAGTTCTGGAAGGCCAGGACGTGCGGCACCCGGTCGGGGACGCTGACAGCGCCCGCGTCCCGCATCGCCTGCATGATCCGTGCCGTGGGCAGCACATGCGCCATGGCGCCGAGCGCGCCCGCGCCCGTACGCACCGCCAGCTCCCCGCACGTCTCCTCAAGATTGGCTGAATCCAGTCGTACGCGCACCATCACCGCGGTGGACGTCATCGCCACGAGCGACTCCGAGGCGGTGCCCTCGCGGTTGGCGTACGGCACGCTCAGCAGGGTGTCCTCCTCCCCGGACAGCCGGGTCAAGAACACCCCGAGAGCCGCCGCCGCGACCGCGAACGGGGTGGTGCGCCGCGCGGTCGCCAACTCCTCCACCGCCGCACGCACCTCGCCCGACGCGACCCCGCGCACCGTCTCCCCGTGCCCGCTCAGTTTCTGTGGACGCGGCCGGTCCGTCGGTACGGGTACGGCGGACGGCACCCCGTCCAGATAGGCGGCACAGAACGCGGCCCGCTCCGCCTCGACGTCGGGGTCGTGGTGCTCCCGCTGCCACCGGGCGTACCCGGGCGCCTGCATCGCCGGATCGGGCAGACCGTGCGGAACGCCCGCCGCGGCCGCCGTGTACAGCGCGGCGATCTCCGCGAGCAGCACCGACAGCGACCAGCCGTCGGCGCACACGTGGTGCAGGACGAACATCAGCTCCCAGCGGTCCTCCTCGACCCGCAGCAGCCGCACCCGGGGCACCAGGGGACGCCCCAGGTCGAAGGGGCCCGCCGCGTCCGCCCGGCACAGGACGTCCGCCCGGCGGCGCCGCTCATCGGCCGGCAGCCCGGTCAGGTCCTCCACCGGCAACGCCACCGGCCCCGCCGCCACCACCTCCTGCCACCACGGCCCGTCCGGTGCGCCCTCCTGGACGAACCGGGTCCGCAGCCCGTCGTGCCGGGCGATCACCTCGGACACGGCGGACCGCAGGGCCGCCGGGTCCAGCGCCCCGGTGAACGCGATCCGCGTGGGGACGTTCCAGACGGCGGGGTCGGGCATGGCGTGGTGCCCGGCGATCATCCGGGCCTGCTGGTCGCTGACGGGGGCGCGGTCGACGACGGCCGCGCTCACGTCGGCCCCAGCCGCGTCCCCCTCCGTCGCGGGGCCGTCGCCCGCCAGCTGCCCGGTCATCGCCCGCAGGGTCGCGTCGGCGAAGAAGTCCGCCAGCGGGTAGTCGACGCCGAGGGTGTCCCGGACCCGGTTCACGAGGCGGATCGCGGCGATCGAATTGCCGCCCAGGTCGAAGAAGTTGCTGTCGGCGGGGAAGTCGCGCAGATCGAGGACGGATTCCCAGACCTCGCGCAGGACGGCGGCGGCGTCCACGGCGGGCGTCCCGGGCGACGCGGCCGTCACCGCGTCCAGCTGCCCCTCCAGTTCGACGAGATATCCCTCCGCCGTCGCCGCGTCGAACAGGTCCGCGTCGTAGCGCAGCCGCAGCCGCAGGCTCCCGTCCGGAGCGTGGGTGGCCATCAGCGCCAGCTCCAGCGGCGCCGACTCCGTCCCGGCCGCCACCGGCTCCGCACGCAGCCCGGGCAGATCGATTCCGGCCAGCGCCGCTCGGTCGAGATCGACCGAAACGGTCACCATCGGACGCGGATTCCCCGGGTCCGGACGGGCGGCGAGCAGCGCGTCCAGGTCCACCCCGCTGTGCTCCTCCGCCGCGAACAGCGCCCGGCCGGTGGCCCGTACGGCCTCCGGCAGCGGGGTGGAGTCCGTCGCGGACAGCGACAGCGGCAGCAGCGCCACGTGGAAGCCCACCGCGTCCGCCGTCTCCGCCCGCCGCCGCCCGAACGTCGTGCCCAGCAGGAACGCGTCCTGACCCGACCGGCGCCGCAGCACCAGCTGCCAGGCCGTGCACAGCGTGGCGAACAGGGTCACTCCCTGCTGCCCGCTCCACTCCCGCAGCCCGTCCGCCCGCTCCCGGCCCACGGTCCGGGCCACCGCCGCGCCGCGCCCCGCCACCCGGCGGCCGCGCGGCCGGTCCGTCGGCAGGGCCAGCACCGGCGGCCGGTCGCCCAGCAGCTCGCGCCACCAGACCAGGTCGGCCGGGTCACGCGGCGGCTCGGGGGCCCCGACAGTCGTCCCGGCGGCCCGCTCGAAGACCGGCGGGCGTCCGGCGAGGGCCGCCGCGTACAGCTCCCGGAGGTCCCCGGCGATCAGCGCGGCGGAGTGCGCGTCGGTGATGATGTGGTGCATACCGAGGACCAGGACATGATCGTCGTCTGCCAGCCGGAGGAGCCGGGGCGTGAACAGCGGCCCCTCGGCGAGGTCGTAGGCCCGGTGGCTCTCCTCCGCGAGCAGCGCTCCGATGGCCTTCCCGGCGTCCTCGCCCCGGGCGTCGGACACCGTCAACGGGGCGCGGAGCCCGTCCCGGACGACCTGGACGACGCCCACCTCGTCCTCGCCCCGGAACACCGTGCGGAGCCCCGCGTGCCGCTCGACCAGACCGTCGACCGCCGCCCGCAGCGCCGCGACGTCCAGCGGACCGCGCAGCCGTACGGCCTGGGTCTCGTTGTACGCCGCCGGGTTCCGCATCAACTGCGCGGCCAGCCACAGCCGTCGCTGCGCCGAGGTGGCGGGCGCGACGGTCTCCCGCACCGGGCCCCGGGGGTCCTGCTCCCGCGTCCGGCGGCGCAGGACGTCCAGCCGCTCAAGCCCCGACCGCAGCCGTCCCCGGTCCATCCCGAAGTCGACCAGCGCGGCGATCTCGTCCACCCCGGCCCCGTGCAGCGCGGCCACGAACGGGGCGACGCTCGTCGGCGTGCCGATCAGGGCCCGCTGGTCGCAGTAGCGGTCGTAGGCCCGGCGGAACAGGTAGTCCAGGTCCTCCTCGCTCGCCGCCGCCACGTCCTCACGCCGCTGCCCGGCCGCCGTCGCCGCCGAGCGCATCAGCAGCGAGGACCGCAGGTAGCGCACCATCGGCTCCAGCGCGTCCGCCCGCGCGGTGGCGTGGTCGTCGCCGAGATACGTGTGCACCAGCACCGTCACCCGCCCGGCCGCCGGGTCGAGCCCGCACGCCGCACGCGTACGCCGGTAGTGCGCGATGTTCGCCGCCAGCTCGTCCACGGTCTGGCTCATCAGGTTGGTGACGACCCCGAGCCCGCGCCGGGCCGCCTCCTCGTACGACGCCCGCTGACCGGAGGTGGCCAGGAAGAACGGCGGCTCCTCCTGCACCGGACGCGGGCGGATCCTGATCTCCGCCTCCGCGCCCTCGCCCGTGCGCCGCCGCACCGCCTCCCCGCGCCACAGCCGGCGCACCTCGTCGAGGTGGTCGAAGGCGATCCGCCGCCGGTCGGCGAACCGGTCCGGGTGCAGGGCGAAGTCCCGGGCGTGCCAGCCGGTGGCGCAGCCGATGCCGACCCGGCCGCCCGAGAGGTTGTCGACCACCGACCACTCCTCGGCGACCCGCACCGGATCGTGCAGCGGCAGGACCACCGAGCCCGCGTTGATCCGGACGCGCTCGGTCTCCCGGGCCACGGCGGAGGCGAGCACGGCGGGGTTCGGGAAGAGTCCGCCGAAGGAGTCGAAGTGCCGCTCGGGCAGCCAGACGGAGGAGAAGCCGTGCTCGTCGGCGAAGCGCGCGGTCTCGAAGAGGGCGTCGTACGCCTCCGGAGTACCGGTCCCGGCCGCCTCGGCGGCTGCTTCCGCCTCCGGGTAGTCGCCGAAGAAGTAGACACCGAAGTCGAGTGCGGGGCGCGGGGCCCCGACCGGCTCCGCTGTCACGGGACGAGGCGTGGACCGGGGAAAGAACCCGCCGTCGCGCAGCTCGCGCAGCGATCCCTCCACCGCCTCCGCGACCCGGTTCACGTCCTCCTCGGTGTGGGCGGTGGACAGGTAGAAGCTGCGCCACTCCCACACGTACACGCCGCGCAGTTGGAGGTGGTGGTACAGCAACTCCAGGTCGGCGCGGTGCTTGAACCGGAACATCGACCCGAAGTGGGCAAGCTCCAGCGGGAATTCCTCGTCGCGGAAGAAGGCGTTGAGCCGGTCCGCGAGCGCCTGGGTGCGGGCGTTCAGTCCGCTCTGGAGCCCGGGGCCCTGCTCGGTGAGGTGGGTGAGCACCGCGCGGGCCGCAGCCATCGACAGCGGGTGCTGCATGTACGTGCCGCCGATGAACGTGGTCTCGCGCGAGGGCCCGCCGGGCTCCCCGTACCGCCAGAACCCGCCGTCCACCCCGTCGAGCAGATCCGCCCGCCCCGCCACCGCGCCGACCGGGAAGCCCGCGCCGAGCGCCTTGCCGTACGTGGCGAGGTCCGGCACCACCCCGAAATGCGCCTGCGCGCCGCTCTGGTGGGGCCGCAGCCCGGTCAGCATCTCGTCGAAGAGCAGCACGATGTTCCGGCGCGCGGTGAGTTCACGCAGCGCTCGCACGAACTCCACCGGCCGCAGCCCCGGGTTGCGGCACTGCACGGGCTCGACGAGCACGGCCGCGATGGTGTCGCCGAGGGCGTCGATCGCCTCCAGGGACTCCTGCTCCCCGTACTCCAGCACGATCAGCTCCGCCACCGCGCTGTCCGGGATGCCCCTGGAGACGGGCACCGCGTGCTGCCCGGGGCCGCCGGGGCGGCCCAGCACGGAGTCGATGTGCCCGTGGTACGAGCCCCGGAACATGACGACCTTGTCGCGCCCGGTCGCGGCCCGGGCCAGCCGGATCGCCGCCGAGTTCGCCTCCGTACCGGACGAGGCGAAGGCGACCCGCTCCATGCCGGTCAGCGAAGCGAGCAGGGCCGCCGCCTCCCCGGTGTCGGGGGACCGGGGCCCGAAGCGCAGCCCGTCGGAGAGGTGGCGGCGCACGGCCTCGGTGACGGGCTCCGCCTCATGGCCCAGCAGCAGCGCGCCGAAGCCCATGGTGATGTCGGTGTACGCGTTGCCGTCCACGTCGACCAGCCGGGAGCCGTGCGCCGAGCGGGCCGCGATCGGGTACAGCATCTCCTTGGTGGCGTCCCGGAAGCCCACGACGGCCCGGCTGTCGGCGAGCGCCGAACGGTGCTGCTGGGCCAGCTCCTTGGAGGTGCGGGTGCGCGACGTGAACCGCCGGATCAGCGAGGCGGTGTGGGCCCGCTGGGCTTCGTCGGCCCCGGCCCCGGCCATTCCGCCGGCCGCGTCCACGACGAGCCGGGGGCCGTGCGCGCTCTCCCCGGCGGCGGGCTTCGCGTCGTCCGCCGGGAGCCGGCCGCGGGCGGCCGCGAGCTGGGCGGTGAGCGCACGTGACAGCTCCGCGGCCCTGGCCACGGCGTCGGCGGCGGTGGTCCCGGCGGGGGTGCGTGCCTCCGCGCTCATCGGGTCTCCGCCCCGGCGCGGGCGGTCAGCAGCGCGACGGCCTCGGAGAGCTGGGTGAGCATCGCCGCCTGGATGTCGGCCAGTTGACGTATCTGCTCGGACAGGGCGTCGACCTCGGCGCGGGTGGCGTGGACGGCCGCGTCGGGGGCGGGCGGGCGCGCGTCGGGCCGGTCAATGACGGGCGTTCCGGGGGAGCCGGTCCCGGTCACGGGGGAGGGCGCCGGCTCCACGACCACCGCCGTCGTCGTCGCGGGCGCCGCCCGCCCGGCTATCAGCGCGGCCGTCAGCCGGGGCGTGCCCGCCTCCTCCAGGATCTCCCGCATGCTGATCTCCGTGCCGAACTCGGCCTCCAACTGCCGCACCATCCCGATGAGCTGGAGCGAGTCCGCGCCGAGCCCGACGAAGGTGCGATCGGCGGCGACCTCGTCGGGACGGTGGCCGAGATGGCGCGCGGTCAGCTCCAGCACCCTGTCCAGTACGGCCTGTTCGGTCATGCGGTCCTCCGTCGTGGGTGGGGATGGGCGAGTGGGCCCGCCGGGCGCGGCGGGCGGCGATACGAGCGGTGCCGGGGGTGCGTACGGGGCCGGGCCCCGCCAGTGGGAGCGCCGCTGGAAGGGGTACGTGGGCAGCCGGACGCGCCGGCCGCCGCAGCCGTCGAGCACCGCGGCCCAGTCCACCCCGGCCCCGGCGCAGTGCAGCGCGGCCACCGCCCGCTCCCAGTCGCGCGTCGGCACGCAGACCGCGTCCGGCAACGACCGGCGGACCAGCCCCGTCAGCACGGCGGAAGGGCCCAGCTCCAGCAGCAGGGGGGACTCGGCCAACTCCCCCAGAACGGCGGCGAAGTCGGCCGTCCGGCGAGCCTGCGCGACCAGGTACGCGGCGTCCGGCCGCCACCCGGCGGGACGCGCCGTACCGTCGATCGCGTCGACGAAGTCCGTCCGCACCGGGCGCAGTTCCGTCTTCTCGGCGAGCAGCCCGAACTCCTCCAGCATCGGGTCCAGCAACGCCGTGTGGAACGCCCGGTCCACCGCCAGCACCTCGAACCGCTCCCCCCGCGCGGCCAGCATCCCCCGGACCGCGCCCACCGCTTCCGGGCTTCCGCCCAGCACATGGTGGCGCGCCCCGTTGACCACGGCCGTCTCCAGCCCGGGGACGGCGGCCAGCAGCTCCCGCACCCGGGCCCCGGGGACGAACGCGGAGACCATCGCGCCCGGAACGGACCGATCCCGCATCAGCCGCCCGCGGCCGCAGACCAGCCGCATCGCGTCCTCGGCGTCCAGCGCCCCGGCCACGCAGAGTGCCGCGTACGCGCCGACACTGTGCCCGGCGACCCGGGCGGGGGTGACCCCGAGCCGCTCCCACAGCCGGGCCTGGGCGAGCTGGAGGGCGAACAGGGCGGGCTGCGCGAACGCGGTGTCCCAGCGTTCGGGTCCCCGGCCGCCGACGACCCGGTCCAGGAAGTCGTCCCGGCCGGTCTCCTCCGCGTACACCCGGCCGCAGACCTCCAGCACCTCGGCCACCACCGGGAAGCGCGCGGCGAGTTCCGCGCCCATGCCCGGACGCCCGCCGCCCTGCCCGCTGAACAGGAACACCGGCTGCCGTGCGGCTCCGACGACCCCGGTCGCGTACGCATCGCCCGCCGGGGAACCGGACAGGAACGCCTCCAGCCCCGTCACCGGGTCCTCGGCCGTGACCACCAGCCGGTGCGGCAGGAGCCGCCGCCCGAGCGCGGTGGTGGTCAGCAGATCGGCCCGGGAGGGGGGCGCCTCGCCCGCCAGGCGGTCCCGCAGCGCGGTGGCGTACGCCCGCAGCGCGTCCCCGTCGGCGGCCGACAGCGGCAGCAGCGCGGGCACGGGGGCTTCGGCGGGCGCGGGGGACACGGCCTTCGGCGCCTGTTCCAGGATCACGTGAGCGTTCGTACCGCCCATGCCGATGGAGTGCACACCGGCTCGCCGCACCCCCGCCAGCGGCCAGACCTCCTCCCGTACCGGCAGCAGGAACGGGCTGTCGTCCACCGCCAGCGCCGGGTTGGGCCGGGCGAAGTTCACCAGCGGCGGGACCACCCCGTGCCGCAGCACCTCGACGGCCTTGATCAGCCCTGCGAGCCCCGCCGCGCTGTCCAGGTGGCCGATGGCCGGTTTCGTCGAGCCGAGCGCGCAGAACCCGGTCCGGTCGGTGTGCGCGCGGAACGCCTCGGTCAGGGCGGCGAACTCGATCGGGTCGCCCTTCAGCGTGCCCGTGCCGTGCGCCTCCACATAGCCGATGGACGCCGCGTCCACCCCCGCCGCGCGCAGCGCCCCGAGCACCGCGTCCCGCTGCCCGGCGACCCCGGGGGCGGCGAACCCCCGTTTGTCCGCACCGTCGTTGGTGACCGCCGAGCCCAGGATCACCGCGTGCACGGTGTCGCCGTCGGCCAGCGCCCGCTCCAGCGGCTTCAGGAGGACGGCGGCGGCCCCGTTCCCGCCGACCGTGCCGTCGGCGTCCGCGTCGAACGCCCGGACGGCGCCGGTGGGGGAGAGGGTGGAGCCCTTCACCGGGACCTGGCCGGTGACCTGCGGCAGATGCAGGGCGGCCGAGCCCACCAGCATCAGGTCCGCGTCCCCGGCGCGCAGCGCCTGGCAGGCCAGATGGACCGATACCAGGGCGCTGGAACAGGCCGTGGACACCGTCAGCGCGGGCCCGGTCAGACCGAGCCGGAAGGCGGCCCGGGTGGCGGTGAAGTCGGTGTAGTTGCCGACCTGGACCTGCTTGGCGGTCATCCAGTCGCCCGAGCCGGCCTCCGCCGCCAGGTTCGCCGCCAGATAGCTGTGCAGTGAGTACAGGCGATAGCCGGAACTGCCGTACACCCCGATCCGCAACGAGGCATCGCCGCGCCCCTCGTCCGGGTACCCCCCGTCCTCCAGGGCGTGGAAGCAGCACTCCAGGAACAGCCGCTGCTGCGGATCGGTGAGTTCCGCCTCCCGCCCGCCCATCCCGAAGAACCCGGCGTCGAAGCCGTCCACCTCCGTCAGGAGCGCGCTCGCCCCGCCGAACCCCGGCTGCTCGTACGCCGTCGCAGGGACCCCCGCCGCGGCGAACTCGGCCCGGGTGAACCGGCGTACGCGGCTCGTGCCGGCCCGGATGTCGCGCCAGTAGGCCTCGGGGGTGTCAGCCCCGGGAAACCTCAGCGCCGTCCCGATCACCGCGATCCGGTCGTCCCTCAACGGCTTCTTCCTTTCCCAGCCCCGTACTCCCCGCCCGCCCCATCGGCCCCGCAGGCTCCGCTCGCCGCACCGCCGCCACCCTCAGCAGGAACACCACCGCGACGACGATGGCGGCGCCGTGGGACCAGCCCACCACGGCCAGCGGGGAGAACCGGTCGAGGGCCGCCGCCACCAGGATCATGCCGACGCCGAAACCGAGGTTCTCGAAAGTGGCCGAAAGACCGAAGGCATGACCGCGCAACGTGGCCGGAAGTGTCTGGAGGTGCGAGGTGTACGCGACCTCGGTGAGGCCGTCCGCGGCCCCCGCGATCAGCGCGATCACCGCCGTGACCGCCAGCGGGAACCCGGCGAACGCCGCGATGAACGCCGCTGACATCACCACCGTGCCGTAGCCGAATCCGAGCGCCCCCACCGAGCGGCCGGTGCGCTGCGCGTACCGCTGGATCACCTGTTGGGCGCCGATGTTGCCGAGCGCCCACACACACCAGAACGCACTGACGAACACCGCCGGATTCGACGCGTCCAGCGAGGTGGAGTAGATCGGCAGCGCCGCGTTGTGGGACGAGGAGCCGAACGCGTCGACCCCGCGCAGGGCCACCATCAGGCCCAGCCCGGGGGCGGCGGCGAGCGCCAGGAAGGCCACCGGCTTCCACCGCCGCCCGCCCTTCCCGGCCCCGGACGCGTCCTCTCCGCTCCCGGCGGCCTCGGGGGCGGCGGCGCTGCTCGCCCCCTTGCCGCCGGCGATCGGCAGCAGGGCCACCGTCACCGCACAGACCACGAACGTCGCCATGTCGAGCAGGAAGGCGGCGGTGTACCCGACGAGGGACACCACCACGCCCGCCGAGGCGAAGCCCCCAACCATGGCCAGCGAACGTCCCGTGATCGACAGGGAGTTCGCCCAGGCCCTGCGGTCCTCGCCGACCATCTCCGGGATCGAACTGCGCAGCGCGACCATGAACAGCGTTCCGCAGGCCCCGATCACCACCGAGACGGCCATCAGCGCCCCGGTCACCCATGAGTCCGGCGCCAGGATGAGCACCAGCATCACGGCGCCCTGGCCGACATTCGCCCACAGCATGATGCTTTTCGCGCTGAACCGGGCGAGCAGTCCGCCCACGACCAGACCGGCGACGAATCCGGAGGCCAGCCGCACCGCCATGAACAGCCCCATGGCCAACGCCCGGCCCGTCGTCTCGTAGACGAAGAGATTGAGCGCCACCATATTCAGGAATGTGCCGTAGGAAGACACCGCGTAACCGGCCACGAGGAATCGGAAACGGCGCTCGGAGACCGCGGTCTCCCGGGTCTTTTGAGATCCGCCGTCCGGCTCGTCCGCCTTCGGCCCGTCCGCGCTCCCGATTTCAGATGTCACCGACACATACTCGTCGAGCGCGGGTGCCGGGCGGGGTGCTCCCGATTGCACAAAGGTAATCTGCATCCTTGTGAAGGACGATCATTCCCCCTCACCGGTATGTGATTGCCGTGAATCACCCTCGGACCGGTCGATACCGGAACAACCCTGCGAGGCGGCGCTCGCGACCTATCGCCGTGCGCTGACGGAGGGCCGCCTCCCGGCCGCCGCCGCACCCGCCTGTCTGCGCTCCCTGCACCTGATGGTGGCCGACCAGGACGCGCCCGGCCACCTCGTCCCCGTACCGCCGGAGACCGCGTCGTTCGCCGCACTCGCCCCGATCGAGGAGGCGATCGGCGAGCAGCGCCGCACCCTGCGCTCCGCCCGCGCCACCCTCGCCGCCTTCGAGGGCCTCTACGCCGAGGTGCACCGGCAGGAACGCCCGGCCCTCACCCGGCTCTCCGGCGGGGCCGTCATCAGCAAGGCCCTCGACGCCGGGGTCAGCGGCTGCCGCGCCGAGGTCCGCACCGCCCACCCCGGCGGCGGACGCCCGGCCCACGTCCTGGAGCAGTCGCTCCCGCGCGACCTGGGCAACCTGCGGCGCGGCATCCGGCAGCGCACCCTCTACCAGCACACCGTCCGCTCGGACCGCACCACGCTCGCCTACATCGAGCAGGTGACCGCCGAGGGAGCCGAGGTCAGGACCCTCGCCGAGGTCGTGGACCGGTTCATCGTCTTCGACCGGGACCTCGCCTTCGTCCCGTTCTCCGACGAACCGAACAGCGCCCTGCGCGTCCAGCACCCGTCCCTGGTCCGCTTCCTGGTCCGCCACTTCGACGAGGCGTGGTCCCGCGCGGTCCCGGTCCGCCCCGAACGCGCGCCGCTGCGCACCCCCGTCGTCACCTCCGACCTCCAGCGCGCCATCCTCCAGGCCGTCGTCAACGGCGAGACGGACGCCGCCATCGCCCGCCGGATCGGCATGAGCCGCCGCAGCGTCGCCGAGCACATGCGCAAGGTCTCCGAGCAACTGGGCAGCAACAGCCGGGCGCAACTCGGCTATCTGGTCGCGACGTCGGGCCTGCTGGACGGCTGAGGACGCGAGGAGGGCCCGTCCGCACGGACGGGCCCTCCTCCTACGTGCGGAACGGGGTCAGGCCAGACCCGGCCCGCGCACCGGAATGCTGGTGAACGTCGGCGCCGGGGCGGGCTCCGTGAAGAAGTCGTTGCCCTTGTCGTCGACGACGATGAACGCGGGGAAGTCCTCGACCTCGATCTTCCAGACCGCCTCCATGCCGAGCTCCTCGTACTCGACGACCTCGACCTTCTTGATGCAGTCCTGCGCGAGGCGGGCCGCCGGGCCGCCGATCGAGCCGAGGTAGAAGCCGCCGTGCGCGTCGCAGGCGTCGGTGACCTGCTTGCTGCGGTTGCCCTTGGCGAGCATCACCTTCGAGCCGCCCGCCGCCTGGAACTGCTCCACGTAGGAGTCCATCCGGCCGGCCGTCGTCGGGCCGAAGGAGCCGGAGGCGTACCCCTCGGGCGTCTTCGCCGGACCCGCGTAGTACACCGGGTGGTCCTTCAGGTACTGGGGCATCTCCTCGCCCGCGTCCAGCCGTTCCTTGATCTTGGCGTGCGCGATGTCGCGCGCCACGACCAGCGGGCCGGTCAGCGAGAGCCGGGTCTTGACCGGGTACTTGGTCAGCTCCGCCAGCACCTCGTCCATCGGCCGGTTGAGGTCGATCTGCACGACGTCCCCGCCGGCCTCGTCGAGGTGCTCGTCGGTGGTGTCGGGCAGGAAGCGCGCCGGGTCCTTCTCCAGCTGCTCCAGGAAGACGCCCTCGGCGGTGATCTTCGCGGTGGCCTGGCGGTCCGCCGAGCAGGACACGGCGATGGCGACGGGCAGCGAGGCGCCGTGCCGGGGCAGGCGCACCACGCGCACGTCGTGGCAGAAGTACTTGCCGCCGAACTGCGCGCCGATCCCGATCTTCTGCGTCAGCTCGAAGACCTTCTCCTCCAGCTCCTTGTCCCGGAAGCCGTGCCCGGTGGGGGAGCCCTCGGCGGGCAGCTCGTCCAGGTAGTGCGCGGAGGCGTACTTGGCGGTCTTCAGCGCGAACTCCGCCGACGTGCCGCCGACCACGATCGCCAGGTGGTACGGCGGGCAGGCCGCGGTCCCCAGCGAACGGATCTTCTCCTCCAGGAACTTCATCATGGAGGCCTCGTTCAGAACGGCCTTCGTCTCCTGGTAGAGGAACGACTTGTTGGCCGAGCCGCCGCCCTTCGCCATGAACAGGAACTTGTACGCGCCGCCGTCGGTGGCGTACAGCTCGATCTGGGCCGGGAGGTTGGAGCCGGTGTTCTTCTCGTCCCACATGGTCAGCGGGGCCATCTGCGAGTAGCGCAGGTTGAGCTTGGTGTACGCGTCGTAGATCCCGTGCGACAGGGCCTCCTCGTCACCGCCCTCGGTCAGCACGTTCTGCCCGCGCTTGCCCATGACGATCGCCGTCCCGGTGTCCTGGCACATCGGCAGGACGCCCGCGGCGGCGATGTTCGCGTTCTTCAGGAGGTCCAGCGCCACGAACTTGTCGTTGGAGGAGGCCTCCGGGTCGTCGACGATCCGCCGCAGCTGCGCCAGGTGGGCGGGGCGCAGGTAGTGCGAGATGTCGTGCATCGCCTCGGCGGCCAGCGTGCGCAGCGCCTCCGGGGCGACCTTGAGGAACGTACGGCCGTCGGCCTCGACGGTGGAGACACCCTCGGCGGTCACCAGACGGTACGGCGTGGTGTCCTCCCCCAGGGGGAGCAGATCGGAGTACGCAAACTCTGCCATGACGGCCATTCCTCACTCGGCGACAGCGGCTGACCTCCTCGGGCAGCGCGTCCACCAGGGTAGAACGCCGCCTTCGGGCGGATCCTGTGAGGTAAGGCTCACCTGGACGCACCCTCGGCGGGGCGCGCCGGTTGGAGGGGTAGTCGCGATCTATCGCGTTTGGGTACGCTGGGCCGGTGGACCCAGAGAAGCAGCCCCAGCAGCCTCACGCGCCGGCCGTCCCACCGCCCGCCGACGTCCTGAACGGCGATGACATCCGCGCCTCCGACGCCGACCGCGACCGGATCGCGGACATCCTGCGGGAGGCGATGGCCGAGGGCCGTCTGACGGCCGAGGAGCACGCCGAGCGGGTGGACCTGGTCTACCGTGCCAAGACCGTCGGCGAACTCCAGCCGCTGGTCCGGGACCTGCCCGCGTCCGCCGGCTCCTCCTCCTCCCGCCCGGGTGCGCAGCAGCCGTACGCCTACGGCCCGGAGGGCCCCGACGGCCCCGCGGAGAATCTCGTCGCGGTCTTCAGCGGCGCCTCCCGCAAGGGCCGTTGGCGGGTCGGCGGCCGGACGAACGCCTTCGCGCTCTTCGGCAGCGTGGAGATCGATCTGACCGAAGCTCTTTTCGGCCAACGCCACACCGTCATCAATGCGACCTCCATCTTCGGCAGCGTCGACGTCCGGGTCCCGGAGAACATTTCCCTGCGCGGTAACGGCACGGGTGTCTTCGGCACCTTCGAGGTACGGACGCTCGAATCGGCGGACCCGGAAGCGCCGGTCGTCGTGGTGAACGGCTATTCCGTGTTCGGGAGCGTGGAAGCGCGGCCGAAGCGGGGCAAGTTCGTCGCGGACCTCCAGAAGCACCTGCGTAAACACCTCGGCCACTGAATACGGCACAGCGGACGACCTCCGGTAATCGGCCAGAATGCCGCGGGGGCGCATTGCGGTGAGTCGCGCGCCGGTGCCAC
Source organism: Streptomyces sp. NPDC058576 (assembly GCF_042718715.1). Lineage (NCBI taxonomy): Bacteria > Bacillati > Actinomycetota > Actinomycetes > Kitasatosporales > Streptomycetaceae > Streptomyces > Streptomyces sp. NPDC058576. The sequence continues at coordinate 506 of NZ_JBHXPF010000082.1, read as the reverse complement.
TCAGTGCATAGGCGTACGCACAGCGGGTAGGGAGTGCAGCATCGACTCCCGCTCGCGAAGCCGTCGCCGTAGCCGTCGTCAGGAGTAGCCCGTGCTGCAACCGCCGCATCAGCCTCTGCAGGTCGCCGCCGTTCCGGCCCAGCGGACCCCCGCTCGGGAGGACGATGCGGGCCCCTGGCATTCCGATGCGGCCTGCCGCCGGGACGAGGCGGGCCTGTTCTTCGCCCCGTCGAAGGAACCGACCGCCGCCCGGCTGGCCCGCGAGGAGGCCGCCAAGCGGGTCTGCGCCCGGTGTCCGGTCATGGTGGAGTGCCGGGAGCACGCGCTGATGCAGCCCGAGCCGTACGGGGTGTGGGGCGGGCTCACCGCAGCCGAGCGCCGGGTGGCGCTGGCCCGGCGACGACGGCGGGACATCGAGCTCACGGCCGCGTCGACGGCCGAGCACATAGCCGCGGCGGGCTGACCACGCGGCACGAGGAGGGGGTGCGGGGAGCGATGGTCCGCTC
>NZ_JBHXPF010000081.1:0-26694 GCF_042718715.1 Streptomyces sp. NPDC058576 | reverse complement strand
CTCGCGGGGGCCGGGGCCGTTTTGGCTGCCCGGTGCCGCCGGGAGAGGCGCGGCGGGGATAGCCTCGGCGCATGAGCCGCCCGCCCACCTTCGCCCCGCCGCCCTGCGCCCGCGCCCGTGTCCTGGCCACCGAGCGCGGCGACTTCGCCGTCCTGGACGCCGCACCGCGCACTCCGGCACGGGCCACCGCCCTGCTGCTGCCCGGATACACCGGCAGCAAGGAGGACTTCGTCGCGCTGCTGGAACCGTTGACCGAGGCGGGCTACCGGGTGGTCGCCGTGGACGGCCGGGGGCAGTACGAGTCGAAGGGGACGGACCGTCAGGAGGCCTATGCACAGGGCGAGTTGGCCCGTGACGTGCTGGCCCAGGCGGCGGAGCTGGGCATCGGTCCCGGTGAACTGCACCTGCTCGGGCACTCGCTCGGCGGGCAGATCGCCCGCGCCGCCGTCCTGCTGGACGCCACCTTGTTCCGCTCGCTGACGCTGATGTCCTCGGGCCCCGCGGAGGTCGTCGCGGCCCAGCGGGACAAGGTCAAGATGCTGGGCGACGCGCTGTCCGTGCTGCCCATGGACGAGGTGTGGCAGGCGATGCAGGCGCTCGATCCCCCGCAGGACGCGGACACCGGCGACGGTGCGGACATGCGCCGGCGCTGGCTCGCCCACCACCCGGCCCAGTTGATCGCCACCGGGGCCCAGTTGGCCGCCGAACCGGACCGGGTGGACGAACTGGCCGCCGTCGGACTGCCCGTCCACGTCCTGTCCGGGGAGCGCGACGACGTCTGGCCGGTGGAGCTTTTCGACTCCATGGCGCGGCGTCTCGGCGCCCGCCGCACCACGATCGCCGGCGCCGAGCACTCCCCCAACACCGCCCGCCCGCAGGAGACCGCGAAGGCGATCGCCGCGTTCTGGGACGGCCTGCCGGACGCCTGACGCACCCCGGCGGCCCGCGCGGCTCCGCCCTCCGCTCGGCTCAGTACTGCGACTGCAGGTGCTGCCAGAAGCCGTCGCGGAGCGCCCGGCGCAGGTGCGCGTGGCCGCGCAGGGAGTGCTGGAGCAGCCGTTCGGCCTCCACCAGGAGGTCCTGGTCGACGGAGCCCGGCAGATAGGGGTGGCCGGGCAGCAGGTCGGCGAGGGATTCCCGGCCCCGGGCGGCGAGCCAGGCGGCCGCGATCTGCGCGCCGACGAAGCGGACGTCCTCCCGGGAGGGGGCCGGGGTGTCGTCCTCGTACGTGGTGACGGGCCGCCGGGTGACGTAGGGGCGGCAGAAGTCGAGGTCGAAGGTGCGCTGGCTGTCGACCTCCCACAGCAGGGGTTCGGCCTGATTGCGTCCTTCGCCGGCCTCGATGCCCCAGAGGTGCACGCGCGCGCCGTAGCCCTGGGCCGCCTCGACCGCCGAGACCAGGTCCTCGTCGCCGCCGACGAGCGCCGCGTCGCTGATGGCGCGGTGCCGGGCGAGGGATTCGAGGTCGGTGCGGATGAGCGAGTCCACGCCCTTCTGCTGGTTGTTGGCGTTGAGGTTGCCCAGTCGCACCTTGACGTCGGGGAGTTCGGCGATGGCCTGCTGCTCGGTGGTGTGGATGCGCCTCCGCGCCCCGTCGTACCAGTAGACGCGCAGCAGCCTGCTGTCCGCGAAGATCGTGCGGGCCTTGTCGATGAAGGCCTCGATCAGCCCTTCGGCGTCGAGGTCGAAGGAGCGCCGGTCCTCCGTGCCGGTGACGAGCAGCCCGGCCGCGGCGTACACATAGCCGGCGTCCACGAAGATGGCGTGCGTCGACGGGGTCTTGGAGACCTCGATGAGCATGCGCTGGAGGAGCTGGTTGGTGCGGTCCAGCCGGGCGCCGAGGTCGGCTCCGGCGATGAGCTGCGGGTCCGCGTCGTTCATGCGGACCTCATGGTCTGTGGTGGAATGGCTACCGACGGGTACTTAGACATCCAAAAAATTTCCTTAGCGTAGGGAATGTTTGTAGAGGGCAAGCCGTTGTCATCCACGGGGAACGCGAGGGAAACCTCGCGTTCCTAGTCTTGCCGGTGGGACGCCCCACCGGCGCCAGCAGTTCTCCAGCAGGAGGATCAGACGAAGGGAAGCCCTATGCGCTTCGAGATCATGCGACTCGACGACGTCGACGGTACCGCCGCGGACAGCACCGTCGTGGACGCCGCCTCCGTCAACCGGATCGTGCAGCAGGCCGCGGCAACGGGCCAGCGCATCTACATCCGGCCGGCCGACAGCTCGGCTTCGTAACGCATCTGGGCTCATGACGCCCGACGAGGCCCTGGAGGGCCTCACCGCATTGCGCCGTTGAAGACGAAGCGCCCCCGCACGGAACGTCCGTGCGGGGGCGCTGTGGTGTGGGGGGGCCGCAGGAGCCGGCTCAGGAGTTCTGGATGACCTGGGTGACGCCGTTGATGATCTGCTGGACGGCGATGGCGGAGAGCATCATGCCCGCGAGCCGGGTCACCAGCACCACGCCGCCGTCCTTGATCACACGGATGATGACCAGGGAGTAGCGCATGGTCAGCCAGAGCACCACGTGCATGGCGACGATCGCGGACCACACCGAGAGCTGCCCGCCCAGGCCGTCCGCGTGCTGGACGGCGAGGATGACCGAGACGATCGCGCCGGGCCCGGCCAGCAGCGGCATGCCCAGCGGTACGAGCGCCACGTTGACGTCCTTGGTCTGGGTCGGCTCGTCCGTCTTGCCGGTCAGCAGGTCGAGCGCGATGAGCAGCAGCAGGAGTCCGCCCGCGATCATCAGCGCGGGCACGGAGACGTGCAGATAGTCGAGGATCTGCTGACCGAGCAGACCGAAGACGGCGATCACGCCGAACGCGACCGTGACCGCCTGGAGCGCCATCTTGCGCTGCACCTTGGCGGGGCGGCCCGCGGTGAGGGCGAGGAAGATCGGCGTGATCCCGGGCGGGTCCATGATCACGAACAGGGTGAGGAAGAGGGATCCGAAGACGGCGACGTCGAACACAGTGAGCCTTGCGAGAGAAGAGCGGGCGGTACGGAGGAGGCGGCGCGGGTCCGGGCAGCGGCCGTCGCGGTGCGTCGAGCACAGCGGGTACGCAGGGGGCGCACGGGGGAAAGACGTGGTGCGGCGAAGAAGGAGGCGCCAAGCGCTAGCTGCGGCCGGCTCCGCCGGCGCCCGGCACCGGGAAGGCTCCCGTGGCGCGCCGGGTGATCTCACCGTAGATCTCGGGGTCGGTGGTGAACGCGCCGAGCTCGACGGTCTTCCGGCTGCCGTGGTAGTCGCTGGAGCCGGTCGTGAGCAGGCCCAGTTCGCGGGCGAGACCGCGCAGCCGGGCCCGGGCGGGCTCGTCGTGATCCATGTGGTCGACCTCGACACCGTCGAGGCCGGCCTCGGCGAGCGCGGCGATCGTGGACTCGGGGACCACCGCGCCGCGTTTCGCGGCGGCCGGGTGGGCGAAGACGGCGACCCCGCCCGCCGCCTTCACCAGGCGGACGGCCTCGAAGGGGTCGAACTCGTGCTTCTCGGCGTACGCCCGGCCGCCGTTGCCCAGCCAGTCGGACGTGAAGGCGTCGGAGACGGTGGGCACGACGCCGAGTTCGACGAGGGCGGCGGCGACGTGCGGGCGGCCGACCGAGCCGTCCCCGGCGATGCGGGCGACCTGCTCCCAGGTGATGGGGACGTCGAGGGCGCGCAGCTTGCGGACCATCTCCTGGGCGCGCGGCACCCGGTCGTCGCGGACGAGCTCCCGGGCCCGCTCCAGCTCGGCGTCCGCGGGGTCGAAGAGGTAGGCGAGCAGGTGCATGCCCACGCCGTCGACGCGGCAGGAGAGTTCGGCGCCGGTGACGAGGGTGAGCCCCTCGGGCAGCGCGTCGATGGCCTGCTTGTGGCCGCCCACGGTGTCGTGGTCGGTGAGCGCGACGACGTCCAGACCCGCGGCGGCGGCGTTCGCGACCAGCTCGGCGGGGGTGTCCGTGCCGTCCGATGCGGTGGAGTGGGTGTGCAGGTCGATGCGCACGACGCGTGACTCCGGGGCTCGCGGGCGGACGGGGGACCGCTCAAGGATAACTGCCGCACACCGGGCGCCCGGCCGCGATCGCCCCTGGTCCGGCGTGATCTACCGCTCGCCCGTCGCCTGCCGGGGCGGCGCCTCGGGGGCGGTGAGCAGCCGGGGGGTGAGCGCGCCGCAGGGGACGAGGTCCACCTCTCCCCCGGCGTCCCGCAGATCGGTGAGCACCAGCTCGTCGTACATCAGGAGCCCCGACTGCTCGGGCCACAGGATCGCCCAGAGCCACAGCCCGCGCGCCTCGCCCGCGAAGACGGCGCGGTCCTCCGGGGCGTTCCTGACATGCCAGAGCGGGGTGGGGCGGCCGGCCGCGTGGACCTTGGCGTCGGGGGCGGAGTCGACGTTCAGGTGGTGGCCGGGGTCGGGGCCCTCGATGCCGGCGTACCGGGCGCCGAGTCCGACGCCGAGTTCCTCGGCGACGAGCAGCAACTCACCCATCCCGCCCAGCGGGCCGGGTCCGGAGCAGGCCACGGCGCTCGCGCGTCCGCCGCTGCGGTCGTCGCCGGCGCTGGCGATCCCGGTGAACAGCCAGCCCACGGGGAGCGGCCAGGGCATCCAGACGGGGACCTGTGCGCGGTGCACCACGACGCCGAGGCCTTCGACGCTCGGCGGGATGACCGGCTGCATCGGATGGACCTGGCCGTGCACGGCGCACTGCCAGGCGTCGGCGAAGAGACCGGGCGCCCTGACCCGGCCACCGCACTTCGGGCAACTGGGTTCGCCCCTCATAGGGACCAACCGTCCTCCCCGCCGGTCCTCGCGTCAAGGACGATCACCCGTCCGGAGCGTGGCCCTGACCGGGGAGAATAGATGTAACTTGCACTTATTAGATCGCCTAACTTATTCTGTGCATAACGCATCGATCCGGAGGAAGCCGATCCGGAGGAGTCAAGGAGAGAACTCATGCAGGGAGAGGATCCGTTCGACGAGGGCGCGACGGGGGTCAGCATCCTGCGCCAGCCGAAGGCCGTCTGGGCCACGGCGGGCGCCTCGGTGGTGGCCTTCATGGGGATCGGCCTGGTGGACCCGATCCTGCCGTCCATCGCCCAGGGGCTGAACGCCTCGGCGAGTCAGGTGTCGCTGCTGTTCACCTCGTACTTCCTGATCACCGCTTTCGCGATGCTGGTCACCGGCTTCGTCTCCAGCCGCATCGGCGGCCGCAAGACCCTGCTGGCCGGTCTCGCGCTCGTGATCGTCTTCGCCGCGCTCTCCGGCACCTCGTCCTCCGTCGCCGAACTGGTCGGCTTCCGGGCCGGCTGGGGCCTGGGCAACGCCCTCTTCGTCTCCACCGCCCTCGCGGTGATCGTCGGAGCGGCGGCGGGCGGCAGCGCGGCGGCGATCCTGCTGTACGAGTCGGCGCTCGGCCTCGGCATGGCCTGCGGGCCGCTGCTGGGCGCGCTGCTCGGGGACGCCAGCTGGCGCTACCCGTTCTTCGGCACGGCGGCGCTGATGGCGATCGGCTTCCTCTGCATCGCCGCGTTCCTCAAGGAGCAGCCGAGGCCGGCCGTCAAGACCTCACTGCTCGATCCCGTGAAGGCGCTGGGCCACGGCGGTCTGGCCTCGGTGGCGGCCTCGGCGTTCTTCTACAACTACGCCTTCTTCACGATCCTGGCCTTCACCCCGTTCGTGCTGGACATGACCCCGTACAAGTCGGGTGCGGTCTTCTTCGCCTGGGGCCTGCTGCTCGCCGTCTTCTCCGTGCTCGTCGCCCCGCTCCTCCAGCGCCGCTTCGGCTCGCTCAAGGTGCTCGGGGTCTCGCTGGTGCTGCTCGCCGTCGACCTGCTGGTCCTCGGGTACGGCAGCCACACCACGGCCATCGTCGCCACGATCGTCTCCGGCGCGTTCATCGGCATGAACAACACCGTCTTCACCGAACTGGCCCTCGGGGTGTCCGACGCGCCGCGTCCGGTGGCGAGCGCCGGATACAACTTCGTCCGGTGGTTCGCCGCGGCGGCCGCCCCCTTCCTCGCCCCGAAGATCGAGGAGTGGACCGACATCCACATCCCGTTCGTGGTGGCGGCGCTCGCCGCCCTGGTCGGAGCGGCCGTCGTGGGCGTACGGCGCAGGGCGCTGAACCACGAGGCCGAGGAGCTGGAGCCGGTCCACGCCCGGCAGGACGGCGTGGCGGTCTTCGCCGACTGACCGCCCCCGGGACGGACGGTCAGTCCAGCGGTACGGACGTGCGCAGCGGATCGCGCAGGTCCGTACCGTGCGTCAGCCACCGCTCCTGGAGCTCCTGCGCGCCGCGCACCCGCTTCCAGGCGGCCTCGTTGCGCGTCATCGGCAGCAGCGGCAGGAAGCGCACCGGGTCCATCGGCTCGTCCAGCTCCAGATCCTCCACCAGGCCGCCGGACTCCGCCACCAGCACCGAGGTGAACGGCGCCCCGGCCCACAGCGGCTCGCCCAGGTCCAGCGAGGCCCCCGGGGCCACGATCAACCCCTCGACCTGCGGGGAGGCGGCCAGCACGGCGAGCGGGCGCAGCACCTGATCGGTGGCGGCGAGCCCGCCCCGTACGGAGAGGACCAACTCGGCGCGGGGTCCCTGCACCGGGTCGGCGAGCGGGGAGGTGGGGTCGGCCATCGGCGCGCCCGACATGCCGAGGGTGGCGTAGCGCACGATGCCGCCGTCGAGGAAACGCAGCACCTCGATACGGTCCGTGCCGAGGAACGTCACATCGGCGCGGGAGTCCGGTTCCCCGAGGGCGGAGCGGAGCCGGGCCTCGACCAGAGCGAGAATTTCTGCCATGCCGCGAGCATAGATCGCGTAGCGAATGGGCAAAGTACGGGATTGGGCCTTGGGCGGCTGATAGCCTGGCCGTCGGTCGGGACAGCACGCAGAAGCGTCGCTCTTCTTCGTCCCGACGACACGTCGTCCCCCACGGGGGACCGGCCGGAGGAGGTGGGGACTGCCATGGATCCAAGTCGACCGTGCAGTACCAACCGCTCTTCCGTGCCTCGCGTTTCCCGTTGATCCGACGCCTCGTCGGTCGCCCCGGGCCGACATCGCCGTCATGTCCGGACGACTCCCCGACAGCAGTTCGCGCGACGGAAGAGCCCTTCGTTTTCACCTGTCCGTAGCGAACGCCGTCATGGCGCCCGCGCGGTGCCGCCCGCTTTGCGGACGTGAGCGCACGTCCCCATTCCGGGCTGTTCCACGCCCTCGCCGACGGCCCTCCGTGAAGGAGCCAGCCATGTCGATGATCCGTGACCTGCGCGCCGCCGTGCGCCCGTCCCTGCGCCCGTCCCTCCGTAAGAACAGCGCCCCCTACAGCACGTACGACGCCACCCGCGACCCGTCCGCCTCCAGCGCCGTCGTCGACTGCGCGGTCTACCGCGACGGCCGCCGCCTGGTGACCCCCGCCGCCCCGACGCCGCACGAGGCGATGCTGGAGGTACGGGAGGAGGGCGGCTTCGCGTGGATCGGCCTGCACGAGCCCACCGAGGCCGAATTCGCCGGCATCGCCCGGGAGTTCGGGCTGCACCCGCTGGCCGTCGAGGACGCCGTCCACGCCCACCAGCGGCCCAAGCTGGAGCGGTACGACGACACGCTGTTCACCGTCTTCAAGACGATCCACTACGTGGAGCACGCGGAGCTGACCGCGACCAGCGAGGTCGTGGAGACCGGCGAGGTGATGTGCTTCACCGGCCGGGACTTCGTCATCACCGTCCGGCACGGCGGCCAGGGCTCGCTGCGCGCCCTGCGCCACCGCCTCCAGGACGACCCGGAGCTGCTGGCCAAGGGCCCGTCCGCCGTGCTGCACGCCATCGCCGACCATGTGGTCGACGGGTACATCGCGGTGGCCGAGGCGGTGCAGGACGACATCGACGAGGTGGAGATCGATGTCTTCTCCAGCCCGGCGAAGGGCTCCCAGCGCGGCTCCGACGCCGGCCGGATCTACCAACTGAAGCGCGAGGTGCTGGAGTTCAAGCGGGCGGTGTCCCCGCTGCTGCGGCCCATGCAGCTGCTGAGCGAGCGTCCGATGCGGCTGATCGACCCCGACATCCAGAAGTACTTCCGCGATGTCGCCGACCACCTCGCCCGGGTCCAGGAGGAGGTCCTCGGCTTCGACGAGCTGCTGAACTCGATCCTCCAGGCGAATCTGGCGCAGGCGACGGTCACGCAGAACGAGGACATGCGCAAGATCACCTCCTGGGCGGCGATCATCGCCGTGCCGACGATGATCTGCGGCGTCTACGGCATGAACTTCGACTACATGCCGGAGCTGGAGTGGAAGTACGGCTATCCGCTGGTGCTCGGCGTCATCGGGGCGGTCTGTTTCTCCATCCACCGCATCCTCAAGCGCAACGGCTGGCTGTGAGCACGGCCCACCGGTCTAAGCTCGCGCCCATGACTGATCCTGCCGCCGACCTGTTGGACCGGGCCCTCGCCGAAGAGGCCACGAAGAAGTCGGGCCTGGTCTGGGTCCGGGGCTCCGGGCCCGCCCGTGCCGTCTGGCACGTCTGGCACGAGGGCGCGGCGCTCCTGGTCGGCGGCGGCCCCGGCGAGCAGCCGCTGCCCGAGGGCCTGGCCGACGGGGGCCAGGCCGAGGTGACCGTACGCAGCAAGGACAAGGGCGGCCGGATCGTCGCCTGGAGTGCGGTGGTACGTGTCCTGGCGCCGCACTCCGAGGAGTGGCTGGCGGCGGTCGCCGAGCTGAAGGGCAAGCGGCTGAACGCGCCGGACGCCGAGTCGATGACGGAGCGGTGGGCGCGCTCGTGCACGGTGGTGCGGCTGACGCCCGAGGCCGTGAGCACCGCGCTGCCGGACACCTCGCTGGCGGCCGTACCGCTGCCGACCGGGGCCACCACCCGACGGTCGGCCCCGGCGGCGCTCCCCCGGCTGCTGCTGAAGCGACGCCGGAAGAGCTGAGCCGCGCCGGGGCCGGGCCGGACCGTCCCCGCAGCGCGCCCTCGGCTCAGCCCGAAGACTTCGGCAGCTGGCCGCCGTAGTCGACGGTGTCGTCCTCCTGGGGGGCCTCCAGCGGGAAGGCCTGCCCCCAGTCGGCGAGCGAGACCGTGCCCCCGCCACCGCCCCGGGCCACCCGTACCGGATACGGCTGGTCCTCCAGCGAGACGTCGAAGGCCCCGCCCTCGCCCTTGCCGCCGAGGATCTGGATGGTGCGCTGCCCGGCGACCGTGTCCCGGCCGCCCTTGTCGAGCTTGCCGTGCAGCGCGAGGAGCCCGTCGAGCAGGACCTTCTTGTCGGTGAACCCGCGCAGCTGACGGTAGCTGGGGTCGCCCTCGGGGACCTTCACGTACTTGCCGCCGAGCTTGTCGGCGGCGGCCGCGTCGGCGGACTCGCCCTCGCCCGCACTGCCCTCGTGGGTCCAGAAGTCGGCGGGCGCCTTGAGGAAGAGCTCGTCCTCGACCCGCAGCAGGGCGAAGCTCTGCTTCTTCGAGGTCACCGAGCCCAGGCCGCCCTTCGCGTTGAGCTTCATGTCCAGGCGGTAGGTGCCGCCCTTGCTGACGAGCGTGCCCGACAGCCGCACCGCGGTCGCGGCGTCCGCCGCCGCTCTGGCCTTCTCGTCGATCGCGGCGGCGGAGAGTTTGGCCACGCCGTTGGTCCCCTTGTCCGGGTCCTCCTCGGTGCCGCAGGCGGCCAGGGCCACGGTGAGCCCTCCGCACAGCACGAGAGCGAGGGCGGTCCGGCGACGGTTCCGCACGGCCGGGGCAAAAGAGGTCACGGGCGCACTGCCTCTCCACTGCGATCGGGGGTAGCAGACGGCAGCGTACCCGGGCGGCGCGCACGGTCCGGCAGCCAGCCGTACGGACGGGTCCACCGGGGCGCGGTGCGGCGGTACGGGCTAGCCTGATCCCGGCGTACCGGCGAAATCCGCTGGTCGGCGACGGCGGTCCGGGACGGTCGGGTGCGCACGGCGACGAACCGGACGAAACGGTTCCGGCCGGATACCGGACCACCCGGACACGGACGGACGAAGGAGGCGGCGGATGGCGGCGGTCACGCCCAGGGTCTTCGTCTCCCACCTGTCCGGGGTGCCCGTCTTCGACCCGAACGGGGACCAGGTCGGCCGGGTCCGCGACCTGGTGGCGATGTTGCGGGTCGGCGGACGGCCGCCGCGCATCCTGGGCCTGGTGGTCGAGGTGATCAGCCGCCGGCGGATCTTCCTGCCGATGTCGCGGGTGACGGGCGTGGAGTCCGGCCAGGTGATCACCACCGGCGTAGTCAACATGCGGCGCTTCGAACAGCGGCCCACCGAGCGGCTCGTCCTCGGCGAGTTCCTGGACCGGCGGGTGCGGCTGGTGGAGGGCCATGGCCAGGAAGGTGAGGAGGTCACCGTCCTGGACGTGGCCATCCAGCAGCTGCCGGCCCGCCGCGACTGGGAGATCGACAAGTACTTCGTCCGCAAGGGGCGCGGCGGTGCGCTGCGCCGCAAGGGCGAGACGCTGACGGTGGAGTGGTCGGCGGTCAGCGGCTTCTCCCTGGAGGAGCACGGCCAGGGCGCGGAGAGTCTGGTCGCCACCTTCGAGCGGCTGCGGCCCACCGACGTGGCCAACGCCCTGCACCACCTCTCGCCCAAACGCCGGGTGGAGGTAGCCGCCGCCCTGGACGACGACCGGCTCGCCGACGTCCTGGAGGAGCTGCCCGAGGACGACCAGGTGGAGATCATCGGCAAGCTCGCCGAGGAGCGGGCCGCCGACGTCCTGGAGGCGATGGACCCCGACGACGCGGCCGACCTGCTCTCCGAGCTGCCGGAGGAGGACAAGGAACGGCTGCTGGCGCTGATGCGGCCGGACGACGCCGCCGACGTCCGCCGTCTGATGTCGTACGAGGAGCGGACGGCGGGCGGTCTGATGACGACCGAGCCGATCGTGCTGCTGCCCGACGCCACGGTGGCCGACGCGCTCGCCCGGGTGCGGCAGGCCGACCTGTCTCCGGCGCTGGCCGCGCAGGTGTACGTGTGCCGCTCGCCCGACGACACCCCCACGGGCAAGTACCTGGGCACGGTGCACTTCCAGCGGTTGCTGCGCGATCCGCCGTTCACCCTGGTCAGCTCGATCGTCGACAGCGATCTGGTGCCGCTGCGGCCGGACACCCCGCTGCCGCTGGTCACCAGCTACCTGGCCGCGTACAACATGGTCTCGGCCCCCGTCGTGGACGAGAGCGGTTCGCTGCTCGGCGCGGTGACCGTGGACGACGTCCTGGACCACCTGCTGCCGGACGACTGGCGCGAGACGGACCTGACGGATCTGCACGGGGAGGAGGGGGTCGGTCATGGCGGGCGATGAGCGGGCGAAGGCGGCCTCCACCGGATCCTCGGGCCTGGTGCGGCCCCCGCGTGCCCGGCTGGACCAGCCGAAGGCCCCGCGCCGGCGGCTGCTGCCGGAGTACGACCCGGAGGCGTTCGGCCGGTTCTCGGAGCGGATCGCGCGGTTCCTGGGGACCGGACGGTTCATCGTCTGGATGACGCTGATCATCATCATCTGGGTGCTGTGGAACATCTTCGCGCCCAAGGACCTGCGCTTCGACCAGTACCCGTTCATCTTCCTGACGCTGATGCTCTCGCTCCAGGCCTCGTACGCCGCGCCGCTGATCCTCCTCGCGCAGAACCGGCAGGACGACCGCGACCGGGTCACGCACGAGCAGGACCGCAAGCAGAACGAGCGCTCCATCGCGGACACCGAATACCTGACGCGGGAGATCGCGGCCCTGCGTATGGGCCTGGGCGAGGTCGCCACCCGGGACTGGATCCGCTCGGAACTCCAGGACATGGTGAAGGACATGGAGGAGCGGCAGGTGCTGTTCCCGGGCGAGAGTGACGAAGGCGACCGCCGAGGGGCTACCCGCCCGTAGTGCTTCGCGCCGTAACATCGTCTGTATGGCTACGGAAGACGCGGTGCTTGAGGCACTGTCGACAGTGAACGACCCGGAGATCCACCGCCCGATCACCGAGCTGGGCATGGTGAAATCGGTCGAGATCGATCCTGACGGTGTAGTCGCTGTCACCGTGTACCTCACGGTCTCCGGCTGCCCGATGCGCGAAACGATCACCCGGAACGTGACCGAGGCGGTCGCCCGGGTCGAGGGCGTCTCGCGGGTCGAGGTGACCCTCGACGTCATGAGCGACGAACAGCGCAAGGACCTGGCGAGCTCGCTGCGCGGCGGCACCGCCGAGCGGGAGGTGCCCTTCGCCCAGCCCGGCTCGCTCACCCGGGTGTACGCGGTCGCCTCCGGCAAGGGCGGTGTCGGCAAGTCCTCGGTGACGGTGAACCTCGCCGCGGCGATGGCGGCCGACGGGCTGAAGGTCGGCGTCGTGGACGCGGACATCTACGGGCACAGCGTGCCCCGGATGCTGGGCGCGGACGGCAAGCCCACCCAGGTCGAGAACATGATCATGCCGCCGTCCTCGCACGGCGTGAAGGTCATCTCCATCGGCATGTTCACCCCGGGCAACGCGCCCGTGGTCTGGCGCGGTCCGATGCTGCACCGGGCGCTCCAGCAGTTCCTCGCCGATGTGTACTGGGGCGATCTGGACGTCCTGCTGCTGGACCTGCCGCCGGGTACCGGCGACATCGCGATCTCGGTGGCTCAGCTCGTGCCGAACGCGGAGATCCTGGTCGTCACGACCCCGCAGCAGGCGGCGGCCGAGGTGGCCGAGCGGGCCGGTTCGATCGCCGTGCAGACCCACCAGAAGATCGTCGGCGTGGTGGAGAACATGTCGGGCATGCCGTGCCCGCACTGCGACGAGATGGTCGACGTGTTCGGCTCGGGCGGCGGCGCGCGGGTCGCCGAGGGGCTGACGCGGACCGTCGGCGCCGAGGTGCCGGTGCTCGGCTCGATCCCGATCGACGTGCGGCTGCGCGAGGGCGGTGACGAGGGCAAGCCGGTCGTCCTGTCCGACCCGGACTCCCCGGCCGGCAGCGCGCTGCGGTCGATCGCGCAGAAGCTGGGCGGCCGGCAGCGCGGTCTGTCGGGCATGTCGCTGGGCATCACCCCGCGCAACAAGTTCTGACCCGCCCAGCCCGTCCGGCGCTTGAGGACATCTTTTCCGCCCCGGCGCCGGACGAGCCCGAGCACCTCCAGCCCGTCCGGCGCTGGAGCACGAAGCGTCCCGCCGGACGCCCCCGGCCCTACCCGTACGTCTCGATGTCCTTGATGGCCGCGAAGCCGAGGCCGTACGCGCTCATCCCCCGCCCGTACGCCCCGATGTGCACGCCCTCGTGGGCGGATCCGGCCAGCACCCAGCCGAACTCGGACTCGCGGTAGTGGAACTCCACCGGCACCCCGTCCACCGGCAGCGAGAGCGTCGTCCAGGGCGCGCTGCCGAGGTCGTCGGCGAGGGTGAAGGCCGTCTCGGTCTGCTGGTCCAGCCAGTCGTCGCGCAGGGTGTGGTCCATCTGCGGCGGCCAGGTGTACGCCAGCAGGCCGGAGCCCGCGAGCCAGGCCGCCGAGGACACCGTGGTGGCGTCCAGCACGCCCGTACCGTCACCGCTGCGCCGCACCGGGCTCGCGCCCACCGTGATCACCGCGGCGAACCGCTCCTTGTCGGCGGAGCCGTCCGACTTCACCGACGGCTCGTCACCGTGCCCCGTCGCACCGTGCTGCACGGTGCCGTCGGCCGCGGCGCCGACCTGCATCAGCCAGCGCGAACCGGTGAAGGCCTCGTCCAGCCCGTACCAGGGGAAGGTCGCTTCCCGGTAGCCGTCGACGGTACGCCGGACCGCCGGCCCCTCCTCCGCCGTGGCCGAGCCCGGGACACCGTCCGTATCAATCCGACTCGTCGTCTCCATCTGCGCGGCCGCCTCCTCGATCAGTCAGGATCCGGAGCGGCCCGCCCCCCGCGGGCTTGGGCGTCCTCGCAACCGGACAGATGGAGAATAGCCATACCGTCCGGGCGAGTCGGGATTGACCGGGGTCAGGTGGCGTCTGCGTCGAACGGCGGGCGCTCGGGCTGCGACGGCGACGGAGTCTTCTTCAGCAGGTCAGGAGCGGTGTCGCCGGTCTTGGTGAGGCTGGTGGACGAACCAGCGGCCGACGCGCCCGCAGAGCCGTTCGCCGCACTGTTGGCGGTATCGGACGCCGCCGGGGTACGCCCGTTGACCGCGTCGGTGACATCGGACAGATCCTTGCGCAGGTCGAAGCTCTCGCGGATCTCCTTCAGCCCCAGGTCGTCGTTGCCGTCCATCAGCTGCTTGCGGACGAACGTCTTGGGGTTGAGGTCCTCGAACTCGAAGTCCTTGAACTGCGGGCCCAGCTCGGAGCGGATGTCTTCCTTGGCACTGTCCGAGAACTCGCGGATCTTGCGGATGGTGCGCGTGACGTCCTGGATCAGCTTGGGCAGCTTGTCGGGGCCGAAGACCAGCACGGCCAGCACCCCGAGCGTCAGCAGCTCCAGTGCGCCTATGTCATTGAACACCTTGTTGCTCCTCGTGTTCTCCGCGTGTTCTCCGTGCGATCGCGGCCCGGGCCTGCCGGCTGCCCTGACTGCTCAAAGGTACCTGTCGAAGGTGTCCGGGCGGTACCTCGCGGCGGCTCCGGGGTGTGCAGTCCCGGACGTCGCCTAGGCGCCGCTCGCCGAGCCGAGCCTCAGGGTCACGGTCTGCTCCTTGCCGCCGCGGGTCAGTTTGAGGTCGAGGTCGTCGCCGGGCCGGTGGGCCCGGATCTTCACGATCAGCTCCTCGCCGCTGTGCACGCGCTGGCCCTCGACGTGGGTGATGACGTCCCCGGACTCGATGCCCGCCTCGGCCGCTGGGCCGTCCTTCGCGACGGCCGGCCCGCCGTCGGCGCCCTTGGTGCCGACCTTGGCCCCGTCGCCGGTGTACTTCATGTCCAGCGTGACGCCGATGACCGGGTGGGTGGCCTTGCCGGTGCTGATCAGCTCCTCGGCGACGCGCTTGCCCTGGTTGATGGGTATCGCGAAGCCGAGCCCGATGGAGCCGGACTGGCCTCCGGACTCCGGGCCCCGGGCGCTGTCGGCCGCGCGGATGGCGCTGTTGATGCCGATGACGTGGGCCTCGGCGTCGACCAGGGGGCCGCCGGAGTTGCCCGGGTTGATCGGGGCGTCGGTCTGGAGGGCGTCGACGTAGCTGATGTCGCTGCCGTCGCCCTTCTCGCCGCCCGCGGTGATCGGCCGCTGCTTGGCGCTGATGATGCCCGAGGTCACCGTGTTGGACAGGTCGAAGGGGGCCCCGATGGCCACCACCGGGTCGCCGACCTGGACGTTGTCGGAGTTGCCCAGGGGCAGGGGCTTGAGCCCGGAGACCCCGCGGACCCTGACGACCGCGAGGTCGTAGCCGCTGTCCTTGCCGACGAGCTCGGCGGACGCCGTCTCGCCGCTGCTGAACGTGACGGTGATGTCTCCGCTGGACCCGGCCGGGGCGACGACGTGGTTGTTGGTGAGGATGTGGCCCTGGCCGTCGAGGACGAAGCCGGTGCCCGTGCCGGACTCGGCGGTGCCGCTGACGTGCAGGGTGACCACGCTGGGCAGGGCGCTGGCGGCGATGCCCGCGACGCTGTCGGGGGCCCGGTCACCGTTGTCGCGGCCCGCCTGGGGCAGCTCGACGGTGGTCAGGCCGCCGTTGCGCTCGATGTACGCGCCGACCCCGCCGCCGATGCCGCTGGCGACCAGGGCCAGCAGCAGCACCCCCATCAACGCCCCGCCCCGGCGCTTCTTCTTCCGGCCGGTCTCGGCGCCCTCGGGAGGACCCGGCCGGGTCAGCGGCTGCCCCGGAGCGCCCCACGGGTCGTACTGGAGCCACTGGGTCTGCTGCTGGGGGTGCGGCGCCGTGTGATGGGCATGGGCCGGGTCCTGCGGAGGCGGGGGCGCGAAGGCGTCGGAGGGCGCGGGCTGCGGGGGCGTGAAGCCGCCGGCGGGCTGGGCGTGCGGGGGCGTGCGGCCGTCGGTGAAAGCGGGCTGCGGTGCGGGGGGCGTCGCCGGCGCCGCGGGGGCGGGGATTCCGGCGCCGTTCGTCGCGGCGTACCGCGGGGACGGTCCTGCGTCCCCCGGCGGTACGACGGTGCCGTGGGCGGGAGTAGGCCGCTGCACCGGCGGGGCGGGCGCCCAGGGGCCGGGGCCGCCGTAGGGCGGGGTGCTGTACTCGTCGGGCTCGTGCAGCGGCTGCCCGGACGGGCGGGGGCGCGGGACCTCCTGAACGCCGTGCTCGTCCGCCCGGCCGGGGGCGTCGGACGGCGGAGCGGGGACGTCCGGGGTCGGGGCCGGCGCTGCCGGGCGGTCCGGGGCGTCGGCGGCCCGGGCCGGGACCGGATGCGGCGCATGGGCGGCCGGCTCGCGCTCCTCGGCCGCCGGAACGCCCGCCGGGGCCGGCCCGCCGTCCGGCTCCGTGCCGTCGGCGGGCCCCGCCGTGGGGCGGCTCCACCACTTCGCCTGCGGCCCGGTGGGCTTCCCGTCGTCCATGCTCTCTCCGCAACTGGCCTCTGTCGTACGCCCCCAGAGGCGTCCCTCACCGGAATTCAACCAGGTTTGCGAATCCCCGCGCAGGGTCCGGTCAGGGCCGAGGGGAAAGCGGGCTCGCGAGATCGTTGGCGGGCGAGCCCGGAGGCGGCCCCGAGGCCAGCGAGGAGGGAGCCGCCTTCGGCACCGCGCCGCTGCCGAGCGCCGCCGCCAGCAGCGGAGTGCCCGAGGTCGTGGGGCGCATCAACGGCGGCACGGCCACGTTCAGCACGGGGAGCGCGAACGGGTGTCCGCCCGAGGTCGAGGCGCCGAACAGTGGCGGAGCGGTCGGCAGTCCCTGCCGGTTCACCGGAGGGGTGACGGCCGGAGCCATCGGGGTCGTTCCGCCGAGCGACGGGGGCACCCTGTTCGTCCCGGCCGGGCCCGTGCCGGACGTGGGCCGCTCGGGCGCCCGGCCGTCGCCGGTCACCGCGAGAGCGCCGCCGCCCCGGCGGCTGACCGCCTGGGCGCCGTTCTCCGCGCGGGTCTCGGCGTCGAGCGGGGTGACGGTGTTGCCGGCGCCCTCGGCGCGCAGGGAGGATTCGGGGCCGGAGTCCAGCGGCAGGGTGCCGCCGAGCGCGATGGCCGCGAGGGAGACGGCGCTGGCCGCGGCGAAGGCGAAGCGCCGCCCGCGCCAGGGCGAGCGGTCCGCGTCGCGGGCCACCTCGTGTATGCGGAAGACCGAGCCGGATGCGGGGCCGCCGCGCAGCACGGCGGTCGAGCCGTGGGTGGCGGGGAGGTATCCGAAGCCGTCCAACGGGGAGGGCGCGGTGTCGGCGCGGGTGCTGCCTCCGGTGGGCCGCAGTCCGGGGAAGAACTCGTCGGCGAAGGGCCCCCGGCCGCCGAACGGTCCGCCCGTGCCGGTGTCGTCGCCCCCGGGACCCCCGGGAAGGCCCTGGAGACGGGCCAGGAAGCCCTCGGAGGGCGAGGGTGAGGCGGACATGGCGAAAGCGCTCTTGAGGCGGCGCTGGGCGTCGGCCTCGGCCTTGCACTTGGCGCAGGTCGCCAGGTGGGCCAGGACCCGCTCGCGGGCGTCGTGTTTCAGCTCGCCGTCGACCAGCGCGGCGAGGCGGTCCCCCAGGTGCGCTTCGGCAGGGGTGGGACCGGTCGGACCTGTGCCACTCACGCCACTCCGCCCTCCCCCGCCAGGACCGCGTCCGCCAGGGAGCGCTGCTCGGCGCGGGCTTCGGGCGAACGGTGCTTGAGCGCCTTGCGCAGGTGCGAGCGCCCGCGGTGGATCCGGCTGCGGACGGTGCCGAGCTTCACGCCGAGGGTCGCGGCGATCTCCTCGTAGCTGAGGCCCTCGATGTCGCAGAGGACCACGGCCGCACGGAATTCGGGCGCGAGGGTGTCCAGCGCCTGCTGCACGTCGGCGTCGAAGTGGGTGTCGTTGAAGATCTGCTGCGGGGACGGCTCACGGCTCGGCAGCCGCTCGGCCGCGTCGTCGCCGAGGGAGTCGAAGCGGATGCGCTGCTTGCGCCGGACCATGTCCAGGAAGAGATTGGTCGTGATGCGGTGCAGCCAGCCCTCGAAGGTGCCGGGTGTGTACGTCGACAGCGAGCGAAACACTCTGACGAAGACCTCCTGGGTGAGGTCCTCGGCGTCGTGCTGGTTTCCCGTCAGCCGGTAGGCAAGGCGGTACACGCGACCGCTGTGCGTGCTGACGATCTCTTCCCATGAGGGCGGGGTCCACGCCTGAGAATCCGCATCAGAGGCGAAGGTCGCGGTCGGTGCGGAGTCTTCGGAAGAACGGTCAGCAATGTTGGTCACGGATTTCGGCTCACCGGCCGACCTGAGCAGGCGCCGCAGCACCCCTCCCCGGTCCACAGGCGCAGCCGCACCTCCCCTATCGGCTCTGGTGGTGTCCAGTGGAGCCCCTACCATAGCCACCTCGCCCGTTAGCTCCGGATAAGCCTTTTTCCCTGATGGGGCCGGGCGTCGCCCGGGACTTCCGCTCAGCTCGCCGGTCCGATCCGCGGACCCGGTCGCTGCGCTTTCCCCACTCCTTGCACAACGCCCGGTCCCATCTGCGGGTTCCCGGGTCCAGCGGATACAGTCACCGTTGCGCCAACTACGGGGACAGGAGAGGGTCATTACCGCCAACCGGCAGACGAGCTGGGCGTTCGCCGACGCCTTTGTCGCCGAGGACGAAGCACTGCACGTGGCCCGGGACCGGGCTCACGAGCTGGGGCTTCGCCCGGTGTCACCGGGCACCGGCGCCGCGCTGCGCCTGCTGGCAGCCGCCGCCGACGCCAAAGCGGTCGCGGAAATCGGCACGGGTACCGGCGTGTCCGGCATCTATCTCCTGCACGGGATGCGGCCGGACGGGGTCCTGACCACGGTGGACCCCGAGCCCGAGCGTCAGCAGTTCGCCCGGGAGGCGTTCCGCGAGGCGGGCTTCGCCACCAACCGGGCCCGGTTCATCCCCGGCCGCGCCCTGGACGTCCTGCCCCGGCTCGCGGACGGCGGTTACGACCTCGTCTTCTGCGACGGCGACCGGCTGGAGAGCCTCGACGTCCTCGCTGAATCGTTGCGCCTGCTGCGGCCCGGCGGCCTGGTCTGCTTCGAGGGCGTCTTCGCGGACGGCCGCACGGTCGACTCGGCCGCCCAGCCGGCCGAGGTGCTGCGGCTGCGGGAGCTGCTGCGCGCGGTGCGCGAGAGCCAGGAGCTGATGTCGACCCTGCTGCCGGTCGGCGACGGGCTGCTCTGCGCGGTCCGGCGCGGCTGAACGGCGCGAAGGCGCCGGAGCGCCGAAACGCACCACTGCCCGGCACGGAATCCGTGCCGGGCAGTGGTGAAGGTGATGGGCGTTCCGCGTCAGCCGACGACCTTCTTCAGCGCGTCGCCGAGGGCATCGGCCTCGTCCGGAGTCAGCTCGACAACGAGCCGACCGCCGCCTTCGAGCGGAACGCGCATGACGATGCCCCGCCCCTCCTTTGTCACCTCGAGCGGGCCGTCGCCCGTCCGCGGCTTCATGGCCGCCATGCTCGTTCCCCTTCCTGAAACCAGCTCATCGCAACCGGCGGCCCCATGACAGGCGCTGCCTCACCGGCATCGAACACATTGCTTCTTCGCCATTATCCCGCATCAACGACCCCGATGACCAACATCGGTCTGCATCGCTTGCGCAACGCGCTCTCTCAAAACCACCCAATTCGGCGATCCGGCTGCGATACTGCGCCGCCCCGGACCCCCAGGTGAGAGCCAATCGTTAGACGCAGGTCACATCCTTGCCCCGGTCGGCGTCGGCCATGCTTGCCTTCAGGGGCAACGATGCCCGAGCAGCGAGGGGACACCTAAATGGCCGACGAGCAGGCGAACACCGTTCTGTACGACGTGAGCGAGGGGCTCGCGACGATCACGATCAACCGGCCCGACGCGATGAACGCGCTGAACACCGCTGCGAAGGTCGCGCTCCGGGACGCGCTGCTGGAGGCCTCGGCGGACACGGGCGTCCGGGCGGTTCTGCTCACGGCCACCGGGCGCGCCTTCTGCGTCGGCCAGGACCTGAAGGAGCATGTCGCCACGCTCACGGAGACCCGCGAGGCGGGCGGCGGCAACGCGCTGAGCACGGTGCGGGAGCACTACAACCCGATCGTGCGGGCGATCACGGAGATGGCCAAGCCGGTCGTCGCCGGGGTGAACGGCGTCGCGGCCGGGGCCGGGTTCGGTCTCGCCCTGGCGGCCGACTTCCGGGTGGTCGCCGACTCCTCCTCCTTCAACACCTCCTTCGCGGGTGTCGCACTCACCGCGGACTCGGGCGTGTCCTGGACGCTGCCCCGGCTGATCGGGCAGAGCCGCGCCGCCGATCTGCTGTTCTTCCCGCGCTCGATCTCCGCGCCGGACGCGTTCGAGCTGGGCCTGGTCAACCGGGTGGTCCCGGCGGCGGAGCTGGCCGAGCAGGCGGCGGCCGTGGCCCGCACCCTGGCCGCCGGTCCCACGGTGGCGTACGCGGCGCTGAAGGAGTCGATGGCGTACGGCGCCGGGCACACCCTCGCCGAGACGCTGGAGAAGGAGGACGAGCTCCAGACCCTGGCGGGGCGGTCGCAGGACCACACCATCGCGGTGGAGGCGTTCCTCGCCAAGGAGAAGCCGGTCTACCTGGGGAAATAGCCCCTCAGCGAGTCGCGCCGCCGCGCGCCACGCAGTCCGCGAGGTGGTCGTCGACCAGTCCGCAGGCCTGCATCAGCGCGTAGGCGGTGGTGGGGCCGACGAAGCGGATCGAGCGCTTCTTCAGCGCCTTGGCGAGCGCGGTGGACTCCGGTGTGACGGCCGGGACGTCCGACAGGCTGCGCGGGGCGGGGCGGCCGGCCGGATCGGGGGCGTAGGACCAGATCAGCTCGTCCAGCTCGCCGGCCGCCCAGCCGGCGAGCACCTTCGCGTTGGCGAGGGTCGCGTCGACCTTGGCCTTGTTGCGGATGATCCCCGGGTCGGCCAGGAGCCGTTCCCGGTCGGCGTCGGTGAACTTCGCGACCGCCTCGATCCGGAATCCCTCGAAGGCGGTACGGAAGGTGTCGCGGCGGCGCAGGATCGTGAGCCAGGAGAGCCCGGACTGGAAGGCCTCCAGGCAGAGCCGTTCGAACAGGGCGTCGTCCCCGTGGACCGCCCGGCCCCACTCGTTGTCGTGATAGGCGAGGTAGTCCTCGGTGGACAGGCCCCACGGGCAGCGCAGCCCGCCGTCGGGGGCGGGCACCGCTCCGCCGCTCATCGACCGTCCTCCTCATTGCGGGCCGGGCCGTCCGCCCGGTCGCCCGGCTCCGCGGGCCGGTCGCCGGGCGGCTTGAACAGGTCGGTGCCCGTCGTCACCGCGGCCGCCTGCGCCCCGGCCAGGGTGGATTCCAGCTCCGCGATCCGGGCGTCGCGCTCGGCCAGTTCGGCGCCGAGCCGGGACAGCGCCTCGTCGACGTCGACCATCCGGTAGCCGCGCAGCGCCATCGGCAGGCGCAGCGCCTCGACGTCCGCCCGGCCGACCGGACGGGTCGCGGGCAGCGGGTCGGTGAATCGCTCGGGCGGGACGTCCTGGAGCACCGTGCTCCCACCGCCGCCGACCACCGCGAGAGTGACCACGGTGACGACCACGACCATCGTGAGCAGCAAGAACCAGAACACGCGCATCTCCCCGGGGGCGGAAACCTCGTCCGGCTCCGATCGTGCCATGCGACACGGACAAGTCGGGGCCGACCACGAAAGGGCTTCGCTCCAGGCCTTAGGGTCGCAGACGGGCTATCTGAGGAGGAAACACGGGATGCGCAGCGGTGCACTCAGGCTGGGTCGGCGGGAATTCGGTCCGCACGAGCCGGTGATCATGGCGATCGTGAACCGGACCCCGGACTCCTTCTACGACCAGGGCGCCACCTTCCGGGACGAGCCGGCGCTCGCCCGGGTCGAGCAGGCGGTGGCCGAGGGCGCCGCGATCATCGACATCGGCGGGGTGAAGGCGGGCCCCGGCGATGAGGTGAGCGCCGAGGAGGAGGCGCGCCGCACGGTCGGGTTCGTCGCCGAGGTCCGCCGCCGTCACCCGGACGTGGTGATCAGCGTGGACACCTGGCGGCACGAGGTGGGCGAGGCGGTCTGCGAGGCCGGGGCGGACCTGCTGAACGACGCGTGGGGCGGGGTGGACCCGAAGCTGGCGGAGGTCGCCGCGCGGTACGGGGCGGGGCTCGTGTGCACGCACGCGGGCGGCGCGGAGCCGCGGACGCGGCCGCACCGGATCGCGTACGACGATGTCCTGGCGGACATCCTGCGGGTGACGGTGGGTCTTGCCGAGCGGGCGGTGGAGCTCGGGGTGCGGGCGGACGGGATCATGATCGATCCGGGTCACGACTTCGGGAAGAACACCCGGCACTCGCTGGAGGCGACGCGGCGGCTCGGGGAGATGGCGGAGACCGGGTGGCCGGTGCTGGTGTCCCTGTCCAACAAGGACTTCGTCGGGGAGACGCTGGACCGGCCGGTGAAGGAACGCGTCATCGGGACGCTGGCGACGACGGCGGTGTCGGCGTGGCTGGGGGCGCGGGTGTACCGGGTGCACGAGGTCGCCGAGACGCGGCAGGTGCTGGACATGGTGGCGTCCATCGCCGGGCATCGTCCGCCGGCGGTGGCGCGTCGGGGGCTGGCGTAGTTCTGCCGCCTGCCCCGGCGGGCGGGGCCTGGGGTGCTGCCCCTGGGCCCCGCTCCTCAAGCGCCTGAGGGGCTGGAACCGATGCCCTCAAGCGCCGGGCGGGCTTGGTTTTGCCGGGTCCGCCCGGCGCGCCGGTGAAAAGATGTCCTCAATCGCCGGGCGGGCCGGGTGTGGCCGGGCGGGCTTGGTTTGCCGGGCGGGCCGGGTGTGGCCGGGCGGGCTTGGTTTGCCGGGCGGGCCGGGTGTGGCCGGGCGGGCTTGGTTTGCCGGGCGGGCCGGGTCTGGCCGGGCGGGCGGGCGGGCGGGCGGGCCGGGAACGAGCGGCTACCGCCCGACCTCCTTCGTCACCAGCATGACCGCCTCCTCCACGTCGTCCGTCACGTGGAACAGCAGCAGGTCCTTCTCCGACGCCTTGCCCTGGGCCACCACCGTGTCGCGGAGCCAGTCGATCAGGCCGCCCCAGTAGGCGGTGCCGAACAGGACGATCGGGAAGCGGGTGACCTTGCCGGTCTGGACGAGGGTCAGCGCCTCGAAGAGTTCGTCCAGGGTGCCGAGGCCGCCGGGCAGGACCACGAAGCCCTGGGCGTACTTCACGAACATCGTCTTGCGGACGAAGAAGTAGCGGAAGTTGACGCCGATGTCGACGTGCGGGTTGAGGCCCGACTCGAAGGGCAGCTCGATGCCGAGGCCGACCGAGACGCCCTTGGCCTCGCGGGCGCCCTTGTTGGCGGCTTCCATGGCGCCCGGGCCGCCGCCGGTGATCACCGCGAAGCCCGCGTCGACCAGGGCCTTGCCGATCGCCACCCCGGCCTCGTACTCCGGCGATCCGGCGGGCGTGCGGGCCGAGCCGAAGACGCTGATCGCGCTCGGCAGTTCGGCGAGCGCGCCGAAGCCCTCGACGAACTCCGACTGGATGCGCATCACCCGCCAGGGGTCGGTGTGCACCCACTCGGAGTCGCCCTCGGAGTCCAGCAGCCGCTGATCGGTCGTGCCGGGCTGGACCTGCTCCCTGCGGCGCAGGACCGGGCCCAGCCACTGTTCCCCGGGGCTGACCGCGCCCTCGGGAACCTCCGCGCCCTCGGGGATCCGTGCGTCCTCGGCGTTGCCCATGTTCCGCTCCCTCCACCGACCTGCTTCGTGCTGGGTCGTACGTGTCGTGCTGCGTACGGTCAGCGTAGATCGGCGGAGGTTACGTACGGGGGAATGTCGTGCGTCGGACGGTCGGCCGGTCAGTCGCCCAGCCAGGAGCGGAGGCGGTTCTCGCAGTGGGTGATCTTGTCGACCGCCACGTGCTCGTCGCGCTTGTGCGCGTACATCGGGTCGCCGGGTCCGTAGTTCACCGCGGGGACGCCGAGCGCGCCGAAGCGGGAGACGTCGGTCCAGCCGAACTTGGGCCGGGCGGTGCCGCCCACCGCGGTCATGAACGCCTGGGCGGCGGGGTGGGAGAGGCCGGGCATGGCGGCGCCGGAGTGGTCGTCGACGACGATCTCGTCGACCCCGCAGTCCGCGAAGACCTCGCGGACGTGGGCGACGGCCTCCTCCTCGGTGCGGTCGGGGGCGTAGCGGTAGTTGACGACGACGGTGCAGGCGTCGGGGATGACGTTGGTGGCGACGCCGCCCTCGATGCCGACCGCGTTGAGGCCCTCGTGGTATTCGAGGCCGTCGATGACGGGGCGGCGGGGCTCGTACGCGGCGAGGGCGGCCAGGATGGGGGCGGCGGCGTGGACGGCGTTGGAGCCCATCCAGCTGCGCGCGGAGTGGGCCCGCTCCCCCGTCGTCCGCAGGTGGACCCGCAGGGTGCCCTGGCAGCCGCCCTCGACCTCGCCGTCGGAGGGCTCCAGCAGGACGGCGAAGTCTCCGGCGAGCCAGTCGGGGTGGGCGTCGGCGATGTGGCCGAGGCCGTTGAGGTGGGCGGCGACCTCTTCGTTGTCGTAGAAGATGAAGGTCAGGTCGCGGTTGGGCTCGGGGACCGTCGCGGCGATCCGCAGCTGGACGGCGACGCCGGACTTCATGTCGGAGGTCCCGCAGCCCCAGAGGACGCCGTTCTCGTCGAGGCGGGAGGGGACGTTGTCCGCGATCGGCACGGTGTCGATGTGCCCGGCGAGGACGACACGCTCGGCGCGGCCCAGGTTCGTGCGGGCGACGACGTTGTTGCCGTGCCGGTCGACGGTGAGGTGCGGCAGGGCGCGCAGGGCCGATTCGATCGCGTCGGCGAGGGCCTTCTCCTCCCCGCTGACCGAGGGGAAGTCGACGAGCCGGGCGGTGAGCGCCGGTCCGTCCAGGGTGAGGTCAAGGGCGGGATCAAGGGTGCTGTCGGCCATGGACCCGACCCTAAGGGACTTGGGTAGCGGCCCTGTCCGGACCCTCCAGTACGGTGGGCCCGTGCCCAGGACAGCCAGCCCTCGCCGACGACGCCTCTTCCGCTACGGGGCCGCCTTCGCCGTGCTCGCGGCCCTGGGCGGCTATCTGGCCGTGCAGTACGACTCCTCCGGCTCGAAGAACCCGCCGCGCTGTGTCGTGGAGGCGAAGGACGGGGACGAGGGCGAGACGCAGCGTTACGAGATGAGCCTGGCCCAGGCCGTCAACGCGGCGACGATCTCCGCGGTGGGCACCACCCGGGGCATGCCCGAGCGAGCGGTGACGATCGCGCTGGCCACCGCGCTCCAGGAGTCCACGCTCCGCAACATCGACTACGGGGACCGGGACTCGCTGGGGCTGTTCCAGCAGCGGCCCTCGCAGGGCTGGGGCAAGCCCGCACAGCTCATGGACCCGGTCTACTCCGCCGGGGAGTTCTACGAGCATCTCGCCGAGGTCCCGGGCTACTCGCGGCTGCCGCTGACCGTGGCCGCGCAGCGGGTCCAGCGCAGCGGGTTCCCGCAGGCGTACGCGAAGCACGAGCCGGACGCCGCGCTGCTGGCCGCCGCGCTGACCGGGCGCAGCCCGGCCTCGCTGAACTGCACCCCGTCGACCGCCACGGCGACGGGCCCGGGGGACGCCGGGCAGGTGCGGGCCGAGCTGGTGCGCGCCTTCGGCGAGGACGTGCTGCCCGGCGCGGTGGCCGCGGGCGCGTCCGCCGCCTCCACCGTATCGGTGCCCGTCCCGGCGACGTCGGCGCGGGCCGGGGACAAGGACTCAACCCGGCGCGGCTGGGAGCTGGCGCACTGGGCGGTGGCGCAGTCCGAGGCGCTGCGGATCGAGCGCGTGAGCTATGCGGACCGGGTCTGGGACTCCGGTTCGGGCTGGCGGACGGAACGCGCGAAGGACAAGGAAACGGACACGACGGCGGTCATGATCCGGGTCGTTCAGTAGTACGCCCCGTCACTCGTACGGGCCCCGGGGTCCCTGCCCCCGGACCTTTTCCGCACGGCTTCCCCCGGCTGCGTCGCCCTGCTCCGATTCCCTTGCCGCTCAAGGGAAGTGACGGTTCGTCGAGCCTCGGCGGTATGGATTGTTTGCCCGGATTCCTCCGCTGCGGATAATCGGACGCATTACTCAGTCTTTACCTTCGCCCACCGCAACCTTCCCCTCCCCCGAAGCGGTTGTCAGTGCGTCCGATCACCGGACAGACAGATTCGTGCACAACCCGCTGAAGGAGCATCATGTCCCTCCCCCTGACCCGTCGGATCGCTCGTGCCGCGCTGCTGATCGCCGCAGGCGCAGCCCCCGTGGTCGGTGCGGCCGGCGCCGCGGGCGCCGCAGAGCTCCCGCAGAGCCCGGACCTGGGCGGCCTGACCGCGCTGGACGGCGCGAGCGTCGGCAACACCCTGGACAGCGCCGCCCGGCAGGGCACCGAGGCGGCCGGTGAGACCGGCGGTCGGCTCGTCGGCACCGCGGTCCCGGCCGCGGGCGAGACCGTCGGCAAGTCCGCCAAGGTGGCCGTCCCGGCCGCCCAGGAGACCGCCGGCCAGACCGCGGGCAGTGCGGGACAGGCCGTGGGCGGCGTGGCCGAGGCCGCCGGTGGCGGTCTGCCCACCGACGCGCTCGGCGAGGGCCTGCCCACCGACTCCCTGACCAAGGGCGGCCTGCCCACCGACGCCCTGCCGCTGAACGGTCTGCCGATCGGCTGACCCGGCTTCGCGCACACCCACACAGACGCGGGAGGGCCTGAGGAGTGCGCACTCCTCAGGCC
>NZ_JBHXPF010000080.1:10180-28846 GCF_042718715.1 Streptomyces sp. NPDC058576 | reverse complement strand
CTCCGGGACCGCTGCGGCCGACGCGCGTCCGGGGCCGGCCGCCCCGCCGACACACGCAGGAGCGAGGGCGCGATCCGGGTGCCCGGCGCAAGGGCGCGAACGGCATAAGCCGTACAAGCCTCGCTGAAGAGTGGCAATTCACCCTCCCCGCCGAAGACATGCGAAACCGGAACATCCCGCAGGTCAGGGACGGAACCGTCCTTCGCGGACCCTCACGCCGGTCCGATCGGAAGATGTGCCAGAGTTGCCACGTCCGGGCTGTGAACACGTACCGTACGGCGGAACAGGCCAGAGCGCCGGGACACCGGGAAGGGGCAGCTGGGTTGACCACGCACGCACCGCAGGCGATGCAGTCGGTGACGCTGCCGACCTCGTTGGACGAGGCCGTGGCGGCACTCGGCGCCATGCCCGCAGCCGTTCCGGTTGCCGGGGGCACGGACCTGATGGCAGCCGTCAACAAGGGGCTCCTGCGCCCCTCGGGCCTGGTCGGCCTCGGCCGGATCAGCGAGCTGCGCGGCTGGCACTACCAGGACGGCCACGCGCTCCTGGGCGCCGGACTCACCCACGCCCGCATGGGACGCCCCGACTTCGCCGCCCTCATCCCCGCCCTCGCCGCCTCCGCCCGCGCCGCCGGCCCGCCCCAGATCCGCAACGCGGGCACGCTCGGCGGCAACATCGTCACCTCCGCGCCCACCGGCGACGCCCTGCCGGTCCTGGCCGCGCTGGAGGCCGAGCTGGTCATCGCGGGCCCCGGCGGCGCCCGCCGCGAGATCCCCGTCTCCCACCTGCTGGCCGGCCGCGAACTGCTGGAGCCCGCGGAGCTGATCGGCTTCGTCCGCGTACCGCTGCTGCACGCCCCGCAGGTCTTCCTCAAGGCCACCGGCCGCACCGGCCCGGGCCGCGCCACCGCCTCGGTCGCCATCGTCCTGGACCCGGCCCGCCGGGGCGTGCGCTGTGCGGTCGGCGCCATCGCCCCGATGCCGCTGCGCCCGCTGGAGGCGGAGCAGTGGATCGCCTCGCTGATCGACTGGGACGGCGAGCGGGGCCTGGCCCCCGACGCGCTGGCCGCCTTCGGCGAGTACGTCGCCGCCGCCTGCATCCCGGACCACGCACCACCGGCCGACGGATCAGAGGCCCCGCCGCTGTCCCCGGCCGTCCTGCACCTGCGGCGCACCGTCGCCGCGCTCGCCCGACGCGCGCTGGGGAGGGCACTGTCGTGAGCAATGAGGAAGCCGCCAACCAACACGCCCAGCAGGGGCAGGGGCACTCCGAGGGCCCGGACCCCCGGTACGGCGGCTGGGAGCCGACACCGCAGGGCGACGGCTTCGACGCCGACGCCACCGCGGCCGACGCCACCGCGTTCGTCCACCTGTCGCCGGAGGACCTGGCGAACATCCCGCTGGCCGCGCCCGGCCAGGGGTACGTCCCCCCGATGATCCTGCCGCTGACCCCGGCCGCCGGTCTGGACCCGGCGGCGACGGGCAGCTGGGTGATCCAGACGCAGACCCAGCAGGCCGAGGCCGAGCAGCGCGCCCAGGAGGCCGCTGCCGCCGCCCAGGAGACCGGCGCGGTCCACTGGCCCGACCCGAACCAGCAGGGCGGCGTGCCCAGCGGCTACCAGGGCCCGTACCAGGACACCTCGCACGCCACGGCCCAGTGGAACTTCACCGAGGCTTTCGGCGAGACGCCGGGTCCGGACGCGACCGCCCCGGAGACCTCCCCGGCCGCCGGGGAGGCCGGTGCTCCCGGCCACACCGGACAGTGGACGATCCCGGTCGCGGAGGGGGATCTCCCGGATGAATCGGGCGAGTTCCTGGCCTCGGCGCACACCCCGCAGTGGTACGCGGACAGCGCCCGCCCGGCCACGCTGCCCGGCGGCGCGCCCGCCCCCTGGGCCACACCGGAACCGGAGGCCCACCCCGTACCCGTGACGGAGGAGGCCCCGGAAGCGGAACCGGTGACGGACGAGCCGGCAGCGCCACCCGAAGCCGGTCCCGAGGCCGATGCGAACGCATCCCCGGAAGGCGAAGCGGAACCGGGTGCGGAAACGGGAGCGAGCGCGGAAGCGGGCGCGGACGCGCGTCCGGAGGCGGAAGCCACCGCGGCCCCCGACCCCGACCTCGTCGCGGCCGCCGCCCCCGCCCTCCTCGACGTACCGAGCGAGCACCCCGCCGCGTCCTACCTCCTCCACGTCAACGGCATGGACCGCCCGGTCAGCGACGCCTGGATCGGCGAGTCCCTGCTCTACGTGCTCCGCGAGCGCCTCGGCCTCGCCGGGGCCAAGGACGGCTGCTCGCAGGGCGAGTGCGGCGCGTGCAACGTCCAGGTCGACGGCCGGCTGGTCGCCTCCTGCCTGGTCCCCGCGGCCACGGCGGCGGGCAGCGAGGTGCGTACGGTCGAGGGCCTGGCCGTCGACGGCGAACCCTCCGACGTCCAGCGCGCCCTGTCCGCCTGCGGAGCCGTCCAGTGCGGCTTCTGCATCCCCGGCATGGCGATGACCGTCCACGACCTGCTGGAGGGCAACCACGCCCCCAGCGAGCTGGAGACCCGCCAGGCGCTCTGCGGCAACCTCTGCCGCTGCTCCGGCTACCGGGGCGTGCTCGACGCGGTCGCGGACGTCGTCGCGGCCCGCGAGGCGAGCGCCGAGGCGGCCACGGCGGTCCCGGACGAAGCGCGCATCCCGCACCAGGCCGAGCCGGGCGCCGGCGGCGTGCAGCTGGGGCCCCACCCGCACGAGGGAGAGGCGCAGTGAGGCACGCCCGCGGCCCCGCCGTCCGACAGCAGCACCCGCACCACGCGAACCCAGGGCCCACCCCCCGCCGCCGCACCGGCGGGGCGAACGACAAGGAGGCGGCGTGAGCAGCGACGCGGCCACCGCGGCCAACGCGACCAGCACCAGCCTGCCCAGGATCGACGCCATCGGCGGCGGACCGGGCGCGGGCTCCGGCCCGGACCAGGAGCCGCCCCTGCTGGGCCTCGGCGCCTCACTGCCGGCCGCCGACGCCCGCGCGAAGACCGAGGGCACCTTCCCGTACGCCGCCGACCTCTGGGCCGAGGGCCTGCTGTGGGCCGCCGTGCTGCGCTCCCCGCACCCGCACGCGCGCATCCTGTCCATCGACACCTCGGGGGCCGAGGAGATGCCCGGGGTGCGCGCGGTCGTCACGCACGAGGACGTGCCGGGGGACAGCAACTACGGCCGCCATGTGGTGGACCGCCCGGTGTTCGCCTCCGACCTGGTCCGCCACCACGGCGAGCCGATCGCGGCGGTCGCGGCGGACCACCCGGACACCGCACGGCTGGCCGCCGCCGCCATCGCCGTACGGTACGAGGTGCTGGAGCCGGTCACGGACCCGGAGAAGGCGTTCGCCGCGGAGCCGCTGCACCCCGACGGCAACCTGATCCGCCACATCCCCCTGCGCTACGGCGACGCGGAGGCGTCGGGCGAGGTCGTGGTGGAGGGCCTGTACCGCATCGGCCGCCAGGACCCGGCCCCGATCGGCGCGGAGGCCGGCCTCGCCGTGCCCCGCCCGGACGGCGGCGTCGAGATCTACACCGCCTCCACCGACCCGCACACCGACCGCGACCTGATCGCGGCCTGTTTCGGCCTGGAGCCGGACCGGGTCAAGGTCGTCGTGACCGGGGTGCCCGGCGCGACCGGCGACCGCGAGGACCCGGGATTCCAGATCCCGCTGGGCCTGCTGGCGCTGCGCACCGGCTGCCCGGTGAAGCTGGCCGCGAGCCGCGAGGAGTCCTTCCTCGGCCACACCCACCGCCACCCCACGCTGCTGCGCTACCGCCACCACGCGGACGCGGAGGGCCGGCTGGTCAAGGTGGAGGCCCAGATCCTGCTGGACGCGGGCGCGTACGCCGACGCCTCCTCCGAATCCCTGGCCGCCGCCGTGGCCTTCGCCTGCGGCCCCTACGTCGTCCCGCACGCCTTCATCGAGGGCTGGGCGGTCCGCACGAACAACCCGCCGTCGGGCCACGTGCGCGGCGAGGGCGCGATGCAGGTCTGCGCGGCGTACGAGGGCCAGATGGACAAGCTGGCCGCGAAGCTGGGCATCGACCCGGCCGAACTGCGCCTGCGCAACACGCTCTCCACGGGCGACATCCTGCCCACGGGCCAGACGGTGACCTGCCCGGCCCCGGTGGCCGAACTGCTCCAGGCCGTACGCGACCACCCCCTCCCGTCCCTCCCCAAGGACGCCCCGGAGGACGACTGGCTGCTGCCGGGCGGCCCCGAGGGCGCGGGGGAGCCCGGGGCGGTGCGCCGGGGCGTGGGCTACGGCGTCGGCATGGTCCACATGCTCGGCGCCGAGGGCACGGACGAGGTCTCGACGGCCACGGTCCGGGTCCACGACGGCGTGGCCACGGTGATCTGCGCGGCGGTGGAGACGGGCCAGGGCTTCACCACCCTCGCCCGCCAGATCGTCCAGGAGGTCCTGGGCGTGGACGAGGTCCACGTGGCCGCGGTCGACACCGACCAGCCCCCGGCGGGCCCGGCGACGCACGGTCGCCACACCTGGGTGTCGGGCGGGGCGGTGGAGCGCGCGGCGAAGATGGTCCGCACCCAGCTCCTCCAGCCGCTGGCCCACAAGTTCGGCATGTCCACGGAGCTGCTCCAGATCGCCGACGGAAAGATCACCTCGTACGACGGCGTACTGTCCACCACCGTCACGGAGGCGTTGGACGGCAAGGAACTCTGGGCCACCGCCCAGTGCCGCCCCCACCCCACGGAACCGCTGGACGAGTCGGGCCAGGGCGACGCGTTCGTCGGCCTCGCGTTCTGCGCGGTACGGGCGGTGGTCGACGTCGACATCGAGCTCGGCTCCGTACGCGTCGTCGAGATGGCGGTCGCCCAGGACGTCGGCCGCGTCCTCAACCCCGCCCAGCTGGCGATCCGCATCGAGGCGGGCATCACGCAGGGCATCGGCGCGGCCCTCACGGAGAACCTCCGCACCGCGAAGGGCCTGATCCGCCACCCCGACCTGACCGGCTACGCGCTCCCGACCTCGCTGGACACCCCGGACATCCGCATCGTGAAACTGGTCGAGGAACGCGACGTGGTGGCCCCCTTCGGCGCGAAGCCGGCCTCGGCGGTCCCGGTCGTCACGGCCCCCGCCGCCGTAGCCTCCGCGGTCCGCTCCGCCACCGGCCGCCCGGTGAACCGACTCCCCATCAGACCTCAGGCGGCGGTGGCAACACCCAAGCCCTGACTGGCTCGTAACCGCCGTCGGGGCAGTGTGATGCGCATTGCACGTGCAATCAAAGGGTGCGAGCTGTCACCGATGCTGGCTACAGTGATCCTCGAAGCTGTACCAGCAGGACAACGGGGAGGGTGTTGTGGCGACGGGAGAGGGCTCCGAAGGGGCCGGCTCCTCCGGGGGGCTCTTCGGGGGATTCATTGAGGGCGCCGTCGCTGCGGCGCAGAGCATGGTGTCCGACCTTTACACGGAGCTGGAGTCCTTCACCAAGTTCCGTGACCGTATCGACGAGATACTGGTGGACCTGAAGGCTTCGCCGGCGGACGCCAAGAAGCTGGGCGAGATCTCCATCAAGGACAGCCAGTTCGGCGACGTGGCCTGGCCGGAGGCGAAGACCCTGTTCGCCTCGTACGAGAAGGTCGTCGGCGAGCTGGAGACCTTGTCGAAGCTGCTCTCGGACTCGATAGAGGGCATGAGCATCGCGGTCCTGGCGTCGCACAAGGGCTACGACAACATGGACCAGGACATCCGCGACCGCATGCTCGCCATCAAGGCAGACGCGGAGGAGCACTACCCAGGCAAGTACAACCCGGTTCCGGGCGGAGACAAGCCGGGCGCAAACGGCGAGAAGACGTCGCCCACGCCCCAGCCCTCGCCGACCGACGACACCGGGGGTGCCTGATGGCGGTAGGGCCGGCACGGCGATCATCGGTACGAACGGGGGAGTGAGATGGGTTCGACATCGTTTGAGGACATGTCGCACAAGCAGATGATCGCGTGGCTCGATCAGGCCAGCAGCACGGCTGTCCAGGGCGTGGCCGACCGTCTGTCGAGCGCGGCGAAAGAGATCTCGAAAATCGGCGAAGAGCTGAAGGTCCGTCCGCAGATCGTGAAGTGGAAGGGCGAGGGCGCCGATTCGTTCCGCACGTGGAGTGCGGATCTGGCCAACTCCACGCTGCGTCTGGGCGAGTTCAGCCGGGACGCGTCGAAGCGCCTGGGTGAAACCGCCACGGCGATCGCGCAGGCCAAGACGGCGGTACCTCGCCCCACGGGAGACCCTGAGGCGAGCCTCAAGGCGGCGGAGTCGGCGCGGAACGACCCGGACTCCGCGGGGCTGATCAAGAAGCTGAACGGGGAGCGGGAGGCTGTGGCGGCGGAGATGCGGAAGCTCTCCCAGACGTACACGCATTCGGTGTCCCAGCTCGACAAGCTGGAGCGGCCGACGTTTCCGCCGCCGCCGCAGGGTATTTCGCCGACTGCCACGGAGAGGGAGCGGGGATATGTCAACCGGCATCGCTCCGGCGGTGTGCCGACCGAGGGCGTTGCTGCGGGTGCCGTGCCCGGTGGAGTCGGTAGCGCATCGACGCTTGGGGACGGCCATGGAGTGACGGTGGGCGCGGACGCACCCTCCCTTACGCACGCGAGCATGTCTTCACCGGTGGTAGAGGCGGTGCAGCGGCCGGTGGACATGGAGATCGATAGTGTTGCGACGCTGCCGCCAGCACCATCGAATCCCGTGGTAGGCCCGACCCCGAATCCCGGCGTTAACAAGCCCGACGGGTT
Organism: Streptomyces sp. NPDC058576; assembly: GCF_042718715.1. Classification (NCBI taxonomy): domain Bacteria; kingdom Bacillati; phylum Actinomycetota; class Actinomycetes; order Kitasatosporales; family Streptomycetaceae; genus Streptomyces; species Streptomyces sp. NPDC058576. Next base: position 22,079 of record NZ_JBHXPF010000080.1, on the reverse strand, counting down.
TATCACGGCGCCTGCTGTACTGCCACCTCCCTTCGTGGGTGGGCCTGGTCTGAAGCCGCCGACGACCGCCGGGGGCAGGACGACGGGCACGGTCCGTCCTCCCACGGCTTTGGGCACCGGCCCGCTGGCCCCGCCGATCCGAGACAGCGGAGTGACCGGTGGCCGCCCTGTGGCACAGACCACCGGGCGCCCAACGGGAGGTCTGCCGCGTGGCACGGTGATCGGAGGCGAAGGCACTCAGGCTGGCCGCGGAATGATGGGACACGGCGCCGGTGCCGGCATGGGAGGTGCCGGAGGCGGCAGCCGGAGCGGGGTCGTCGGTGACCGCCGACTAACGGGGCAGACCGGGGGCATGGTGGGCGGACGGCCGCCGCAGCAGACAGGAAGCGCTACCGGCCGCCCCTTTACGCCTGGGGGCACGGGGCTGGTGCGAGGGGCCGGATCGGGCGACGGCAGCCGTGCGGTCGGTCAGATGGGTCGTGGAGCCACTCCGCAACGAGCTGGGGATCCCCGGCGCAATGAGCGCGAGCGGCCGGACTACCTCGTCGAGGACGAGGACACCTGGCAGCAGGGCAGCCGACGGGTCGTCCCGCCGGTCATCGACTGAGCATCAAGAATCCAGAAAAAGGGAGTGGAATGCGTACCAGCAGTGCAGCCGTTGCCCGGCCAGGGGCCGTCCTGTCAGCCGTTGTGGCACTGCTCCTGGTAGGCGCTACCTCTGCACACGCTGATTCCGTTCGTTCCGATCAGTGGCATCTGGATGTGATGCGTGCCGAGCAGATGTGGAAGATCAGCACCGGTGAGAACGTCACTGTTGCAGTGATCGATTCAGGTGTGGATGCTTCGGTCCCTGATCTTCAGGGGCGTGTTCTCAAAGGAAAAGATCTGGCGACAGATTCTCCGGGGGACGAGAGTACGGACTACAACAATCATGGGACCGGGATCGCTGGTCTTATTGCTGGAACGGGCAACGCCGGCGGCAGGGACGGTGCTTTCGGCCTGGCCCCGGGATCCAAAATCCTCCCGATCCGGGTCAAGGACAGCGTGGGTAAAGTAAACGGCGCGACAGGAGATAAATATTTCAGCGATGACTTGTCGGCGGGGATTCGCTTCGCTGTGGATCAGGGCGCCAAGGTTATCAATATTTCTCTCGGTAATCACGTCGGGTCGCAACGGTTGACGGATTCTGTCAGTTATGCCCTGGATAAAGGGTCTCTGGTCTTCGCGGCAGCGGGGAACAGTGGAGATAAGGAAAACTCGATCGAGTATCCCGCCGGGACGCCGGGTGTTGTCGGCGTGGGGTCCGTCGGAAGGGATCTTCGAAGGGCCAAGTCCTCTCAGTACGGACCGCAGGTCGATCTCGCAGCTCCAGGCGTGGACACTGTTCACGCGTGTTCTGGAGGAACCCAGTTGTGTGAGAGCAGCGGTACCAGCGACGCAACGGCTCTCGCCTCCGCCTCCGCCGCCCTTATCTGGTCCAAGTACCCGGACTGGACGAACCATCAGGTCCTGCGGGTCATGCTCAACACTGCGGGCGGTCCCGTCAGTGGCAAGGAGCGGTCCGACGGGATTGGCTACGGGATCGTTCGTCCGCGTATTGCGCTCACGACGCCAGGAGACCCCGGGCCCGCGGATGTGTACCCGCTGCCGGATCTCGCCGCAGCGGAGTCCAAGTCGCCCTCGCCGCAGCCGTCCAAGGCTGCGGATGGTGCCCGCGAAACCAAGGAACCGGCTGCTGCGGCTGCGGGCGAGGGCGGCAACACTGGGCTCTGGCTCGGCCTTGGCGCCGGCGCGGCAGTTGTAGTGGTCGGCGTCGCCACTGCGCTGGTGGTCCGTTCCCGTCGGCGGGAGGCTGTTGCCGCACAGGCTCCGCCGGCGTGGCAACAGCAGCCGTATCCGCCCCAACAGCATGCGCAGCCCCCGTACTCTCCCTACGGTCCACCGCCGAACAACTCCTACCCCGACGTCCCCTACGGAGCCCCTCCCAACCGAGGTCCTGGCTCCGTCGGCTGAGGGGCGTCCCAGGCCTGTGTGCGGCGCGATGACAAGTGATGAGATACGCGGTACTGGCGGGGTGTCCGCGCCCGTGGGAACGGTCTGCATCTTCACCTCCCTGTCCTGAAGTCTCGTCTGCTACCGACGGCCTCAATGAACCACGATCCCCTGCCGCGTGCCTCCGCTCCGGTACGCCCTATGGGGCTCTACCTGATCAAGGTCGCGGCTCCACCGGCTGAGTGTACGAAAAGGCGCATATTGCGCTGCTCCGCAGCAGCCGCGCGATGGCGAAATTCGCACCATTTAGTTGGCTGAAGCGAAGTCTTTTGTCTGCATTAATGCAGCTTCTGCAGGTAGTCCCCAGCCTGCTCTTCCTGGGGTTCAGGGTCAGCATGCCTTGCGGGTGCTAGTTGGCGGGGAGTGGGGAGGCTCGCAGGAAGGAACATAAGTCGGGAGGCGGGGACGTCCCTTGCCGTGTGATGGAGTTGCGGAGACCGCATGGTCCGGGGCGGTCTGATTGATGCCAGGCGGCTAGCATGAGCGTCCTCGTCGGGTGAAGTCGCCAAGGTTCAGGGGACTTCACGAGTGACCACAGGGGAATCATGACATTCGACGCAGAATGGTCAGCGCTTCGCGCCGAATCGGCCCAGAGGGTTGACATGCGCCTCAACGGCGCACCTGCTGAGCCAGGAAGCCCGAAGGGCCCGTCCCGGGCTGACCTTGCCGTGAACGATGACGACATGGGTGCGATCGGGCATGACGCGTACGAGCTGCGCACGCGGCTGTCGAAGGACGGCGACCACGCCCGGCCCACGACCTTCGACGCGGCCATCGCGCTCACCAACGGCAACTTCGTCAGTGGGTCCGGGCTGTTGAAGGTTCACGACCGCTGGCAGACACATACCAAGACGCTCCTCGACGCCTGCGCGCAGATCTCGAACCACCTTGACTACTCCAAGGCCGCTCATCACAAGGACGACGTTCAGATCGTCGGCGATCTGATCCGTGTCTCGAAGCTCAACGAGTATCTGAAGTAAGTCACGGGGGAGTTGGCGTGCTGAAGTACGAGGACATCATCGACGCACCGCTCGGCAAGCTGAAGGAAGCCGTCGACGACTGGTCGGAGATGGTCACCAAGCTGCAACGCCTGGCCGAGGTGGCCAATGATGGTATGAAGGTCAAGGCGGACAAGGCCGAGTGGGAAGGCGTGAACGCCGGCATCACCAAAGGGTTCATCGGTAAGACCGCCAAAGAGTTCAAGGATGCGGTCGCCGAGGCCAAAGGTGTCAAGCTCGTCCTGGAGGACGCGCACACGGCCTTCAAGAAGGCCAAGGACGACTTGGTGAACATCCGCGACGTCGACGGGCGCGAGGCGGGCATCCATGTGGATTCCAAGGGAAAGGTCACGCCGCGGAAGCCGCTGGAGGAGCAAGGCGCGGGAGTGCGGAACGATCCTGATTATCCCGAAGCGCTTCGCAAGCAGAAGGAAGCCGTCGAGGGTTGGCAGAAGAAGATCGACTTGATCGTCGACAACTGCAATGACACCGATGTCGCTTTCAAGAATGCCCTTGAGGCCAATGTCACCGAGGGCAAGGACTTCAGCAGTCCGAAGTACAAGAATCTGGACCAGGAAGAGGCGGCCCGCGCTGTTGCCCTGGCCGCAAAGGGTCGCGACCTCACGGATGCCCAACTCCAGGAGCTCAACGAGCTGCTGCGCGACAACGGCAGGTCGGCGGAGTTCGCCAAGAACTTCTACGAGAAGCTCGGCCCGGAGAAGGCCCTCGCATTCTTCGGCCAGCTCTCCACGGACACCAACGACTACGCCAAGGTCGACAAGGAGCGGCTGGCAGAGGTCCAGGCGCTCCAGCGCAACCTCGGCCTGAACCTGGCCACCGCCTCGCATGACAAGGCGTTCACCGCGGAGTGGGGGCCGGAGCTCCGCAAGATGGGTACCCAGCAGATTCCGCTGTCCAAATACGATACCGGCAGCGCTCCATACGGCTATCAGCTGCTCGGCGGCATCATGCGGTACGGGAACTATGACGCGAAGTTCCTCAACCCGATCGCCGAGCACGTGGCGCAGCTGCACCAGCAGGATCCTTACCGGTTCGCCGGCAACAAGCAGGTGAACGGCTTTCTGGAGAATCCGTTCAACCCCTCGGGTAAGAACGGGTCCGGATACGACCCCACCACAGCCATGCTGGAGGCGCTGGGGAACAGCCCGGACGCCGCGAAGAAGTTCTTCACCGATGACCCGACGGCCTACAACGAGGACGGCACGGTCAACCGAGGCGCCACGGCCGACCTCGGCAAGAAAGATGACGAGGCCATCGACAACTACCTCGATTTCTTCGGGAACGAGAAGTGGGAGTCGTTCCCGGACGCCAACTCCACCGATCCGGACAAATTGGCACCCACCCTCCAGTACATGCCGGACGCGCTGGGCCATGCCCTGGAGGCGGCGACTCTGGGCTACCCGGCGGGCGAGCCGGACGCGCGCGTGCAGCGGGACGCCGACAACGCCGCGGTCATGCAGAAGGTCATGGAGAAGTACGGGGCGGACGCGGGCCTGCTCAAGCACCAGGAGGGCTTGGCGGACAGCATGGGCGTTATGGGTGCGGGATACATCGACGACATCAACTGGGCTTTGGACAAGGGCGATGCAGAGAGTATCTTCGCCCCCACCACGAACACCGAAGGGCATATTCCCTTCGGTGTTGACGGGGAGCAGGGGCGGGCGGACGCTCGCCAATTCCTCAGCGCTCTCGGTCAGCATCCGGACGCCTACGCCACCCTTTCGACCGCGGAGCAGGCGTACACGAGAAGCGTTCTGGAGACGCACGTGGGTCCCGACGGAATCGACTCGGACGCCGCACGTACGACCGTTCGGGTTGGAGCCGAGATGCAGGGCATGCTCGACCAGTCCAGGGCTGACCAGGTCCAGGCGGATCACATGAAGACGCATGAGGATTACGAGAAGGCGGTAGCCAAGCGCGCGGGCTGGGTGGAGTTCGGTGCGGGAGTGGGAATCGCGGCCGGTGTCGCGTTCCTGCCGGCGACGGCTGCGGTGGGTGCGGCCGCCGTACTGATCCCTCTGGCGACCGATACGGCCGGCGGTGCTGCGGAGCAGCTCATCGGCCAGGTCGTCGGGGACGTCTCGGACAACTCGGTCGACAAGAGCAAGGAGAAGGCGGAGCAGCTCACCGACGAGGAATGGGACAGGATCTATCGCTCGGGTGAATCCATGGCGGAGGCCCCGATGGAGGGATTCCTTGCTCTCCATGCGACCGAGGAAGACACAAAGCTCCGAGAGGACCTGAAGCAAGCGATGCTCCTGGGCTACGGGGTCGGTAATGCCCGGGAGAACCAGCAGGGTGTGAACCCGGAGACGGGCTGAGGCTGCCCCCGGGCCGCGGTGAAAGGTATGGCTGTGAAACGGAACGGAAAGACGCTGATCGCTGGCCTGCTCGTGGCCGTCTGTGCTACCGCATGCTCATCGGGCTCGGAGCCTCAATCGCCGTATGTCAATGCGGCGGAGGTGTGCGAGGGGGTGTTCGCGGGTGACCTGGAGGAGACGGTGGAGACCGTGACGGGCGCGACGTCCTTCAAACGTCGAGCGGGCGATGGCATGGATCGGCTGATCGAGACGATCGAGAAGGAGTACGCCACCGGTCGTAGCTGGTCGCCGGGGGGAGATCTCTGCGAGATGGCCGCCAAGGGAAGTCACAGTACTGATGAGACGACCTTGCGTTTCCACATATACGCTCCGCAAGACGTCAATTACCCAGGGAGCGCTAAAGGGGAGCGACGGTTCTCGTTGGGTAAGGAAGCGGTGGCCAACGTCCGCTCGGCCGGCATCTATTTCGAATGCGTCAGCCCGCGACTTGATGGCTCGAAGAACCGCCCGGCGCGGATCTACGGAGGATTGAGCGAAGCCCACGACCGAGATGATGCTCTGGAGAACTTGATGGACAACCTCGAAATTATCCACTCCGCGTCTTTGGCGGTGGCCGAGAAGCTGGAGTGCGAGGGCGACGCCGGTCTCCCCAAGAAGCTGGACCGGGGGCTGCGGCAGCTTCCGCCCGTCAGCCGCCCGGCAGAGATCGACTCCTGATGACGATGTCGCACAGGATGGACCGGTTGACGGCCATTGCGATTCAGGCCATCGGCGGTCTTAGCTGGGAAGAGTCCAGGAGCGGAGCTCCGGTGGGAGCTGTCGCAGACATGGATTGTGTGAAGCCCCCTGTTGTTCCTTCCGCGGTGGCGGCATCCGCATGAGCGGAACTTCCAGCCGTAGCCGCCTCGGTCTCGCGTGCGCGGTCCTCGTCTTGTCCTTGGCGGCAGGGGCTGTCGGTTGCACGGACGGTGGCAGCCCCGACGCGACGCATGAGCGGTCCACCGGTCCGATGGAACTGTGCGGTGGCACTGCCGTCTCCGCCGAGGCGGCCGAATCACTGAAGGTGATCACGGGGTCCTCCCGGTTCGAGGAGTCGGACGAGAAGTCCACCGTCGCGCATGCCACGAAGTTGTTGAGCCAGGAGTTCACCTCGTCCATCACCGGTGATGGGGACATCTGCCAGGTGTTCGCGATCGACGCCGCCCTGAGTGATCGGCTGGAGGTGACCTGGGAGCTGACCGGCGGCCCGCCGGAGGGTGAACCTGCTCCGGAGTTCAGGGTGCTTCCGATGGGGGAGCAGGCATTGGCCGCTCCGGACGCCGGTGTTGTCCGGTTCGCCTGCCGGAGCGAGAAGCTGCCGGGCTCCGCACCGGCTCACGTCAGACTCGGTGTGGAGCGCTGGTCGCCCAAGGAACCCGAGGGCGATCCGGAGAAGTTGAAGGACGCCTACGCGACAGTGGCTCATTCCTTCGCCCTGGCCATGGCGAAGGAACTGCGCTGCGAGAACGATGGCGGCTTGGAGGCGCGGCCCTCACTCGACCCCGCGTGACGCGCGCAACAGCTCTGGGCCCCTGGCCGGTACCGTGACCGTTGACCAGGGGGAGGTGCCGGTGTGATTTCCGAGCCGGAGTTGGTGGGGGAGGACGGGCCGGGCTCGTCCCGGGACGTGGTGAGCGGGTTTGACCGGGAGCCCGCGACCGGGCGGCGTCGGGGGCACCGGCTGCTCTGGGGTGTCACCGGAGCGCTGGTGGCGTCGGCGGTGTGGGCTTCGGCGGTCTTCGCGTACGGGATCGGCGGCGACGAGAAGCCGGACCCTCGTGGCTACCGGGTGGAGTCGGACACCTGCGCCTCGATCGAGCTGAAGGCGCTCACCGAGGTGGTGGGGGAGCCGGAGGAGAATCCGGCTACCGAATTGGACGGGATCGAGCATCCCGCCCTCCACCGGATCAGATGCACCATCACCTTCGGCTCGTCGGAAGTCACGGCAGTGGCCGGTGAGAACGGGGGTGCCTGGACGACGAGCTACCAGGCGTCCGTCACGGCCGAGCTGCACAAGGAGACCGACCCGCGCCCCGAGTTCGAGGCGAGCAGCACGCTGACGGAGATCGACGGCATGGGTGTGACGCAGGTGGAGCGCGTCCCGGACCTCGGGGACCTGGCCTATCTGCTGGTCATGGACGACAACGTGATGCAGGTGAAGGTGGTCGACGGCGGCGCCGTCGTGACGCTCACCCTGTCCGCCTGGATGAACTACGAAGCGGAGGACGGTGAGGAGAAGATGCCGGACGACGCGCCGGAGGGCCCCGAGCTGCTCGGGTACCGGGGCCATCTGATCAGCGACGTGGGCGATGTGATGAAGGCGCTGAAGACGGACTGAGCGCCGACCGCCGTACGCCCGCACGGAAGTGGCCGCCCCCGGCTGCGGGGACGGCCACTTCCGTGTTCTGGAGACCGTGACCGGAATCGAACCGGTGTAACTCGAGTTGCAGTCGAGCCCCTGAGCCTCTCGGGCACACGGTCGGGGTGGTGCGGTCGTGCGTTTCCTGTGCTCTGTTCTGCTCTGTCCACGACGCTACGGGGCGCCGTCCGTCGGCTCAAGGAATCCGGCCGGGCCGCAACGCGACTGCCATACGCCGTTCACACCCGGGGCTCCGGACCTACGACCAAGGGCCGAGCCCGGGACGGCACATCGACAGGGTCCAAACCGCTTCATGCCCCTTACGCTGAGGCCATGACCGCCCTCGAACCGCGTGACGGCACCGATGCCGCGCGCCTCACGCCGACCGCGACCGACGATCACTCCCCGGACCCGTTGTCCGATATTCCCCTCGCGGCCGTCGAGGGCGTTCTCGGGCGTACCTACCGGGCGCTGAGCATCGGCATCGTCTCCGTGGTGTTCCTCATCGCGTTCGAGGCCACGGCGGTCGGTACCGCCATGCCGGTCGCCGCCCGTGAGCTGAACGGGATTCCGCTCTACGCGTTCGCCTTCTCCGCGTACTTCACCACCAGCCTCTTCGCCATGGTCCTCTCCGGGCAGTGGGCCGACCGGCGCGGGCCGCTGCAGCCGCTCGCCACCGGGATCACCGCGTTCGGCGTCGGCCTGCTGCTCTCCGGGGCGGCCACCAGCATGTGGATCTTCATCGCGGGCCGGGCCGTCCAAGGGCTCGGCGGCGGGCTGGTGATCGTCGCGCTGTATGTGGTCATCGGCCGGGCCTACCCCGAGCACATCCGGCCCGCGATCCTGGCCGCCTTCGCCGCGAGCTGGGTGATCCCCTCCGTCGTGGGGCCGCTCGCCTCCGGGACGGTGACCGAGCAGCTCGGGTGGCGCTGGGTGTTCGTCGGCATCCCGGTGCTCATCGTGATTCCGCTCGCCCTGGCCCTCCCGGCGATCCGGCGGACCGCCTCCGGGCCCGCGGGCCCGGCCGCCGCCACCGAGCCGTACGACCGCCGCCGGATCCGGCTCGCGCTGGGGATCTCGGCGGGGGCGGGGCTGCTTCAGTACGCGGGGCAGGAGCTGAACTGGCTTGCCCTCCTGCCCGCCGCCGTCGGCGTCGCCCTGCTGGTGCCCGCCGTCCGCGGACTGCTGCCCACCGGGACCGTACGGGCGGGGCGCGGGCTGCCCTCGGTGGTCCTGCTGCGCGGGATCGCCGCCGGGTCGTTCATCGCCGCCGAGTCCTTCGTACCGCTGATGCTGGTCACCCAGCGCGGGCTGTCCCCGACGATGGCCGGGCTCTCGCTGGCCGTGGGCGGGGCGACCTGGGCGCTCGGTTCGTTCGTCCAGTCCCGGCCCCGTATGGAGGCTCACCGGGAGCGCCTGATGGTGACCGGCATGGTGCTGGTCGCCGCCTCGATCGCCGCCGCGCCCTCCGTGCTGATCGAGGGGGTCCCGGTCTGGATCGTCGCCGTCGCCTGGGCCTTCGGCTGCTTCGGCATGGGCATGGTGATCGCCTCCACCAGCGTGCTGCTGCTGAAGCTGTCCGCCCCCGAGGAGGCGGGCTCCAACTCCGCCGCGCTCCAGATCTCCGACGGCCTCTCCAACGTGCTGCTGCTGGCCATCGGCGGCGCGGCCTTCGCGGCCCTCGGCGGCGAGGCCCTCGGCGCGGCCGCGCACGGGGCGGTGCAGGCCGGCGCCACCGGCTCGCACCCGGGCGCGTTCGCCGCCGTGTTCCTGCCGATGGCGGGGGTGGCGCTGGTGGGGGTGTGGGTGGCGACCCGGGTCCTCGTACGGGAGAAGGAGTGAAGGAGCAGCGGTACCGCGTGTGACCACGCGGTACCTGGTGTTCCTCCACACGAACGGCATCCGCTCGATGTGGGCTTCGATGTCGACGGAGCGGAGTGGTTCGTGCCGGCGGTGCGCCAAGGCGCCCTCGAACATGCCCGAGATCGCTGAGCAACTGCCGGTGTGCGCCCGGTAGCCGCAGCTGTGAAGAGGGTCTCAACGGGCTCGAACCGCGACTCGTTCGTACCGGGTTTCAACCGGGCCACCGGTAGGGTGGCCCGGTTGTCGTATCGCGGGCCGGGCCGTTCGGAACGGGTCCGGTGCGGACAGCACCCCACGTACCCGAGAGCCCCGAACCGGAGACCGTGACTACTACCACCGCCTCCCACCACCTCTCACCCGCCTTTCCCGGCCGCGCCCCCTGGGGCACCGCCGGGAAGCTGCGAGCCTGGCAGCAGGGGGCCATGGAGAGGTACATCCAGGAGCAGCCCCGCGACTTCCTCGCCGTCGCGACGCCCGGCGCCGGCAAGACCACGTTCGCGCTGACCCTCGCGTCGTGGCTGCTGCACCACCATGTCGTGCAGCAGATCACCGTCGTCGCCCCGACCGAGCACCTCAAGAAGCAGTGGGCGGAGGCGGCCGCGCGGATAGGGATCAAGCTCGACCCCGACTACAGCGCCGGACCGCTGAGCAAGGAGTACCACGGGGTCGCCGTGACGTACGCCGGTGTCGGCGTCCGCCCGATGCTGCACCGCAACCGCTGCGAGCAGCGCAAGACGCTCGTCATCCTCGACGAGATCCACCACGCCGGTGACTCGAAGTCCTGGGGCGAGGCCTGCCAGGAGGCGTTCGACCCGGCGACCCGGCGGCTCGCGCTGACCGGTACGCCGTTCCGGTCGGACACCAACCCGATCCCGTTCGTCGCGTACGAGGAGGGCAACGACGGCATCCGCCGCTCCTCCGCCGACTACACCTACGGCTACGGCAACGCGCTCGCCGACGGCGTCGTCCGCCCGGTCATCTTCCTCAGCTACAGCGGCAACATGCGCTGGCGCACCAAGGCCGGCGACGAGATCGCCGCCCGGCTCGGCGAGCCGATGACCAAGGACGCCATCGGGCAGGCCTGGCGCACCGCGCTGGCGCCCACCGGCGAGTGGATCCCCAACGTGCTCTCCGCCGCCGACAAGCGGCTCACCGAGGTCCGCAAGGGCATCCCCGACGCGGGGGGCCTCGTCATCGCGACCGACCAGGAGTCGGCCCGCGCGTACGCCAAGATCCTCAAGAAGGTCACCGGCGAGACGCCGACCGTGGTCCTCTCCGACGAGAAGGCCGCCTCCAAGAAGATCGACAAGTTCAGCGCGGACGAGTCGCGCTGGATGGTCGCGGTGCGGATGGTGTCGGAAGGCGTCGACGTGCCGCGGCTCGCCGTCGGCGTGTACGCGACCACCATCTCCACGCCTCTCTTCTTCGCCCAGGCCGTCGGCCGCTTCGTGCGCTCCCGCAGGCGCGGCGAGACGGCCTCCGTCTTCGTACCGACGATCCCGATGCTCCTCGACTTCGCCAACGAGATGGAGGTCGAGCGCGACCACGTGCTCGACAAGCCGAAGAAGGGCAGCGACGAGGAGAACCCGTTCTCCGAGGAGGACAAGCTCCTCGCGGACGCGGAGAAGCTGGAGGACGAGGAGACCGAGGAGCAGCTTCCCTTCGAGGCGCTGGAGTCCGACGCCGTCTTCGACCGGGTGCTCTACGACGGCGCCGAGTTCGGCATGCAGGCCCACCCCGGCTCCGAGGAGGAGCAGGACTACCTCGGCATCCCCGGGCTCCTGGAGCCGGACCAGGTCCAGCTGCTCCTCCAGAAGCGGCAGACCCGGCAGATCGCGCACAGCCGCCAGAGGCCGGCCGAGGAGGCCGACCTCCTGGAGAAGCCGGCCGACGCCCGGCCCGTCGTCACCCACAAGCAGCTGCTGAGCCTGCGCAAGCAGCTCAACACGATGGTCTCCGCCTACACCCACCAGAGCGGCAAGCCCCACGGTGTGATCCACAACGAACTGCGCCGCGTCTGCGGCGGGCCGCCGAGCGCGGAGGCGACGGCCCACCAGATCCAGACGCGCATCGTGAAGGTCCAGGAGTGGGCGACCCGGATGACGTGATCCCGGATCCCGGTGGCGTTACGGCTTCGTGGGGGCGGCCCGGGGGGTTGGGGCCAGAGAGGGGCCCCGCCGGATGGGGGGGGGGGGGGGGCGCCCGCGCGGGCGGGGGGGGGGTGGGGGGCCCGCGGGGCCCCCCGC
>NZ_JBHXPF010000080.1:0-10170 GCF_042718715.1 Streptomyces sp. NPDC058576 | reverse complement strand
AACTCCCCCCGCCCCTCGTTCGGGACGTGGGGGGGGCCACGCGTCTTCGGGGACCCGCGCCCCGGGGGGTTTGCGGGGTTGGGGGCCCGTTCGGGGGTTTCCCCCGCGCCCGGCCCCGACGCTCTTTCCGGGCTGCGTACGGGCCGACGGCCTTTCCGGGCTGCATGCGGGCCGACGGCTTCCGCGACGGCTTTCCGGGCTGCGTACAGGCCTACGGCCTCCCCGGCTGCGTATGGGCCGACAGTCTTTCCGGGCGGTGCCGCGACGTTTCCGGCAGGCGTTTCCGGCGGGCGTTTCCGGGAAATTTCTCGGTGGCCGTTCACACACTGTTAACGCTGGTTCACATCCGTGGACGTGCCGCCCCGGCGGTGTCGTGACACGTGAACGCGCGTAGATGTTCGCTTACCGGACGCCGTCCCGCTGACCGGCCCTTATACGGCGGACGTACCGGGGCTCCGTGTCCGGAGACCGGATTCTGGACGAGTACTTCCGCTGAGCGGACTGGCTCGCTACTGTCCCCGCCATATGAACGCCCCGTGGCAACGCCGCCGCGGAGCGCAGCCGGTGCCTTGCCAGACCGGCGGCCTCTCCGTGCGTCGCCGCTGGGACCGGCGTCGCAACCGCCGGAGCAGGACCGTCGTCGCTCACCCCGAAGAGGAGAGGGCGTCGTGACAGCGGAGACTTCCCAGACGCTCGACCGAGGACTGCGCGTCCTCAAACTGCTCGCCGACACCGATCACGGCCTGACCGTCACCGAGTTGTCCAACAAACTCGGCGTCAACCGGACCGTTGTCTACCGACTGCTCGCCACCCTGGAGCAGCACGCCCTGGTCCGCCGTGACCTGGGCGGCCGCGCCCGGGTCGGCCTCGGTGTGCTGCGGCTCGGACGGCAGGTGCACCCGCTCGTCCGGGAAGCCGCGCTGCCCGCGCTGCGCTCCCTGGCCGAGGACATAGGGGCCACCGCCCACCTCACGCTCGTCGACGGCAGCGACGCCCTCGCGGTCGCCGTCGTCGAGCCCACCTGGACCGACTACCACGTCGCCTACCGGGCCGGCTTCCGCCATCCCCTGGACCGGGGCGCGGCGGGCCGGGCCATCCTGTCCGCCCGCCAGACGACGGACGCCGGCCACCCCGGCTACACCCTCACCCACGGCGAACTCGAAGCCGGGGCCAGCGGGGCGGCCGCGCCGCTGGTCGGGGTCTCGGGCGTCGAGGGCAGCGTCGGCGTCGTCATGCTCGCCGACGCCGTACCGGAACGGGTCGGGCCCCGCGTGCTCGACGCGGCCCGGGAAGTGGCCGACGCGCTGCGCTAGGCGCGCAGCCGTACGCGTGCCCGTGCCTGTACCCGTACGCGTACTGGGCGTGCGGGGTCGGGGGCGTGCCGGGCGGCGTACGCCTGGCGCGTTTCCGTTCCGGCGCGCCGGTTAGATTGGGTGCGTGCTCTCTCGTCTCACGCGCCCCCGCGTCCTCGCCCTCTGCGCGCTGCCGGTCCTCGCCCTGGGCGGTACGGCGGCCCTCGCGCCGCTGCCGTTCACCCTGGCGCGGCCCGGGGTGACCGCGGACGTGCTCGGCAAGGACGACGGGCGGCCCGTGATCACCATCACCGGTGCCGAGACCCGGCCCACCGACGGGCAGCTGCGGATGACGACGATCCTCGCCACCGGGCCGAAGGCGGACGTCCGCATCGGTGAGGTGTTCGACAGCTGGTTCCGGACCGACCGGGCCGTCATGCCGCGCGATGCCGTCTACCCCACCGGCGGCTCCGAGCAGGAGATCGAGAAGCACAACCTCGACGACATGAAGGAGTCGCAGAACGTCGCCGTCGACGCCGCCCTGAACTACCTGGACCGGGCGCCCGGTTCGATGCGGGTGGCCGTGGACCTCGGCGACATCGGCGGCCCGAGCGCCGGGCTCTTCCTCTCGCTCGGCGTCATCGACAAACTCGACGGCGACGGCTCCGGCGGCGATCTCACCGGCGGTCGCACCATCGCCGGTACGGGGACGATCACCGCGGACGGCAAGGTCGGCGCGGTCGGCGGTGTGGCGATGAAGGCCCAGGGCGCCCACCGCGACGGGGCGAGCGTTTTCCTCGTCCCCAAGGCCGAGTGCCGTCAGGCGGAGGCCGAGGCGCCCGACGGGCTGCGGATCGTGCCCGTCTCCACGCTGAAGGACGCGGTCGGCTCGCTCAAGGCCCTGGAGTCGGGCGGGAAGGTGCCGAGCTGCTGACCCGGGATGCCGTCGGCGGTACGGAGGACTTCCCGGGCTGCCCGCCTGCCGCCCCCGGTCCCTGCCCGCCAATCACCCCCGGCCGCTCCTGTCCCTGCCGGCCAAGCACCCCCGGCCCGTCCTGTCCCTGACCGCCATCCACCCACGGTCCCCCCGGACCCTCCCCGGCATCCGCCACCGCCCCGTCGTCCAGCGTCCGCCAGGACGGGAACACCAGCGGGCTCAGCGTGGCCAGGAAGTAGACACCGCCCATCGCCAGCAGCGCCCCCGTCACTCCCGCACCCTCCACCAGCAGCCCGGCCGCGAGCCCGCCCACCGGCATCGCGAACTCGCAGCCCGCGGTCAGCGCACCCGAGACCCGGCTGCGCAGCCGGTCCGGTACGCGCTCATAGATGACCGTGGTGAGGATCGGGTTCAGCACGCCGCCCGCGATCCCGCCGAGCAGCATCGTCACCGCGAGCGGGAGCGTCGTCCCGCTTACCGCCGCGACCAGGAACCGTGGCGCGCCGCACAGGATCACGCACACCGTGAACACCGCCCGGCGCGGGAAACGGTGCCCCACCGCCCCGTACAGCAGCGCCCCCACCAGACCGCCCGCCCCGAACATCGCGGTGAGCAGCCCGATGGCGGTCGCGCCGCCCAGTTCGGCATCGGCGTGCACGGGGAGCAGGACCGCGTTCCAGCCCTGGTCGGTGCCGTTCATGAACATCACCATGACCACGACCGACAGCAGCAGCCGGTTGCCCAGCAAGTGGGCGTATCCCTCGCGGAGTTCGGTGCCGTAAGCGCGCAGTGAGACCGGGGTCTCGGCCTTCCTCGGCTCGGCCGCGCGGATGCCCCGCACCCCGGCGGCGACCAGCAGGGCGGACAGCCCGAAGGTCGCGGCGTCCAGCAGCAGGACCGTCTCCGCGCCGACGAAGGCGATGAGGACCCCGGCAAGCGCCGCGCCGACCATCCGTGCCCCGCGCGAGACCGCGTCGAAGAGGCTGGCGGCCCGGGCGAGCGTGGTCCCGGCGTGCTCGGCCAGATCCGGGATCAGGACGTAGCGCGCGGTGTTGCCCGGGGTGTGGGCGAAGCCGTTGAGCGCCATCAGCGCGCACAGCATCCAGAAGTCGAGGAGGCCGGCGAAGTGCAGCAGCGGGATCGCGGCGATGGCCAGGGCACACACGGCGTCGGAGGCGATGGCTACCCGGCGGCGGCCGATCCGGTCGATGACCGGTCCGCCGACCAGCGCGGCGACGACGATCGGCAGGGTCGCGCAGAAGGCGACCACGCCTGCCCGGCCCGCGCTGCCCGTGGTCTCCAGGACGAACCAGGGGACGCCGATCAGGGTCAGTGAAGTGCCTGCGGTGGAGATGGAGTTGGCCGCGAGCGTGGCGGCGAGCGGGGTGCGGTTCCCCATGGTTCTCTCCCCCCGAGTCGATGGTTACGCCGGATGGAAGGCGGTGGCGGTGCGGGGCGCGGTCGCGCCCGCCTCCCAGCTCTGGGCGGTCAGTCGCAGGCCCACCTCCACCAGGGTCCAGCCGACCCGGGTGCGCAGGCTGGTGCGGGGCAGGCGGAACGCCGTTGCCTCGTGGTGGAGTTCGGCGGCGCGGGTGGCGTGCAGGAGGTGGTGTACGTCGGCGTGCATAAGGCGATTCCCCTCATGTGGTGGGCTGTTGGCGGTGCGATGCTCATTCGGAAGGGCGCGGGAAGGTGTGCAGGTGGGTCCTGACGACGGCCGATCCCTCGGTGTCCTCGGGGACGACGTCGCGGTAGCTCTCCACCAGTTCGTGGAGCTTGCCGGACAGCTCCAGCGCCAGCTCCGGGGTGAGGCGGATCTTGAAGTCGCTCATGTCCCAGCTCCGCTGCCACTCCTCCGACCAGTCGCCCACCGTGCCCAGCCAGGTGTTCAGCTCCTGGGCGTGGGCGGTGGCCGTCTCGTGCAGGACGAAGTCGATGGCCCCGCGCACCTCCGGGTCGGCGTGCGTCCGGAAGTCGGCGCTCTCGAACAGCGAGCCGTCGTGCACCGACCGCCACCAGCGCTCGCGGCCCTTGCCCAGCTCCGGGGCGTCCTCGACCAGTCCGCTCTCCGCCAGTTGGCGCAGGTGGTAGCTGGTCGCGCCGCTGGACTCGCCCAGCCGCTCGCCGAGCTTGGAGGCGGTGGCCGGGCCGAACTCGCGCAGGGTGTTCAGCAGCCGGAGCCGCAGGGGGTGCGCGACCGCGCGCAGGGTGCGGGCGTCGACATGGTGGATCCGGCGGTCGGTTCCGTCGTGGCGGTAGGGGCGGGGGTCGTTCTGGTTCTCGTGCTCGGGCATGCTTCGACAGTAGAGATGCAAAGAACTCTTTGCAAGGTTTTTTTGCAACGAGGTCTTTGCAACAACCTCTTGGCAACTCACCCCTCCTCGATGAACCCCTCCGCCACCAGCCACTCCTTCGCCACCTCGTGCGGGTCCTCCCCGTCCACGTCCACCTTGGCGTTCAGCGTCTGCGCGACCTCGGTCGTCAGTTTCCGGGCCAGCGGGTCCAGCAGCTCCGCGATCACCGGGTACTTCTCGAAGGTGGCCTCGTGGATGACCGGGGACGCGTTGTAGTTGGGGAAGAAGTCCTTGTCGTCCTCCAGGACGTCCAGGTTCATGGCCTTGATCCGGCCGTCGGTGGTGAACACCTCGCCCAGCAGGCAGGAGTTGGACTGGGACACCTGGGTGTAGATGATCCCGGCGTCCATCTTCTGGATGTTGCCCGCCGGGATCTTCATCCCGTACTTCTTCTCCATGCCGGGCAGCCCGTCGTCGCGGGAGGCGAACTCGTTCTCCACGCAGATCGTCACCGCGCCCGGGTCCTTCTTCGCCAGCGCGGCCACGTCCGAGAGGGTCTTGAGCTCGTACTTCGCGTTGTTCTTCTTGCTGATCGCCAGCGCGTACGTGTTGTCGAGCGGGGCCGGCGGCAGCCAGATCACCCCGTTGCCCTTGTCCTCGTCGCGTACCGCCTCGTACTGCTTCCTCGGGTCGACGATCGGGTCCGCGTGGCCCAGGAAGGTGATCCAGCCGGTGCCGGTGTAGTCCCACTGGGCGTCGGCGTCGCCGTTGATGATGGCCTCGCGCGCGCTGATCGAACCCGGCAGGTTCGTCCGGTCCAGGACCTCCGCCCCGGCCGCCTTGAAGACCAGGCCGGTCATCTGGCCCAGGATGATGTTCTCGCTGAAGTTCTTCGACGTCACCGTCAGCGACGCGCCCTTGAGCGGCTCGCCCTGCCCGACCGAACCGGGCGACACGTCGTCCACCATCGGCGAACCGCTCTTGAGCCCGCAGCCGCCCAGCAGCAGCACCAGGAACGCGGCCGCCAGGACCCGGAAACCGTACGTCGTCGTCCTCACCGCTCCTCCAGCCCGCGCGGCGTCAGCGCCAGTTCGGCCAGCGACGCCAGCCAGTCCACCAGCAGCGCCAGCACCACCGTCAGCACCGACCCGATGATCAGCACCGGCATCCGCTGCGTCTGGATCCCCGAGGTGATCAGGTCGCCGAGCCCGCCGCCCCCGCCGAACGTCGCCAGCGTCGCCGTGCCGACGTTCAGGACCAGGGCCGTACGGACGCCCGCCAGGATCAACGGCACCGCCAGCGGCAGCTCCACCTTCAGCAGGACGCCCCGCCCGGACATCCCCATCCCGCGCGCCGCCTCGATCATGTTCGGCTCGATCGCCCGCAGACCCGCCACCGTGTTGGAGAGCACCGGAAGCACCGCGTAGATCACGATGCCGATGATCGCCGTGCGGGGTCCGATGCCCAGCCAGATCACCAGCAGCGCCAGCAGACCGATCGCCGGGGTCGCCTGCCCGATGTTGGCCAGCGCCGTGAACGCCGGGGCCGCCTTCCGCAGCCGCCGCCGGGTCAGGGCGATGCCCAGCGGGATCGCGATGATCAGCACCCAGAACGTGGAGATCGCCGTCAGCCGCACATGCTGCCACCAGCGCAGCTGCACGTTGCCGCCGGAGAGCGAGTTCTCCGCGATCGAGTCCAGGTGGATGTTGGTGATCCACACGTAGGTGATCACCAGGATGACCGCCAGCACCGCCGGCAGGAGCACCAGCTTCCGCCAGGTGATCCGGCGCTCCGGCGCGGCCGGGGCGGGGGAGGGATCGCTCTCCTCGTCGTGGAACGCGTGGCCCTTGACGTCGTGTTCGCCCGGCGGCCGGGTGGGGGTGCCCGGGCCCTTGCCGGAGCCGGACCGGTGGCTGGGACTCATACTCCGCCGCCACCCCCCTCCAGCTCCTGCTCGGTCTGGTGGACGCGCTGCTCCTCCAGCTCGTGCTGATGTTCCATCGCGGTCAGCCGGTCGGCCTCCAGCAGCTCCTGCACGTTGTCCATCAGCGTCTTCATGTCGACGACCCCGATGAACTCGCCGCGCCGCCCGGTCACCGCCACCCGGCCCCCGCTGTCGGTGAGCACCGCCTCCAGCGCGTCGTGCAGCGTGGCGTCCCGGGTCACCGTGTCGTGGACCAGCTGCCCGGCCCGCGCCAGTGAGCCGCGCGCCCGCATCAGGTCGCCGCGCCGCAGCCACTTGTACGGGCGGTTGCGGCGGTCCAGCATCAGCAGCTCGTTGTGCGGGCCGCTGCGCAGCTTGTTGAAGATCGACTGAAGCGGGTCCTCGACCGTGACCGTCGGGAAGTCGGCGATGCCCACATCCCGTACGCGGGTCAGGTTCAGCCGCTTGAGCGCCGCGCCCGCTCCCACGAAACCCGAGACGAAGTCGTCCGTCGGGTTGGTGAGGATCGCCTCGGGGGTGTCGAACTGCGCGATGTGCGAACGCTCCCGCAGCACCGCGATCCGGTCGCCGAGCTTGATCGCCTCGTCGAAGTCGTGGGTGACGAACACGATCGTCTTGTGCAGCTCGTGCTGGAGCCGGATCAGCTCGTCCTGGAGGTGGTCGCGGGTGATCGGGTCGACCGCCCCGAACGGCTCGTCCATCAGGAGTACGGGAGGGTCGGCGGCGAGCGCCCGCGCCACGCCCACCCGCTGCTGCTGCCCGCCGGAGAGCTGGCGCGGATAGCGGCCGTGGAACTCGCGTGGGTCCAGACCCACCAGGTCGAGCATCTCCTCCACCCGGTCTTTCACCCGGGACTTGGACCAGCCGACCATCTTCGGGACCAGGGCGATGTTGTCGGCGACCGTCATGTGCGGGAAGAGGCCGGAGGACTGGATGGCGTAACCGATCTTGCGGCGCAGCTTCACCGGGTCGATGTCGGTGACGTCCTCGTCGTCGATCCGGATCCGGCCCGAGGTCGGCTCGATCAGCCGGTTGATCATCTTCAGCGTGGTGGACTTCCCGCAGCCGGAGGGACCGACGAAGATCACGGTCTCGCCGGCCCTGATCTCCATCGACACGTTCTCGACGGCCGGGTTCGGGTTGCCCGGGTAGCTCTTGGTGAGGTTCTCCAGCTGGATGGTGGCCCCGGAGGTGGCCGCGGACTCCTCCGCCGTGACGGTCTCGGGCTCAGGCACGGATCCCCCTCGGGATGGTCAGCCGTCCCAGCAGGACGTACGCGGCGTCGAAGAGCAGGGCGAGGATGACGATGCCGAGCGTGCCCGCGAGGACCTGGTTGATCGCGTTGGCGCTGCCCAGCGAGGCGATGCCCCGGAAGATCTCGTTGCCGAGGCCGGGCCCGGAGGCGTACGCGGCGATGGCGGCGATGCCCATCAGCATCTGCGTGGAGACCCGGATCCCGGTCAGGATCGGCGGCCAGGCGAGCGGCAGCTCCACCCGGCACAGCCGCGCCGTGCGGGACATCCCGATGCCCGTGGCCGCGTCGACCAGCGACGGGTCGACGCCCCGCAGCCCGACGATGGAGTTCCGGACGATCGGCAGCAGCCCGTACAGCGTCAGGGTGATCACGGTCGGGGCCACACCGAGGCCGACCAGCGGGATCAGCAGACCGATCGCGGCGAGGGAGGGGATGGTGAGGATCGTCGCCGTGGAGGTGATCGCCAGCGAGCCGCCCCAGCCGCTCCGGTAGCTCACCACCCCGATGACCACGCCCAGCACGGTGGCGATGACCATGCACTGGAAGACCGCGCTGACGTGCTGGAACGCGTCCGTCAGGAGCTGCTGGTGGCGGGTGATCAGATACTCCCAGAAGCTCACACGGCACTCCCTCGGCCCGGGGCCTGCCGTCCGGATCAGGCCTAGTCGGTGTCCTCGGCCGCCTGTTCCACCAGCGGGATGATCCGCAGCGGAACCGGGTTTTCCATGACGATCGCCGTGGAGGCCCGGACAATGCCATCAAATCCGACAACCCGGTCGATCACCCGCTGAAGATCGGCGTTGGAACGGGCGACGAGCCGGCACAGCATGTCGCCGTGCCCCGTCGTGGTGTGCAGCTCCAGCACCTCCGGAACGCCCCCCAAATGCGCCCGTACGTCGGCCCCTTGGCCTTGCTTGATCTCCAGCGTCGCGAACGCGGTGACCGGATAGCCGAGCGCCGCCGGGTCGACGTCCGGGCCGAAACCCCGGATGACGCCATTCGACTGAAGGCGGTCCAGCCTCGCCTGCACGGTCCCGCGCGCCACCCCGAGCCGCCGGGATGCTTCGAGGACGCCGATCCGCGGTTCACGGGCCAGGAGCACGATGAGCCGCCCGTCCAGATGATCGATCGCCATGATCCCGCCTTCGATGGTCACCCTGTACAGATAGTCCGGCCATCATGGCGATCGAATGCACACATTGACCAGTGAATACGCGAACTATTGCGCACCTTGCGATGCGGGGAGAGCCTTCGAACATGACTGAGACTCTGCACACCAGCCCTGACACCGCAGCGCAGGCCGACCGCTTCCCGGTCAAGGGAATGGACGCGGTCGTCTTCGCCGTGGGCAACGCCAAGCAGGCCGCGCACTACTACTCGACCGCCTTCGGCATGAAACTCGTGGCCTACTCCGGACCGGAGAACGGCTCCCGCGAGACGGCGAGTTACGTCCTCACCAACGGCGCGGCCCGCTTCGTCTTCACCTCCGTGATCAAGGCCTCCACCGAGTGGGGCGCCTTCCTCTCCGACCACGTCGCCGAGCACGGCGACGGTGTCGTCGACCTCGCCATCGAGGTCCCGGACGCCCGGGCCGCGTACGCGTACGCCGTCGAGCACGGCGCGCGCGGCATCACCGAGCCGCACGAGGTCAAGGACGAGCACGGCACCGTCGTCCTCGCCGCCATCGCCACGTACGGCAAGACCCGCCACACCCTGGTGGAGCGCTCCGGCTACGACGGCCCCTACCTCCCCGGCTTCGCCGCCGCCAAGCCGATCGTGGAGCCGCCCGCCAAGCGCACCTTCCAGGCCATCGACCACTGCGTCGGCAACGTCGAGCTCGGCCGGATGAACGAGTGGGTCGGCTTCTACAACGAGGTCATGGGCTTCACCAACATGAAGGAGTTCGTGGGCGACGACATCGCCACCGAGTACTCCGCCCTGATGTCGAAGGTCGTCGCCGACGGCACGCTCAAGGTCAAGTTCCCGATCAACGAGCCCGCCATTGCGAAGAAGAAGTCGCAGATCGACGAGTACCTGGAGTTCTACGGCGGCGCCGGCGTCCAGCACATCGCGCTCGCCACGAACGACATCGTCGCCACGGTCCGCTC
The DNA here is from genome assembly GCF_042718715.1 of Streptomyces sp. NPDC058576. Lineage (NCBI taxonomy): Bacteria > Bacillati > Actinomycetota > Actinomycetes > Kitasatosporales > Streptomycetaceae > Streptomyces > Streptomyces sp. NPDC058576. Next base: position 339 of record NZ_JBHXPF010000080.1, on the reverse strand, counting down.
GATGCGCGCCGCCGGTGTGCAGTTCCTGGACACCCCCGACTCGTACTACGACACCCTCGGCGAGTGGGCCGGCGAGACCCGGGTGCCGGTCGAGACCCTGCGCGAGCTGAAGATCCTCGTCGACCGCGACGAGGACGGCTACCTGCTGCAGATCTTCACCAAGCCGGTCCAGGACCGGCCGACCGTCTTCTTCGAGATGATCGAGCGCCACGGCTCCATGGGCTTCGGCAAGGGCAACTTCAAGGCCCTGTTCGAGGCGATCGAGCGTGAGCAGGAGAAGCGCGGCAACCTCTGATCCGCGCGGCCGGTGCAGAACGCCGCCGCGGCCCGGGGCAGTAC
>NZ_JBHXPF010000079.1:0-30387 GCF_042718715.1 Streptomyces sp. NPDC058576 | reverse complement strand
GGAAGCTAAGCCTTTCAGCGCCGATGGTACTGCAGGGGGGACCCTGTGGGAGAGTAGGACGCCGCCGAACAATTTTTCTGGGAAAGCCCCGCACCGTATGGTGCGGGGCTTTTCTGCGTTCTGAACGTCTAGGGTCGGACCATGCGCTACGAACTGGTCATCTTCGACAACGATGGTGTGCTCGTCGACAGTGAGCCGCTCGCCAACACCGTCCTCTCCGGCTACCTGACCGAACTCGGTCACCCCACCTCGTACGACGAGTCGCTCCGTGACTACATGGGGTCCGCCGTGCACCGGGTCCACGATCTCGTCGAGGAGAGGACCGGGCAGAAGCTGCCCGAGGACTTCGACTCGACGCTCAACGCCCGCACGTTCGCCGCATTCCAGCAGGAGCTGGTGGCGGTGGACGGGGTCGAGGAACTGCTCGGGAAGCTCGTCGCGGACGGGGTGGACTACTGCGTGGCCTCCTCCGGGAGCCACGAGCGGATCAGGGTCGGGCACCGCAGGACGGGGATCGACCAGTGGTTCGAGGAAGAGTGGATCTTCAGCTCGGAGGATGTCGGGCGGGGCAAGCCGGCGCCGGACCTGTTCCTGCACGCCGCCGAGCGCATGGGGGTCGCGCCGGAGAGGTGCGTCGTCATCGAGGACAGCCCGCTCGGGGTCGAAGCGGCACGGGCGGCCGGGATGAACGTGTACGGGTTCACGTCGATGATGCCCGCGGATCGGCTCGTCGGAGTGACCGGGCACTTCTCGGACATGTCCCAGCTGCCCGAGCTGCTGGCCTGAAACTGCCCGGCTGATCCATCTACCCATGGGTAGTGCCTGGCTCTACGCTCGCGGCCATGACTGATGCGGGCTTGCGGCACGGCAGGGCCTCCCTGGGGCTGAGTTTCGGCGTTCAAGGCGTGGCCTTCGCTCTTCTGGTGACGCGAATCCCCGCCGTTCAGGACCAGTACGGGATATCCGACGGGCTGCTGCCCGTCTTCCTCGCCGCCGTCCCGATCCTGGCGGGGGCCGGCAGCGTGGCCACCGAGAAGGTGGTCGCGCGGGTGCGGCCCGGCGTCGTCCTTCGGTGGTCGCAGCCCCTCGTCCTGCTCGCCCTGCTCGGGGTGGGCGCCGGGCGGGAGGTGTGGCACGTCGCCGTCGCGCTCGGCGTCTTCGGGCTGGCCGTCGGGGCGCTGGACGCCTCCATGAACATGCTGGGCGTCAGCCTCCAACGGGCCTACGGGCGCAGCATCATGACCGGCTTTCACGCCGCCTACAGTCTCGGCGGGATCGTGGGTGCGTCCCTGGCGTGGGTCGGGGCGCGGTGGGACCTCTCGTTGGTCGTGTCCTATCTGCCCGTCGTGGTGGTGCTGCTGCCCGCCGCGCTGGTCGGGAGCCGGTGGTACACGGAAGGGAAGCGCCCCGAGGAGGCCGGCGCCGGGTCCGGGGGTGCGGGCGGCGTGCTGTCGTTCAGGCTGTTGCTGCCGCTCTGCCTCGTCATGACCTTCGCCTACATCGGGGACTCGACCGTCTCCAACTGGAGTGCCAAGTACCTCCAGGACGTGCTGGGCAGCTCGGAGCAGCTCGCGACCGTTCCGTACAACGTCTATATGGTGACGACCCTGTTGGGACGGGTCGTGGGGGACCTCGGGGTGCGGCGGTTCGGGGCGGTCGCCGTGGTGCGGGGCGGGAGTCTGCTGGCGGCCGGCGGGTTCGCGGTCGTGGCGCTGGCTCCCGGGGCCTGGGTGGGGATGCTCGGGTTCACGATGCTCGGGTTCGGGCTCTGCGTGATCGTGCCGCAGACCTTCGCGGCGGCCGGCCGGCTGTTCCCCGGGAACAGCGATGCGGCCGTGGCCCGGTTGAATATCTTCAACTATGTCGGTTTCTTGGTCGGTTCGCCGCTCGTGGGCGCTCTGGGGGATGCGTGGAGCTATCGCGGAGCCATGCTCGTACCGATGGTTCTGGTGCTGGCGACGCTGGTGTACGCCCGCGCGTTCGGGCCGGAGCCCGCCCGATACGGTGGCGGGCATGAGCGGCCGCGCACAGCTGATGTGGGATGACGCAGTTACGGGATACGACTTCGGGGACACCCACCCCATGGACCCGGTCCGCCTCGCCCTGACGATGGGGCTGGTGCGGGCGTTCGGGCTGGACGGGGCGGTGGACCTGCGGTCGGCGAAGGCCGTGGGGGACTCCACTCTGCGGCTCGTGCACCGGCAGGACTATGTGGCGGCGGTGCGGGCCGCCTCCGAGAATCCGCGGGCCGCCGACCAGGACTACGGGCTCGGGACCGTGGATGATCCGGCGTTCGCGGGGATGCACGAGGCGTCCGCGCTGATTGCCGGGCTTTCCATCGGAGCCGCCGAGGCCGTGTGGCGGGGGGAGACCGAGCACGCGGTGAACTTCACCGGGGGGCTGCATCACGCCATGCCGGGTTCCGCCGCCGGGTTCTGCGTCTACAACGACCCGGCCCTGGCCATCGCCCGGCTGTTGGAGCTGGGCGCCGAGCGGGTCGCGTACGTCGATGTGGACGTCCACCACGGCGACGGGGTGCAGGCTGCGTTCTGGGAGGACCCGCGCGTGCTGACGATCTCGCTGCACGAGCACCCCAGGACGCTGTTTCCGCAGACCGGCTGGCCGGAGGAGACCGGGGCCGGGGCGGGGGAGGGCTCGGCGGTGAACGTGGCACTGCCCGCCGGGACGGGGGACGCGGGATGGCTGCGGGCCTTCCACGCGGTGGTGCCCGAGCTGCTGGCCGACTTCCGGCCCCAGGTGCTCGTCACCCAGCACGGGGCCGACACCCACTTCGAGGACCCGCTCGCCCATCTCGCGGTGTCGCTGGACGCGCAGCGGGCGGTCATGGAGTCCTGTCACCGCTTGGCCCACGAGCACGCGGACGGGCGCTGGGTGGCGCTCGGCGGCGGTGGGTACGCGGTGGTGGACGTGGTGCCCCGGTCGTGGACGCACCTCGTGGGGATCGCGGCGCACGCTCCCGTCGACCCGGAGTCGGTGGTGCCGCCGTCGTGGCGGGATCTCGTCTACGCCCGTACCCGGCAGCTGGGGCCCGGCCGGATGACGGACGGGCGTACACCGTCCTGGCAGGCGTGGGAGGACGGGTACGACCCGGCGGACCGGCTGGACCAGGCGGTGCTGGCGTCCCGGAAGGCCGCGTTCCCGCTGCGGGGGCTGCTGACCTGAGAGGCGCGGCCGGGGTGTGTGCGGGGATGGTGCCGTGCGTTACGCCAACGGTGGGGCGTCCCGGGATTCCGGCTCGCCGGGCTCCGCGATACGGCAGCATCCCAGGGGTGTTGAGCACCGGGGCGCTGCGCGCCCATCTGCTGGCGGCCCGGCTGGCCGGGTCCGTGGCCACGTCGCGCGAGACCAGTCTGCGCAGCTACCGGCTGTTCGCTGCCCGGGATCCGCGCGTGATGCTGGGGCTCGCGCCCGAGCGGGCCTGGGGCGAGGGCGAGCTGCTGCGGCTGATGGCTGACCGGTGCGGGGTCTCGGCCGATCCCGCGCACGTGAGCGGTCCCGACGCGATCGATCCGGAGCGGACGGTGGCCGCGCTGGACGCGTTCGCCGAGCGGCTGGCGCTGGTGGCCGAGCGGCGGGCTCCGGTGCTGCTGGGGACCGGCCATCCGCACCGGCTGCTCGGTTTCTACGCCGGACTGGCAGACGCTCTGTCGGCGGCGGGCTGTCCTGTTCTCACCCCCGCGCAGGGGAGATGTGTCGACATAACGACCCGGTTTGGCGTACGCACGTACCACCTGGACTACGTACGGGGGGTTGCCCTGGTGCGCGAACCAGGGGGGCGGCCCACCGGGGGCGAGACCGGCGCGCACACGCATTCACCGCTTCCGGTGCGGCTCGCGCTCCAGGACGCGGCGGAGCGGCTCGGGGTGCTGCCCGAGCTGGTGATCGGGGATCACGGCTGGGTCTGCGGTGCAGGTCAGCTGGGGATCGAGGCGATCGGGCCGGCGGACACGGACGATCCGGCGCTGTTCGTGGGGGAGGCGGAGGGGCGGGTGTCCGTCGTCGTTCCGCTCGACGACGGCGTACGGGCGCCGTTCTACCGGCCGTTGACGCGCTATGTGCTCAATCGAGCCTGTCTGTCACAGTAAGCCGTCGATCGGCTCCCCTCTTCCCCACTCGCACCACCCGCCCCTAATCTGGGGAGTGAGCGCACAACGACGAAGAGTCACCGGAGGGGAAGCCGGTGCGCGTCCGGTGCGGAGGGACAGGTGGATCATGGCTGCTGGCAGCGAGAGGCCTCTCAACGAGGTCAAGTTTCTGACCGTGGCGGAAGTCGCCTCGGTCATGCGAGTGTCGAAGATGACCGTGTACCGCTTGGTGCACAGCGGTCATCTGCCGGCGATCCGGGTGGGCAGGTCCTTCCGGGTGCCGGAGCAAGCGGTTCACGCGTATCTCCGCGAGTCCTTCGTGGGGGTGGAATCCGCCTGAGGTCAGCCGGAGGTTGCCTGCGGATTACGTCCCTCGGACGGTGGCGGGTAGGCTAGGCCGACGTAGGTCGTGTGGGCCCAGACGCCCCGCACCAGTGAAGAAGAAGTGAGCGAGGGTAGTCGTGGGCTCTGTTATCAAGAAGCGGCGTAAGCGGATGGCCAAGAAGAAGCACCGCAAGCTGCTCAAGCGCACGCGCGTTCAGCGTCGCAACAAGAAGTAAGCGAACGCAGTTCGTGAGATCCGCAGCCCCTCCGCCGTTCCGGTGGAGGGGCTGCGGTGCGTTTCGGGGCATGGGGTCGTCACAGGGCGGCGTTCACCCGCTACGGTGACCGCCAGGGAAGTTACCGCGGGAAGCAGGGGAACAGGGAAGCAGGGTTCGGCTTCCCGTGCCGACGGAAGGCGCTGGTCTTGGGGAAGGTCGTCCTCGTCACAGGAGTGGCCCGGCAGCTGGGGGGCCGCTTCGTCCGGCGTGTCCAGCGCGATCCCGGGGTGGACCGGGTGGTCGCGGTCGACGCGGTCGTCCCCGACCACGAGCTGGGCGACGCGGAGTTCGTCCGCGCCGACATCCGGCAGTCCGCCCTGGCGCGGATCCTGGCCGAGTACGCCGTCGACACGGTGGTCCACCTGGACGTCTCCGGCAAGGCGCTCGGCGCCGGCGGCCGGACGGCGATCAAGGAGACCAACGTCATCGGCACCATGCAGCTGCTCGGCGCCTGCCAGAAGTCGCCGACGGTGCAGCGGCTCGTGGTGAAGTCCAGTACGAGCGTGTACGGGTCGGCGCCCCGCGACCCGGCCGTGTTCACCGAGACCACCCCGCCCAAGTCGCTGCCGAGCGGCGGCTTCGCGAAGGACGCGGTGGAGGTCGAGGGGTACGTACGGGGCTTCGCCCGCCGCCGGCCGGACGTGGCGGTGTGCGTGCTGCGGTTCGCCAACATCCTGGGGCCGCACCCGGACTCGCCGCTCGCGGACTATCTGTCGCTGCCCGTCCTGCCGACCGTCTTCGGCTACGACCCGCGGCTCCAGTTCGTGCACGAGGACGATGTGATCGACGTCCTCGGGATCGCGGCGAGCGAGCCCCGGCGCGGGACGCTGAACAGCGGCACGTTCAACATCGCCGGTGACGGGGTGCTGCTGCTGTCGCAGTGCTCGCGGCGGCTGGGGAAGCCGACCGTGCCGGTGCTGCTGCCCGCCGTCACCTGGGTCGGCTCGGCACTCCGTACGATCGGCATGACCGACTTCTCGCCGGAACAGATCCGGCTGCTCACCCACGGCCGGGTGGTCTCGACGGTGCAGATGCGCGAGACCCTCGGTTTTCGGCCGGGGTTCACCACGGCGGAGACCTTCGCGGAGTTCGCGCGGAGCCGGGGGCCCGGGCTGCTGCCGCCGGAGACGGTGGGCAGGGCGGTGGACCGGCTGGCGGCGTTGCCGCTCCCGGGAGGCGCCGGACCGCGCGAGCGCGGGGCCGGTGCGGTACAGAAGACTCACGGCGCCAGGTAGAGGAGCGCACCGACGATGGCGGATGCCAAGGTCATTCCGTTCGACGACGACCGTTCGCGGTCCGGTGGCGGTTCGCGCCCGGCGCGGCGCCGCGCCGGGACGGGCGGCGGTCGGAGCGACGGCTCCGCGGCTCCGGTGAGCGCCCTGCCGGGGGCGCAGGTCCCCGAGCAGCCCGCGCTGTCCCCGGAGTCCGGGGAGACGGACCGGGAGCCCGGGGAGCCCGGTCAGGGCGCGGTGGACGCGGGCCGGTCCTCGGCCGACGGCTGGGAGCGGCGGATCGCGGGCGGGCTCGCGTTCCTGCGGCGGCGGGTCACCGGTGATTACGACGTCGACGAGTTCGGGTACGACGAGGAGCTCACCGACCAGGTCCTGATGTCGGCGCTTCGGCCGCTGGCGGACAAGTACTTCCGGGTCGAGGTGAAAGGCATCGAGAACATCCCGTCGGACGGCGGGGCGCTGATCGTGGCCAACCACTCCGGGACGCTGCCGCTGGACGGGCTGATGCTCCAGGTCGCGGTGCACGACAACCATCCGGCCGAGCGGCATCTGCGGCTGCTCGCCGCCGATCTGGTCTTCCACCTGCCGGTCGTCAACGAGCTGGCGCGCAAGGCCGGTCACACGCTGGCCTGCGCGGAGGACGCGCAGCGGCTGCTGGAGACGGGCGAGATCGTCGGGGTGATGCCGGAGGGGTTCAAGGGCATCGGCAAGCCGTTCGGCGAGCGCTACAAGCTGCAGCGCTTCGGGCGGGGCGGGTTCGTGTCGACGGCGCTGCGGGCGGGCACGCCGATCGTGCCGTGCTCGATCGTGGGGGCGGAGGAGATCTACCCGATGATCGGCAACGCGAAGACGCTGGCCCGGCTGCTGGGCTTCCCGTACTTCCCGATCACGCCGACGTTCCCGTGGCTGGGGCCGCTGGGTGCGCTGCCGCTGCCGACGAAGTGGACGATCCAGTTCGGTGAGCCGATCCCGACGGACGGGTATCCGCCGGAGGCGGCGGAGGATCCGATGCTGATGTTCAACCTGACGGACCAGGTGCGTGAGCAGATCCAGCACACGCTGTACAAGCTGCTGGTGCAGCGGCGGTCGGTCTTCTTCTGACCCGGTGTCCTTCTTCTGAGTCGCTGTCTTCTGCTGACCCGCTGTGCGCGTGGAAGGGGCCGGTACGCGGTGCGTACCGGCCCCTTCCACGTGGCTGTGCCCGTCGTTCTACGGCCGGAGGTTCTCGCCGTCGATGCCGAGGCCCGGGAGGAGCCCCGGGAGGAGCGGGGGCAGGGTGACGTCCGGGGCGGCGGGTGCGCTCGGGCGGTTCTCGGCGGGCGGCGGGGTGAGCTCGTCCGTGGGGAGCTCGTCCAGCAGGCCGTCCGAGCCGCCGCCGAGCAGGCCGTCGTCCGGGGTGGCGTCGGTGGAGCCCGACGAGCCGGAGGGCTCGGGGGCGGTCCGGCCGTCGGTGCGGTCTCCGGGCTTCTCGGGGGAGGCCGGGGGCGCGGTGGCGTCGGACCGGGGTGAGCCGGTGTCCGGGGCGGTGGTGGCGTCGGAGCGTCCGGTGCCCTTGTCCTCGCCCGGGGGACGGGGGAGGAGGGACTGGAGCGGCGCGACTTCTTCGTCTATGGCGTCGAAGACCGAGCTGACCTCGTCGCGGACGTCGGTGAGCTGGACGGGCAGCCGGTCGCGGAGGCTGCTCCAGGTGTCGCGGTGCGAGCGGGAGAAGGTGTCCAGGGTCTGGATGGGACCGATCGCTCCGTCGCGCTGGTAGGCGGAGTGGAGCAGGCGGTGGCCCTCGGAGGCGTCGTGGGACATGCCGTTGAGCGCGCGTCTGACGGCGCCGAGGGATTCGTGGTCGAGCTGGCCGGAGCGGCCGCGCTCCATGAGTCTGCGGGCCTCGCTGAGCCGGGTGGAGGCCTGGTCGAGATAGGCCTCGCCGCGGTCGGCGTCGCCCTTGGCCATGCCGAGGCTGATGTCCTCCATCCCGCGCTTCAGCCCGTACAGCGAATCACCGGGGAGGGCGTCGGAGCTGGCGGCGGCCACTCCGCCGAAGGCTCCCGCGGCGACGCCGACGGTGAGCCCGCCGGCGGTGAGCCCCTTCGCCCAGCGGGAGCGGGGGCGCAGTTTCCGCAGTGGTGAGGCCCGGTGGGCCCCCTTGCCCCGTTGCACGGGCACCGTAGGGCCCGTGGACGCGCCGCCCTCGGCGAACATGGCCTCCATGGCGGCGACGAGCTGGGCTCGCTGCACCACTTTGACCTCGGGGTCCAACTGCGGCTTCGGTAGCTCACCGAGGCCGTTCGCCAGGGCCAACAGCGGTCCGCGGTCGGCCTGGTCGGCCGGCTCCGCGGGCTGTACGGCCGCCGCACCCTGGGGGGTCTGCTCCTCCAGGGCCTGGGCGAAGGCGTTCGCCCGCCGGTGTGCCGAAACGTTTGCGATCACTGGCGGCACCTCCTCTCGTCATGACGGTCGACTCCCCTGGCGGTCCGGAAGGTTGCACACCTTGAGCGCTTCCACTCGATGGAGTGAGCGGAAGCGGACAGGGGTGACGACAGGGGGCCTGCAACCGGCACAACGACGTGCGCGGCACTTGGGTTACGCACGAAAGATGATCGGACCAGTGCGTGACGGGACGGTCACGCAGAGGTCGATCAGCGGGCGTCGTCCGGCAGGAGTCGGGCGAGCGTCCGTACGGCTCGGTACTGGAGGGTCTTGATCGCACCCTCGTTCTTGCCCATCACCCGGGCGGTCTCGGCGACCGAGAGGCCCTGGAGGAACCGCAGGGTCACGCACTCCTGCTGCTGGGGGTTGAGTCGCCGCACGGCCTGGAGCAGCGCGGCGTTGGAGAGGGACTCCAGGACGGAGTCCTCGGGACTGCGCGCCACCTCGTTGGCGTCGAGCATTTCGCCGGTGGTCACTTCCAGCCGGAAACGACTGGATTTGAAGTGGTCGGCGACCAGGTTGCGAGCGATCGTGACCAGCCAGGCGCCGAAATCGCGGCCCTGCCAGGTGAACGTGGAGATACGGCGCAGCGCGCGGAGGAAGGTCTCGCTGGTGAGGTCCTCCGCGGTCGCCTTGCCGCCCACGCGGTAGTAGATGTACCGGTACACAGTGTCGCTGTACTGGTCGTACAGGCGGCCGAAGGCGTCCGCCTCACCGGCCTGTGCGCGCTCGACGAGATCCATCATGCGCGCGCTGTCGCTGTCGGCCGTGGGACGGCGGACGGTCGACGTGGTGGTCGAGGCGGCGCGGGTGCTGCGTCTTCCGACCGCCGCACCGCGTTCGGCCAGGGCGTAGCAAGGGCCGGCAGGTGCAGGGGTGGCAAATGCGGGGACGGCGTACGCGGTGGGGACGAAGCCGCGCAAGCGGTCAATGACCGATGCACGCAGCGTAGCCAGGCCCGAGGCGTCAACCCCGACGTGTGGGTACACGGGACTCCCAGAGGCAGAGCTTCCATCACGAGCAGTTCGAAAATCGTCACCCGTGGTAGCGAGTGGCGGTCTCCGTGATGCGTCTGAGGAGAATAACGCTTCGTGCAGGCAGCGCTACACCCAGTTGTCTAAATCACCGGTTCCGTCGCTTCTCTTATCGCTAAGTGACGGATCAAGTAGCACATGGTGACCGTTTATTGATCGGATTACTTCGTGATCTGCCTATGGGGGCGACGGGTTGTGGCCGGGCGTCGACGATCCGACTGGCGGGAGGGGGTGTCGGTCGCGTTGACGAAACGGATCACGATCGGACGCCCGGCCCCGGGCGTGGCTGCGCCCCGTGACCGGACGGGGCGGGCGGCACGGGGCGCGGTGGCGGCGAACAGGCGCCGGGCGGGTCAGCGGCGGCGGCGGTGCAGCGCGACGGCGGCGGCCGTGCCGCCCGCGAGCGCGCCGACCCCGGCGGCGGCCGGGATGCCGACCTTGGCCGCCTTGCGCCCGGTGCGGTAGTCGCGCAGCCGCCAGTCGCGGGCGCGGGCGTGCTTGCGGAGCTTGGTGTCCGGGTTGATCGCGTAGGGATGGCCGACCAGCGAGAGCATCGGGATGTCGTTGTGCGAGTCGCTGTAGGCGGCGCAGCGTTCCAGGTCGAGGTCCTCGGCGGCGGCGAGGGCGCGGACGGCCTCGGCCTTGGCGGGGCCGTGCAGCGGTTCGCCGACCAGGCGGCCGGTGTAGACGCCGTCGACCGATTCGGCGACGGTGCCGAGCGCGCCGGTCAGGCCGAGCCGGCGGGCGATGATGGTGGCGGTCTCCACGGGGGCGGCGGTGACCAGCCAGACCCGCTGTCCGGCGTCCAGGTGGGCCTGGGCCAGGGCGCGGGTGCCGGGCCAGATGCGGTCGGCCATGTACTCGTCGTAGATCTCCTCGCCGATGGACATCAGCTCGGAGACGCGGTGGCCCTTGACGATGGACAGGGCGCTGTCGCGGGCGTCCTGCATGTGTTCGGGGTCCTCGACGCCGGCCAGCCGGAACCACGCCTGCTGCCAGGCGAACCGGGTGAGTTCGCGGCGTTCGAAGAACTTGCGCTTGTAGAGGCCGCGGCCGAAGTGGAAGATCGCGGCGCCCTGCATCACGGTGTTGTCGAGGTCGAAGAAGGCGGCGGCGCGGTCGTCCCCGGCGACCGGGAACGCGGGCTCCACGGGGGGTGTCGCGTCCGCTTCTGCCGGGGCCTTGGTCAGGAGGGCGGAGTCGTCGTCGGCGGCCGAGGTCTTGCGCGCGGCCTCGGCGGCGGCCTCGCCTGCCAGGACGCTCCGTGCGGTAGCGGAACGCCTACGGGGTGTGAGCCATCCAAGAGCGGCCATGCGGTGAGCATAGCCAGTCCGCCCGTACCTTCCCGACCTGCCGCGATGCGGTGGCGTGAACGCTTCGGGTCGGATTGGTGAATCGGGCGATTCCGGGCGGTCCGTCGCGGGGCCGGGGGGCTCGGGATTAAGGCGCGGCGGGCGCAGAATGTAGGCATGAGTCCTCTGCTGCGACGTCACCGGAAGAAGCCCGCCGAGCGGGTGGTCACGCTGGTCGGAAAGCCCGGGTGCCATCTCTGCGAGGACGCGCGGGCGGTGGTGAGCGCGGTCTGCGAGGAGACCGGTGCGTCGTGGGTGGAGAAGGACATCACCGAGGACGAGGAGCTGTACAGGGAGTACTGGGAGCAGATCCCGGTGGTGCTGATCGATGACGAACAGCACACGTTCTGGCGCGTGGACCCGGCGAGACTGCGCAAGGCGCTGGGTGCTGACGCGAAACCCGGTTAACATTGCGGGCGTTTTGAGTGGCCTCGGGGGCTGAGTTGTGAGGAGTGTGTACCGCTTTGCCCCCTTCGAGGCTGCAACGGGCTGATGCGGTCCCCGGTTCCGGGATCGCGCGGGAAATGTGCGTGACCCCGGTCACTTTGACCGGACAAAACGGACACTATCTTTGTGCACGCGTTCACAAAGACATAGCCTGCATTCGACGGGGCGGTCCTGGGACATACGGCCGCCTGCAGCCCCGCTCATCCCGCAGGAGCACCGTGGCAACTGGCCGAACTCACCGACCGGCGACCCGTAGCCGAGGAATTCCCGAGGCCACCGTCGCCCGACTTCCGTTGTATCTGCGCGCCCTGACCGCGCTCTCCGAGCGATCGGTCCCCACGGTCTCCTCCGAGGAGCTGGCCACGGCGGCCGGCGTCAACTCGGCGAAGCTGCGCAAGGACTTCAGCTACCTGGGGTCCTACGGCACCCGCGGTGTCGGATACGACGTCGAGTATCTCGTCTACCAGATCTCGCGCGAGCTCGGGCTCACCCAGGACTGGCCGGTCGCGATCGTCGGCATCGGTAACCTCGGCGCGGCCCTCGCCAACTACGGCGGCTTCGCCTCCCGCGGCTTCCGGGTCGCCGCGCTGATCGACGCCGACCCCGCCATGGCCGGTACGCCGGTGGCCGGGATCGCCGTCCAGCACACCGACGACCTCGACCGGATCATCAGCGACAACGGTGTGTCCATCGGTGTGATCACCACTCCGCCCGGCGCGGCCCAGCAGGTCTGCGACCGGCTCGTCGCCGCCGGTGTGACCTCCATCCTGAACTTCGCGCCGACCGTGCTCTCGGTACCCGAGGGCGTCGACGTGCGCAAGGTCGACCTCTCCATCGAACTCCAGATCCTCGCGTTCCACGAGCAGCGCAAGGCCGGCGAGGACGCCGCCGCCGAGGACGAGGGCGCGCCCCCGATGCGCGCAACGCCCGCAGGCCGGAAGGGACCCGACGGGGACATGCCCGCCGTGATGCCGGCATGAGCCTCCTCGTCGTCGGACTGAGCCACCGCAGCGCCCCCGTCTCCGTACTGGAGCGGGCGTCCCTCGCTGCCGAGACCCAGGCCAAGCTGCTTCAGGACACCCTCGCCGCGGAACCCGCGACCGAGGCCGCCGTCCTGGCCACCTGCAACCGCATCGAGCTGTACGCGGACGTGGACAAGTTCCACGCGGGCGTCGCGGAGCTGTCCACCCTGCTCGCCCAGCACAGCGGCGTCGGGCTGGACGAGCTCACTCCGTATCTCTATGTGCACTACGAGGACCGGGCCGTCCACCACCTGTTCTCGGTGGCCTGCGGGCTCGACTCGATGGTCGTCGGCGAGGGCCAGATCCTCGGCCAGATCAAGGACGCGCTCGCGCGCGGCCAGGAGCTGCACACCGCCGGACGGCTGCTGAACGACCTCTTCCAGCAGGCCCTGCGGGTCGGCAAGCGGGCCCACAGCGAGACCGGGATCGACCGGGCCGGGCAGTCGCTCGTCAGCTTCGGTTTCCAGCAGCTCGCCGCCGGGGCCGACCCCGCCCTGTGGGCCGAGGGCAAGCGCGCCCTGGTCATCGGCGCCGGCTCGATGTCCTCGCTGGCCGCCGCGACCCTCGCCCGCACCGGGGTCGCCGAGATCGTCGTCGCCAACCGGACCCGCGCCCGCGCGGACCGCCTGGTGGAGATCCTCCAGCAGGGCGACGACACCGCCGTGCGCGCCCGCGCCGTCGAGATGTCCGCGGTGGGCGACGAACTGACACGTGCCGACATCGTCGTCTCCTGCACCGGATCCACCGGCCTCGTGCTCACCGCCGACGCCCTCGCCGACGCCCTGGGCGTGAGCCTGGACGCCGCGCCCGAGCGGCCGACGGCCACCGTCACCCCGGCCCCGGACGACGTCGACCAGCACGCCGCCTGGGTGGAGAACGGTTCCGTCGCCTCCGCCGCGCACGCCGGTCCGAGGACCGGGCCGCGCCGGGTCACCGTGCCCGCACAGTCCACCGGTCCCGTCCGGCTCGCGCTGCTCGACCTCGCCATGCCGCGCGACATCGACGGCGCCGCCCACCGCATCGACGGTGTGCGCCTCGTCGACATCGAGTCGCTCGCCGAGGCGTCCGCCGACGCCCCGATGGCCGCCGATGTGGACCGGGTCCGCACCATCGTGTCCGACGAGGTGGCCGCCTTCGGCGCCGCCCAGCGCGCCGCCCACGTCGCCCCGACCGTGGTCGCCCTGCGCACCATGGCCGCCGACGTGGTCGCCGGCGAGATCGCCCGGCTGGACGGCCGCCTCCCCGACCTGGACGAGAAGCAGCGCGCCGAGATCACCCAGACCGTGCGCCGCGTCGTCGACAAGCTCCTGCACGCGCCCACCGTGCGGGTCAAGCAGCTGGCCAGCGAGCCCGGCGGCGCCGGGTACGCGGACGCGCTGCGAGAACTCTTCGACCTCGACCCGCAGACGGTGGCCGCCGTCTCCCGGGCAGACCTGAACGACCCGAATAGAGGGCGGTCATGACCGACAACTCATCCCCGGGCGCGCGGAGCACCGCGCCGCTCCGGCTGGGCACCCGGCGCTCCAAGCTCGCCATGGCCCAGTCCGGACTCGTCGCCGAGGCGGTTCGCGAGGTGACCGGGCGCGCCGTCGAGCTCGTCGAGATCACCACGTACGGGGACGTCTCCCGCGAGCACCTGGCGCAGATCGGCGGCACCGGTGTGTTCGTCGCGGCCCTGCGCGAGGCGCTGCTGCGGGGCGAGGTGGACTTCGCCGTCCACTCGCTCAAGGACCTGCCGACCAGTCAGCCCGACGACCTGGTGCTGGCGGCCGTGCCGCCGCGCGAGGACCCGCGCGACGCGCTGGTCGCCCGGGACGGGCTGACTTTCGAGCAGCTGCCCGACGGCGCCCGCATCGGCACCGGTTCGCCGCGCCGCATGGCGCAGCTCAACGCGTACGCCCGCTCCCACGGACTGCGGATCGAGACCGTCCCCATCCGGGGCAACGTCGACACGCGGATCGGGTTCGTGCGCGACGGAAAGCTCGACGCGGTGGTTCTCGCCGCCGCCGGGCTCAGCCGTCTCGGCCGGAGCGGTGAGGTGACCGACTTCCTGCCGGTCGACACCGTCCTGCCCGCTCCCGGCCAGGGAGCACTGGCGATCGAGTGCGCCGCGTCCAGCGCCGACCTCGCCGCCGCGCTCGCCGAGCTCGACGACCCGTACACCCGGGCCGCCGTGACCGCCGAGCGTGCCCTGCTCGCCGCCCTGGAGGCCGGCTGCTCCGCACCTGTGGGTGCGCTGGCCGACCTCCTGGTCGACGGACAGGTTGTCAACGAACTGCGCCTGCGCGGAGTCGTCGGTACCACCGACGGTTCCTCGCTCGTACAGCTGTCCACCACCGGTCCCGTCCCCACGTCGCACGACGACGCGGCGGCCCTCGGTCGCGAACTCGCGTCCGAGATGCTCGCCAAGGGTGCGGCCGGTCTTATGGGGGAGCGAGCACTTTGAGCCCCACCGGCCCCGCCGCATCCGACTTTCCGGTCCTGTCCGCCCAAGGCCAGGTCACCTTCCTCGGCGCCGGTCCCGGCGACCCGGGACTGCTGACTCTGCGCGCTGTCGAAGCGCTCGCGAGCGCGGACGTCCTTGTCGCCGAGCCCGATGTGCTCGACGTCGTTCGCAGCCATGCGCGGGAAGGCGTGAGCACGCCTGAGCTGACGCTTGTTGACGTCTCGTCAACAAGCGCCGGTGTACCCGTTCTCAGGGATGCGGCCAATCTTGTCATGGAGGCCGCGAAGGGCGGCAGGCGGGTGGTCCGTGCTGTCGCGGGCGACCCGGGGCTGGACGGCGACGCGGGCGCGGAGATGCTCGCCTGTGCCGCCGCCGGGGTGCCCTTCGAGGTGGTCCCGGGCGTCGCGAACGCCGTCGGCGTGCCCGCGTACGCCGGGGTGCCGCTGCGGGACGCGCAGGGCGCGGACGTCCGCTTCGTCGACGCCCGTACCGCGTCCGACCGGTGCTGGGGCGAGGTCGGCGCGAGCGACGCGACCGCCGTCGTCTCCACCACCCTGGACGCGGTCGCCGCTGCCGCCGGTGAGCTGGTCTCGGCGGGCCGCAAGCCCGACACCCCGCTCACCGTGACGATCGCGGGCACCACCACCCGCCAGCGCACCTGGACGGCGACCCTCGGGACGATCGCCCAGACCCTCAAGCAGGCCAAGGTGCTCCCCTCGCCCGAGGGCCACCGGCCGGTCATAGCCGTGGTCGGAGAGCGCAGCTCCGCCGCCCAGCGCGACCAGCTCGCGTGGTTCGAGTCCAAGCCGATGTTCGGCTGGAAGGTGCTCGTCCCGCGTACCAAGGAGCAGGCCGCGTCGCTCTCCGACCAGCTGCGTTCCTACGGTGCGGTGCCGCACGAGGTCCCGACGATCGCCGTCGAGCCGCCGCGTACGCCCCAGCAGATGGAGCGCGCGGTCAAGGGCCTGGTCACCGGGCGCTACGAGTGGATCGCCTTCACCAGCGTGAACGCCGTCAAGGCGGTCCGGGAGAAGTTCGAGGAGTACGGGCTGGACGCCCGGGCCTTCGCCGGGATCAAGGTCGCCGCGGTCGGCGAGCAGACCGCCGCCGCGCTGATCGACTTCGGCGTCAAGCCGGACCTGGTGCCCTCCGGCGAGCAGTCCGCCGCCGGGCTGCTGGAGGACTGGCCGCCCTACGACCCGGTCTTCGACCCGATCGACCGGGTGTTCCTGCCGCGCGCCGACATCGCCACCGAGACCCTGGTGGCCGGGCTCATCGAGCTGGGCTGGGAGGTCGACGACGTCACCGCGTACCGCACGGTCCGCGCCTCGCCGCCGCCGGCCGACACCCGCGAGGCGATCAAGGGCGGCGGCTTCGACGCGGTCCTGTTCACCTCGTCCTCGACCGTCCGGAACCTGGTCGGCATCGCGGGCAAGCCGCACAACGTGACCGTCATCGCGTGTATCGGCCCGGCCACCGCGAAGACCGCCGAGGAGCACGGCCTGCGGGTCGACGTGCTGTCCCCGGAGCCGTCGGTGCACAAGCTCGCCGAGGCGCTCGCCGCCTTCGGCGCGCAGCGCCGGGACGCGGCGAAGGAGGCCGGCGACCCGGTGACCCGGCCGAGCGAGCGGCGCCCGGGTGCGCGCAGACGTCGGACGACGACGTAGCAGGTACGAAGGTGCGTGGGCCCGGTCGCTTCGGCGGCCGGGCCCACGGTCGTTCCGGGGGCCTGTCGGGGGCCTCTCCCCGGCCCTTTCCCGGCATCGGTGTCGGTAAGACCGTGCCGCGTGCGGGTCTATCGTCGAAGGATGACTGCGTACGGAAACTTCCCCGGCTCCCGCCCCCGGCGGCTGCGGACGACCCCGGCGATGCGGCGGATGGTCGCCGAGACACGGCTCGACCCGGCGAACCTGATCCTCCCCGCGTTCGTCCGGGAGGGCATCGACGCCCCGGTCGCCATCTCGGCCATGCCCGGCGTGCACCAGCACACCCTGGACACCCTGCGGAAGGCCGCCGTCGAGGCGGTCTCGGCCGGGGTCTCGGGGATCATGCTCTTCGGGGTGCCGGAGGACGCGAAGAAGGACGCCCGGGGCACGGCGGGCACCGACCCGGACGGGATTCTCCAGGTCGCCCTGCGCGCGGTCCGCGAGGAGGTCGGCGACGACCTGGTCGTGATGTCGGACCTGTGCCTCGACGAGTACACCGACCACGGCCACTGCGGGGTCCTCACGGCGGACGGCCGGGTGGACAACGACGCGACCCTGGAGCGGTACGCGGAGATGGCCCAGGTCCAGGCGGACGCCGGGGCCCATGTGGTGGGCCCCAGCGGCATGATGGACGGCCAGGTCGGGGTCGTCCGGGACGCCCTGGACCAGACCGGGCACGAGGACGTGTCGATCCTCGCCTACACCGCGAAGTACAGCTCCGCCTTCTACGGCCCGTTCCGCGAGGCCGTCGGCTCCTCGCTGACCGGTGACCGCAAGACCTACCAGCAGGACCCGGCCAACGCCCGCGAGTCGCTGCGGGAGCTGACGCTGGACCTGGCGGAGGGCGCGGACATGGTCATGGTGAAGCCCGCCGGACCGTATCTGGACATCCTCGCCAAGGTCGCCGAGTCCGTGGACGTGCCGGTCGCGGCGTACCAGATCAGCGGCGAGTACGCGATGGTCGAGGCCGCCGCCGAGAAGGGCTGGATCGACCGGGACAAGGCGATCCTGGAGAGCCTGACCGGGATCCGGCGGGCCGGGGCGCAGATGATCCTCACCTACTGGGCGACCGAGGTCGCCGGGTGGCTGCGGCGCTGAACCCGGCGGCCCGGGCGCCAGGGCCGGGGCCTGGGCCTGGGCCTGGGCTTGGGCCGCTCAGGGGCGGCCGGCTCCGGTCTCCTGGAGCCGGTGGGCCTCCTTGATGGAGAAGCGGGCGCTGTCCCGTACGAGGGGGTCCTCGTCGGCCCGCGCGGTGGTGTCCAGGACGGTCGCGACGACCGGGTCGCCCGTATAGGGAGCCAGGGACATCGCCGCGTACTGGCGGACCAGGTCCTCCTCCGGGTCGCGCAGCGCGGTGAGCAGGGCGCGGCCCGCCTCGTGGCGCAGAGCGGGGTCGGCCGGGGGCCACAGGCGCAGGACGGTGGCGCTCTCGACGCGGGCGAGGTCGTATTCGCCGGGGTCCGCCACGACCGAGACGAGGAACGGCAGCGCCTGGGCGTTGGCGTCCAGTTCGGTGATGATCTCGCGCTTGCGGTCGCTGTCCGGGGGCAGCGCGCGGAACTCGGCTATCAGGCGTTCGGCGGCTTCGGTCGCTTCGGTGGCCTGGGCCGGGGAAGCGGCTTCCGTCGTGGTCGTGAGGTTCGTGTCGTTCATGGGGGTGGACACTTTCTGTCAGGGCCAGTCGACCAGTGCCATGAATGCTACGAAAGTGACCCCCCGGGTGGCAGGTGCGGCGAGTGCCAGGCCCACGCGCCGGGCCGCGTGGCGGAGCTGGTGCGGGACGGCCCAGCTCGCGGTCAGCACGATCAGGGCGGTGGGCGGGCCGAGCCACAGGACGACAGGACGGTCCACGCAGGCCTGTCGGCGTTCATGGGCCCGAGCCGACCGCGTGGGGCCGCCGCCCGCATGCGTACCAGGGCTCAGTCCGCGGCGCTCCTGCCGGCGCGGGCCGCCAGCCAGGCGTGCGCCTCGGCCACCTGCCCGTCCGTGAGGGCCGGGCGGACCTGGTCCGGGTAGCGGGTGACGCAGTGCCCGCGTGCCGCCTTCATGCCGATCGCGCGGGCCCCGGCGGACAGGCCGGGGTGGTCCGCCACCTCCTGGGCGCGCCGCCACCAGCTGTGGCTGCGCGGGTCGATCGCGTAGTGCCACAGCGGCTGGGCGGGGGCGGCCACCCCGAGCAGCACGCGGTCCAGGACGTACGCGCGGACGCCCGGCTCCCCGATCAGCTTCTCCGCGACGTGCAGTGGATGCGTGCCGTCGAGGCGGGCGCGGAGCAGCACCCACGTCATCAGGTGGCCCGTGTCGTCCCCGCCGGAGACGATGAACTCCCACAGCTCGGCGGCCTTCGCCTCGTCGGGCGCGCCGAGGTGGGTGAGCAGCCGGACCGGGTCCTTCCAGAGCGGCTTGGGCTTCGCCCACCAGGCCAGCAGGTCGGCGGCGGCCGGGTGTTCCCGGTCGAGGGCCAGGCAGGTCAGGGTGACCAGCGGGTGGCGCCACTCGGTGTACGTGGTGCGGTACTGCTTGGTGAGCTCCTTCTTCCAGCGGGGGAGGAGGGCTTGCAGGTCCGCTTCGGTGGCCTCGCCGTGGGCGTAGAGCAGTTCGAGGCAGAAGGCGATGCCCTGGAGGCCGGTGGACGGGTCGGCGAGCTGGGCGCGGAGCCACTGGACGTCGGCGGGGGAGAGGGTGCGGTAGCGGTGCCAGATGTCGCCGAGCCCGCCCACGTAGCCGGCCAGGTCGGGTCCGGTGCCGGCGAGGAGGTCGTCGCGGACGGCCTCGTAGTGGTCGACGGCGGCCAGCGCCTCGGCTGCTTCGTCCCCGGTGAGGCGTCCGGCCGCTTCGCGTACGCGTCCGGCCGTGTCGGTGGCCGCCTTGGCGGCGGCGACCCGCAGCGGGCGCGGCAAGCGGTCGTCGGTGGCGAACCGGATGGTGGCGAGGAGGAGCGGAGAGAAGGCGTCGGCGGCGAAGGGTCGGGTCCGGGGCTCGTCCACGGCCGCTTCCCGCAGCGCGTTGAGGAGGCTCGTCTGGGTGGCCTCGGGCGCGCTGTGGGCCGTCAGCTCCTCGGAGAGCGCGCGGGCCGCCGTGACCGGGTCCGGTTCGTGCAGGGCGTGGTGGGCGCGGAACCAGCCGCCCACAGCGCCCTCGTGCCCGGTCAGGGCCCAGGTTCGCAGCAGCTCCAGCGAGCGCGGGGACGGGTGCGCGGCGAGGGCGTGGGACGCGGTGGCGCCCAGCTCGGCGGCCACCGCCCAGGCGTCCGGGTGCTCTTGGCGCAGCAGCACTCGCAGCACGGAACCCCCGCCGCGCCAGGTCGCGAGCCGCCCGGCGTACGTCTCCCGCCAGGCGGCCAGCAGCCGTGCCGCCTCGTCGGGGGTGAGCGCCTGCCGGTGCTCCAGCGGGGTGGCGAAGCGGGAGACGGAGCCCAGGTCCACGGGGCCCGACAGCCGGTCGTGGAGCCAGCGTTCCTCGGCGGGGGTCAGCGGGTCGTACTCCGTGGAGCGGGCGGTCCGGCGGCGGGGCTCGTCGAGGCGGGCGAGGAACTGGCGTACGCCTGCGGTGTCTTCGGGATCGGGCAGCCCGTCGGCGTCTGTCGACGTGACCCGGTCCAGTTGGAAGGCGCCCCGGGGGCCGTTGTCGACGATCCGGTAGCCGGGAGGCCCTTCGCCCAGGCCCGCGGCGACCGTGGCGTGGTCGCCGCCCCAGTGCAGGTACAGCACGCCCCGGAGGTCGCCGGAGCGTTCGAAGGCGTCGTGGGACTGCCAGTGCCAGTACGCGAAGGAGGTGTCGGCCGCGATGCCTTGGACCGCGAACATCTCCGCCGCGTCCTCGTGGCCGTCGGACTGGGTGTAGCGGCCCCGGGTGGGGGGAGGCAGGACGGTGAAGCCCTCGCCGCCGAGCGTGCGCCACCACGCCTTGATCCGGAACAGGTCCGACTGCTGCCCGGCCGTACGGTCCTTGTCCGGCCCCATCGCGTTCAGCCCTGTCGTGTTCAGTCCCACCAGAACGACCACGCTTCCTGGTTGAGCACGGCCTTCTCGGCGTAGAGGTCGATGTCGTGCGGCGGGGCCTGGTCGATGGTGTCCGGGCAGAACGCGTAGTGCTCGGCTGCCAGGGCGCGGGCCTCCTCGATGGTGGCGGGCGGGCGGCCCACGGAGACGATCATCGTGTCGAAGCCGAGCACCACGACCCGGGCGTCGTACCGGTCCTCCCAGGAGCGGAGCACCGCGCAGAGCCGGGCCACGTCGTTCTCGTGGTTCACCGGACCCGACCAGCCGATCGCCGCCGGTATGTCGGCGCTGCGGCGGGCCGGGACGAGGGCCATCCGGGCGCCGCCGAGCCACTCGTCCGCGTCGGCGGCGATCACGCCCGCGAGGCCCGCGGCCACCGTGTCCGCGTCCTCGGCCGCCTCCCGGGCGGGGACGGGCGCGAGGCCGGGCCAGGACCCGGGGCCGCCGGACTGCTCCTCGCCGCTCTTGTGGTCCGCCGTGCCGTCGCCCGCCTCGTCGTCCGCGTGGTCCGTCCAGTAGTCCGCGAGGACCTCCTCGGCGTCGTGGTCGCCGGGATACGTCATGCCGTCCGGGCAGAGGTCCCAGTCCTTGGGCCACCGGCCGCGGTGGCCGCCCGTGACCAGCACCGGCAGCAGCCCGACCCGCCGCCCGGCCGCCCTCAGCTCCGTCCAGTCGCGCGGGGCCGCCGGACCGTCCGCGTACCAGAGCAGCGGCTCGTGCCAGGGGCCGTCCAGCGTGGCGTCCACCAGGGAGCCGGGCGGCAGATCCAGGCCGGAGGAGGCCGGATCGGGCAGGGGATTCGGGAGCGTCGCCATGGTGGGGAGCCTAGGCGGCGGCACTGACAACGAGCGGGGCAGGCGGCCCTTGAGGGAGGAGCGCCCCCCTGGAGCCGTGGGGCCCCTCGGAGCCGTGCGGCTCCTGCGGCCGGTCAGCCCCCGCGGCCGGGGGCCTGAAGAGGTGGTGTACCGCACGACGCAGGTGATCATGCGTCCAGGCCAGGGCGTGCCGACGCCTGCCTCGGGAAGGCTCATTTCCCGGGGAACCGGCTGCGGGGGACGTATCGTCGAGGCCCGTTGCGCGCCGCCCGGTCGTCCCCGTCGACCGGGCCGATCCGGCAGGAGCCGCCGTGAACAGGATCGTCACGTCCATCTCGCTCTCCCTCGACGGATTCTTCGAAGGGCCCGACCACGACATCGACTGGCACACCGTCGACGAGGAGGTCCACCAGCATTTCAACGACTACTTTCGGACCATGGGCGGCTTCGTCGAAGGGCGCGTCACCTATGAGCTGATGGAGGAGTTCTGGCCGACCGCCGATCAGGACCCGGCCAACGAGGGACCGATGGCCGAATTCGCGGGGATCTGGCGGGACATGCCGAAGTACGTCTTCTCGCGGACGCTGGAGAGCGTGGGGCCGAACGCGACCCTGCTGCACGAGGTCGATCCCGAGCAGGTGCGCGCCCTGCGGGACGCCGCCTCGGGGGACCTGGCGGTCGGCGGGGCGGATCTGCTGGAGTCGTTCCGGCAGGCCGATCTGATCGACGAGTACCGGATCTACATCCATCCCGTCATCCTCGGCCGGGGCCGCCCCTTCTTCCGTGACACCGAGGAGCGGCTGACGCTCCGGCTGCTGGAGAC
This sequence comes from Streptomyces sp. NPDC058576, assembly GCF_042718715.1. Taxonomy (NCBI): domain Bacteria; kingdom Bacillati; phylum Actinomycetota; class Actinomycetes; order Kitasatosporales; family Streptomycetaceae; genus Streptomyces; species Streptomyces sp. NPDC058576. The sequence goes on along the minus strand of NZ_JBHXPF010000079.1, from coordinate 8,377 downwards.
CCGGACCTTCGGGAACGGGGTCGTTCTGCTTCGTTACGAGACGGTCCGGGCATGAGGCCCTACGGCGATGGGGGTCGGGCGGCGACCGCGTAGGCGGCGAACGCCGACCAGGCGTCGGGTGCGAGGGTGGGCGGTTCCCCCTTCCACCCCGGCACCCACTTCACGCACGCGCGACCCGTACAACACCTGTGTACGGGTCGCGCGTGGTGACTGCATGTCAGGCGCCGGCCTGCGGTGCTCTTCGGTGCTCTGTGGGGCTCAGAACATCAGGGCGTTCTCGACGTCCGACTGCCAGTACGTGATGAAGCCCAGGCTGTCCGTGTAGGTCTCCGCCGGGAGCTTCAGCGTGGACTCGCCCTTGGCCTGGTTGTTCTTGTCGACCATGATCACGCCGAGGTTGTCGCTCTTGACCGGCTCGTTCTCGCCGGGCTCTCCGAGGAGCGCGATGCCCGCGTACGCCTCTTGGCCGGGGGCGAGCGTGACGACCGCCTGCGGCTTGCTGTCGTCGAGGACCGGGTACACCGCCTGCGCGTCGTCGAAGCGGAGGAACGGCGCGTGGTAGGCGGCGCAGTCCTTGGAGCCGGTGTTGGTCACCGTGAGCAGCAGGTGGTTGATCGGGCGGCTCACCTTGGAGACCTTGATCGTGGAGTTCTTGGGCGTGCAGGCCGGGATCGCTGCTGCCTGCGGCTTCTTGCCGCCCGCGTGCTTCCCCTCGGCGGGGACGGTCTGCGTCTCGGGTGCGCCCGCCTCCGGTGCGTCGGACTGTGCCTTGCCGTCGGTGCTCGTCGCCGCGGGGGTCGCGGTCTCGGCGGAGCCGGCCGGCTTGGTCCCCATGGCCTTGTCCTCGCCGCCGCAGGCGGTGAGCGAGAGGGCGGCCGCGAGGGCGGTGGCGGCGATGGCGGTGGTGCGGATGCGGTTGGTGCGCATGGTGGTGGTACTCCCCGTACTCGGTCTCGGTTGGTGTGCTGATCCGGTTGAACGGCCGGTCCGTGGTGCTGCTGTGGTCTGGTCCGAGCTTGTGGGGTGACGGATTCCGGCCGCAACGCCTGCCGAACCATTGGGGAAGCTGGAACGTCTACGCATACGGTGACCTGCGGGAATTCCGTGTCCCTGGAACGCCGTTCCGGGACGCACGAGGAAGGGGAGCGCCGTCGTGGCGACGCCGGAGGCCGTGGAGTTCGCGGCTCTGCTGAAGGATCTGAAGGACCGTTCGGGGCGCAGCTACGGTGTGCTCGCCGGGAAGCTGCACGTCAGTACGTCGACCCTGCACCGGTACTGCAACGGGGACGCCGTGCCGAACGAGTTCGCCCCGGTGGAGCGGTTCGCGCGGGTGTGCGGGGCGTCCGGCGAGGAGCTGGTGGAGGTGCACCGGCGGTGGATCGTGGCGGACGCGGCGCGGCGGCGGCCTCCGGCGGGAGCGGCAGCCCCTGCCGCCGCCCCTGCTCCCGCCGCCCCAGCCCCCGCCGCTCCTGCCGGGGTTCCCGCGGCTGCTGCCGGCCCCCGAGCCGCTGAAGCCGACGAGGCCCCCGGGCGTGACGAGCGTGACGAGCGTGACGGGGCTGGCGACGTGTCCCCGCCGCCCGCTACGGCACGTGGCTTCAGCGGTCCTGACCGGCCGGGCCCGGGCTCCCGCTGGTCCCGGCTCTCCCGGCGTACGAGGGTGCTCATCGCCGCCGCCGCGGTCGCCGCGCTCCTCGTGCCCACCACCGTCGTCGCCGTCGAACTCGCCGGGTCGGGGAAGGAGGGCGGCGGGAGCGCCGCGGACCGGGTGGAGGACGCGGGCGGGGACCTCGCGGCGGCGCCGGAAGGCTCCGCATCGGGCACGCCCCGGCCCTCGGGGAAGCCGAGTTCGGCCAATCCTTCGGCGAGCGGGTCCCCGTCCCCGTCGGGGCAGCCGTCCGCGAAGCCCTCGGGCGGCTCCGGTCCCGGACAGTCGCAGAGCGGTGGTGGCGGCGGGGACGGTACGGGCCTCGGCGCTCCGCCGACCGTCAGCATCTCCTCGTACAACTGGGAAGAACCCTGCGGCCAGCACTATCTGGTGAACCGGGAGCCCGACGAGGTCGATCCGCCGCCCGCGCCGCAGGAGCGGCGCGGCTGGGCGGAGTCGTACGGCGGGGTCGACGCCGGGAACATGCTGCTCCAGCTCACCGTGCAGGGGACCTCGCGCGAGGCGGTCGTCCTCAAGGGCATGCACGTCCGCGTCGTGTCCCGCAAGGCTCCGCTGCCCTGGTCGGCGTACCGGATGGGCAACGGCTGCGGCAGCGGGATCACGCCCCAGTCCTTCGCCTCCCACCTCGACGCCGGGAACCCCACCCTCCGGCCGGTGCCGGGCACGCAGGGGGACATCGAGGTCCCGGCCGTGGACTTCCCGTACAAGGTGTCGTCCGAGGACGTGGAGGTGTTCAACCTCGACATGAAGGCCGTGAGTTACGACGTCACCTGGTACCTGGAGCTGGAGTGGAGCAGCGGCGGCAAGGAGGGGACGCTGCGGATCGACGACCGCGGGAAGCCGTTCCGCACGAGCGGGATGAAGGGGCGGCCGGAGTACGTCCACGGCGGGCCTGGTTACGGGTGGGAGCGCGTTGGGCAGACGTGAGGCGACGCGGGCCGTTCCGGTGGCTGACCGACAGTAGTCGTACACACGTTCACAACTCGGGAGTACAGTCTGCGACGTCCTGGCGACCCCGCCGCCGCGCGACGGACGCGTGGGGCCGCCTCATCCCCGTACCCATCAGGTGATTCATGTCCGCCACTGCTGCCGAAGCCTCCGACCGCACGGCCCCGGAGGCGCGTACCTGTGAAGAACGGTCCCATCGACTCAGACGCAGGCTGGAGCGGCTGATCGGCATCGCCGCCACCGAGGGGAACGCCCTCGTTCCGCTCCGTAACGGCGACGCCATCTTCGGCGCGATGCTGAAGGCGATCCGCGAGGCCGAGCACACCATCGATCTGATGACGTTCGTCTACTGGCGGGGTGACATCGCTTCCCAGTTCGCCGAGGCGCTGGCCGACCGCGCCCGGGCCGGGGTCCGGGTGCGGCTCATGCTCGACGGGTTCGGGTCGCGGCTCATAGAGCAGGACCAGCTGGACCTGATGGACGGGGCCGGGGTCACGGTGACCTGGTTCCGCAAGCCCCTCTACCTCTCGCCGCTCAAGCAGAACCACCGCTGCCACCGCAAGGTCCTCGTCGTCGACGAGCGCACCGCGTTCACCGGCGGCGTCGGGATAGCCGAGGAATGGTGCGGCGACGCCCGCAACGAGCACGAGTGGCGCGACACCCACGTCCAGGTCACCGGGCCCGCCGTCGACGGGCTGGCCGCCGCGTTCGCCCAGAACTGGGCCGAGTGCCACGACGAACTCTTCGACGAGCGCGACCGGTTCGTCACGGAGGAGCACCACGGCGACTCCGTCGTCCAGGTGGTACGCGGCTCCGCCTCCTTCGGCTGGCAGGACATGCAGACCCTGATCCGGGTCGTCCTGGAATCCGCCGAGGAACGCATCCGCCTCACCACCGCCTACTTCGCCCCCGACGCCTACTTCACCGGGCTGCTGTGCGCCGCCGCCGCGCGCGGGGTGGAGGTCGAGATCCTGCTGCCTGGCCCGCACACCGACAAGCGGGTCTGCCAGCTCGCCGGACAGCGCTACTACGAGGACCTGACCGCCTGTGGCGTGAAGATCTACCAGTACCAGCCGACGATGATGCACACCAAGACCCTCACCATCGACCGGGTCGCCTCCCTCATCGGCTCCACCAACTTCAACCGGCGCTCCCTCGACCACGACGAGGAAGTCATGCTCGCCGTCCTCGACCAGGACTTCACCGCCACCCTCGACGGCCACTTCGAGGAGGACCGGGAGAACAGCGTGGCGATCGAGCGCGGCCGGTGGAAGCGCCGCGACCTCGTGCAGCGGGCCAAGGAAGCGGCCGTCGTGCCCATCCGCCGGTTCCTCTGATTCCTTCCTCCGGATCCCGGCGCCACCCGACGAGCCGGCCGGCCGGGGGCGTGCTCGCGCGTTCGCCGGGCAGGTGGGGAGGGCGACCGTCGTCCGTCATGTGAAGGGAAGGGCCCATGAGCGCCACCGCCGAGACCTCGCCGGCACCGTCCGCCGCGGTGATCACCGAACCCCTGCCCGACCTTCAGCTCCAACTGCTCATCCAGCTCCTCGACGAGGACCCGCGCTCCAGCCTGCCCCTCACCCTCACGCACCCCGGCGGCCTCCTGCACGGTGACGTCATCGGGCACGAGCAGTGGAAGGCCGAGTGGGCCAGGAGCCTGCGCCAGGTCGAGGGCGAGGGGGCCAACCTGCTCGCCGAGTTCCCCGAGACGGTCGACCAGGGCGTACGGGAACTGCGCGCCGACGAGGACGCGGAGACGGCCCGGCTGCCCCGCTGGATCCACCTGCGGGACGTCACGCTCGTCGTCGGGTCCATGAACCCGGTCTCCCTGCCGCTGTGGCGCGGACGCCTCGCCGATGTGTCGGGATGGGCGCTGGGCCGCCCGCAGTGACCTCGTAGGTAACGCGATCGGCCCCGGCACCTTCCCAGGTGCCGGGGCCGACGTACGGAGGGCGGGACAGCCAGTGCCGTCAGAGCCGCTCGGGCGTCCGGATGCCCAGCAGCGCCATCCCCCGGTGCAGGGTCCGGGCGGTCAGCTCGACCAGGAAGAGCCGGTTCTCGACGACCTCCGGGGCGTTGTCCGGGCTGAGCACCTGGCACTGGTCGTAGAACGTGGTCAGGTGCGACGCCAGCTGGTAGAGATACGCGGCCAGCTTGTGCGGCTCGTAGCCCGCCCCGACCTCGGCGAGCACCTCGCCGAACTGGTCCAGGTGCAGACCGAGCGCCCGCTCCGCCGGGGCCAGCTCCAGCTCCGGGTGGGCGGCCGGGACCGCGTCCCCGGCCTTGCGCAGGATCGACCGGATCCGGGCGTAGGCGTACTGGAGGTACACCGACGTGTCGCCGTGGAGCGACACCATCTGGTCGAGGTCGAACTTGTAGTCCCGTACGGCGGAGGTCGACAGGTCCGCGTACTTCACGGCGCCGACGCCGACGTACCGGCCGTTCTCGACGATCTCCTCCTCGGACAGGCCCACCTTCCCGGCCTTCTCCCGGACGACCGCGGTGGCCCGGCCGACCGCCTCGTCGAGGAGGTCCTCCAGCCGCACGGTCTCGCCCTCCCGGGTCTTGAACGGCTTGCCGTCCTTGCCGAGGACCGTGCCGAACGCGAGCTGCACGGCCTTGACGTCCTCGTTCAGCCAGCCGGCCCGCCGGGCCGTCTCGAAGACCATCTTGAAGTGCAGCGACTGCCGCGCGTCCACCACGTACACGAGGGTGTCGGCCTTGAGGTCCTGGACCCGGTTCCGGATCGCGGAGAGGTCGGTCGCCGCGTAGCCGTAGCCGCCGTTCGTCTTCTTCACGATGAGCGGGACCTTGTTGCCGTCCGGGCCCTTCACATCGTCGAAGAACACGCACAGCGCACCCTCGGAGCGGACGGCGACGCCCGTCTCCTCCAGGATCCGGCAGGTCTCCTCCAGCATGTCGTTGTAGCCGGACTCACCGACGATGTCCGGGTCGGCGATCTCCATGTCGAGCTTGTCGAACACCGAGTGGAAGTAGATCTTGGACTCGTCGACGAAGCCCTGCCACAGCCGAAGCGTCTCGGGGTCCCCGGCCTGGAGCGCCACCACCCGGTCCCGGGACCGGGCCTTGAACTCCTCGTCGGAGTCGAACAGGACCCGCGACTCCTTGTAGACCCGGTTCAGCGTCGACATCGCCGCCTCGCCGTCCGTCGCGCCGTCCTCGTGCTTCAGGGCGCCCGGGTGCTCGATCAGATACTGGATGAGCATGCCGAACTGGGTGCCCCAGTCGCCGATGTGGTGCCGCCGGACGACCCTCTCGCCGGTGAACTCCAGGATCTTGACCATGGCGTCACCGATGACCGCCGACCGCAGATGGCCGACGTGCATCTCCTTGGCCACGTTCGGCTGGGCGTAGTCGATGACCGTGGTCCCGGCGTCGTCCTTCAGCGGCACGCCGAGCCGGTCCTCGGTGTCCGCCGCCCGGGCGGCGAGCGTCTCGACGATCGCCCGGTCGGTGAGCGTGATGTTGAGGAAGCCGGGGCCGGACACCTCGACGTCCTTGATCGGCCCGCCCGCCGGGAGGGCGGCGGTGACCTGGGCGGCCAGCTCGCGCGGGTTGCCCTTGAGCTTCTTGGCGAGCGCCAGGATGCCGTTGGCCTGGAAGTCGGCCCGGTCGCTTCGGCGCAGCAGCGGGTCCGCGGCGCCGGCGTCCGGCAGAGCTGCCGTCAGGGCGTCCGCCAGCTGCTGCTGGAGCGTGGAAGCGAGGGAAGGGACCGAGGCCATGTCTGGCTGCCGTTTCCGTAGGGGGACAAGGGATCTCCCCAGTATCCCATGGGGTGTAAAACCGTTTTACGCCCGGCGCGGGGCTGTTCCACACGGTGTTCCGCCCGGTTCCGCACGGTGTTCCGCGCCCGGCACAAAGCCGTTTTCGCGCTGCGGGGGGTAGCTGGGAGAATGGCCGGTAACCCACTGGGACCGACAGACGAGAGAAGGACGTGCCGACCGTGGCCGAGAGTCAGACCAGCACCGAGACCGACTGGGTCTCCCGCTTCGCGGACGATGTCATCGCCGAATCGGAGCGTCGTGCGCCTGGCAAACCGGTCGTCGTCGCCTCCGGTCTGTCCCCGTCGGGCCCGATCCACCTCGGCAACCTCCGCGAGGTCATGACCCCGCACCTGGTCGCCGACGAGGTCCGCCGCCGCGGGTACACCGTGCGCCACCTGATCTCCTGGGACGACTACGACCGCTACCGCAAGGTCCCGAACGGCGTCCCGGGCGTGGACGCGTCCTGGGCCGAGCACATCGGCAAGCCGCTGACCTCGGTGCCCGCCCCGGACGGCTCCGCGTACCCGAACTGGGCCGAGCACTTCAAGGCCGCCATGACGGCGGCCCTGGACGAGCTGGGCGTCGAGTACGACGGAATCAGCCAGACGGAGCAGTACACCGCCGGGACCTACCGCGAGCAGATCCTGCACGCGATGAAGCACCGTGCCGACATCGACGCCGTGCTCGACCGCTACCGGACGAAGAAGGACCCGGCGGCCCAGGGCAAGGGCGGCGGCGGTAAGAAGCCGCAGCAGCAGAAGAAGGTCGACGAGGCCGAGCTGGAGGCCGCCGAGGGCTCCGGCGCCGCCGCCGAGGACGACGGCAGCGGCAACAGCGCCGGCTACTTCCCGTACAAGCCCTACTGCGGCAACTGCGAGAAGGACCTCACCGTCGTCACCTCCTACGACGACGAGACCACCGAGCTGAACTACACCTGCTCGGCGTGCGGCTTCGCCGAGACGGTCCGGCTGAAGGAGTTCAACCGGGGCAAGCTGGTGTGGAAGGTCGACTGGCCGATGCGCTGGGCGTTCGAGGGTGTGATCTTCGAGCCCAGCGGTGTCGACCACTCCTCGCCCGGCTCCTCCTTCGTCGTCGGCGGCCAGATCGTCCGCGAGGTCTTCGACGGCGTGCAGCCCATCGGGCCGATGTACGCCTTCGTCGGCATCTCCGGCATGGCCAAGATGTCCTCCAGCAAGGGCGGGGTCCCCACCCCGGCCGACGCGCTGAAGATCATGGAAGCGCCGTTGCTGCGCTGGCTCTACGCCCGCCGCAAGCCCAACCAGTCGTTCAAGATCGCCTTCGACCAGGAGATCCAGCGGCTGTACGACGAGTGGGACTCGCTGGGCCGCAAGGTCGCCGACGGCACGGTGCTGCCCGCCGACGCCGCCGCGCACTCCCGAGCCGTCCGCACGGCGGCCGGGGAGCTCCCGAGCACCCCGCACCCGCTGCCGTACCGGACGCTCGCCTCGGTCGCCGACATCACCGCCGGCGCCGAGGACCAGACGCTGCGCATCCTCAGCGAGCTGGACCCGGACAACCCGCTGACCTCGCTGGACGAGGCGCGCCCGCGCCTCGACCGCGCCGAGAACTGGATCACCACCCAGGTCCCGGCCGAGGCCCGCACCATCGTCCGGGACGAGCCCGACAAGGAGCTGCTCGGCTCGCTCGACGACCAGGGCCGCGAGTCGCTGCGCCTCCTCCTGGAGGGGCTGGACACGCACTGGTCCCTGGACGGCCTCACCACGCTCGTCTACGGCGTGCCGAAGGTGCTGGCGGGCCTGGAGCCGGACGCCAAGCCGACGCCCGAGCTGAAGGCCGCCCAGCGGTCCTTCTTCGCCCTGCTCTACCGGCTGCTCGTCAGCCGCGACACGGGGCCCCGCCTGCCCACGCTGCTGCTCGCGGTGGGGGCGGACCGGGTGCGCAGGCTGCTGGGCGCGTAACGGGGCATGTCACGGCGAAAGGGCCGCCGCCCGGG
>NZ_JBHXPF010000078.1:0-30645 GCF_042718715.1 Streptomyces sp. NPDC058576 | reverse complement strand
CGGCCGGGAGGCCGTGCGGCCCGCTCCGTCATGCCGAGGAAAGGCCGGGAAGATGCCGGGACGACGTGCGCGCACAGGCCACCGCCGCAGCGGCGGATCGCTGTGGGTGGTGGCGGCGGTGGTGCTCGCGTCGCTGGCGGGCCTGGCCGTCGGCTTCCGCCTGTTCGACCATGACGGCGGCTCCGGGACCCCGGACGCCCCGGAGGCCACCCACGCGCCGGGCACCTTGTCCGTCGCCACCTGGAACGTCTGCGGCGTACGTCAGTGGAACTGCGAGGACACCGGGTCGGCCGAGGAGAAGCGGGCGCGCATCGAGGCGCTGGTACGGGAGTCGGGGGCGCGTGTGGTCCTGCTCCAGGAGATGTGCTCGGCCGACCTCGACTCCGTACAGGCGTCGCTCGGTGGCGAGTGGCGCAGCCTGTTCCGGCCGTACACAGCGGTCCGGGAGGGGCGCCGGTCCACCGTGCGCTGTACGGGAGACGGGCGGGGCACCGCGGGGTACGGGATGCTGTCGGGGCTGCCGCTGACCGGGGTCACCGACGTCCCGCTGCCCCAGCCCGCCGCCGGGCTGCGCCGGAACATCCTCTGCGCCACGGCGGCGGCGGAGGACGTCCGTATCTGCACCACGCACCTCCACCCTCAGCAGGGCGGGGCGCGCGCGGTGGACGCGGGGCTGCGCGAGCGGCAGTTGCGTGCTCTGGTGGGCGCCGCCGCGGGGCCGCGCACGGTGTTCGGCGGCGATCTGAACACCGCGCCGCCCGGGTCGGCCGACGCGGCCGCGTGGTCCCGGGTGGAGGGCCCGTTCGGCGCCTACCGGGAGTGCGACCGGCCGGGGCCGTCCGGCGGGCCGCGGGACACCCACCAGAGCGGCTACAAGATCGACTATCTGTTCACCGGTCTGGAGCGCCGGGAGTGCTCGGTGCTGCGCTCACCGGCGTCGGACCACTGGGCGCTGCTGCTGCGGTTCACCACCGGCTGACGGTCAGAAGCGGGGCGCGGCGTACGCGTTCTCCACCCGGAAGGCGACATCGGTCGTCGGGGAGGCGAACCCGGAGGCGTCGACCGCGAAGATCCGCACCAGGTGGTCGCCGGGCGACAGGGGCTTCGGGGGCTCCCAGGACCAGCTGCCGTCGCCGGCCACGTCGGGAGAGCCCAGGAACTTGCCCCGCTCCCAGACGCTGACCCGTACCGCGCCCTGGGCGAAGCCGGTGAAGCGGACGGACGGCTGGACCTGCTGTCCGGGGAACGGGGCGTGCACCAGGGGCGCGGAGAACGTGTCCCGCACCTGGGAGGTGGCCTTGAGGAAGGCGTCGATGGCCGAGCGGTCGGCGTCCGGGCGCTCCCGCCCGTTGACGACCTGGCCCAGTCTCGGGGGCATCCCGTCGATCAGGAAGTTCATCAGCCCCATCAGCATCGGCACATTGCGCCGGGTCACTTCGGTGTGGCCGGTGATGTACGGGGAGTCGCTGAAGATGAAGTTGAAGTTCTCGTAGCTCTGGAAGAGGGGGAGGAACGGCTCCACCTGGACCGGGTACTGCTCGTCCTGCGGGGAGGAGAGCAGATAGATGTTGGCCCCGCGGTTCGCCCCGGACGCCGCCAGGTCGGGGATCGCCCGGTCCAGGACCTGGATGTTCGCCTCGGTGACCTGGCCCATCATGAAGCGGCCGATGGCGGGGTGCTTGTGCTGCAGATAGGTGCCGATCAGGAACTGCGGCACGAGCGCGACGATGTTGCGGAAGCCGTACTTGAGCCCGAAGTAGAGCGCCGCGCTGCCGCCCTTGGAGCCGCCCCACAGGGTGCACTGGTCGAGAGTGAGCCCGAGGGAGTTCATGACGTTGGCGATCAGCGTGACGACGGACCGCTCCAGGGTGAAGTCCATCCCCTTGCACAGGTAGTAGCTGTTGCTGCCGTCGAAGTCGTCGCGGATCCACAGGACGTTGGCGCGCAGCTTGTCGAAGATCCCGTTCGACCAGCCGTAGTCGTCGGGCGCCGCGATGTTCGCGAAGACGACGACGAGGTGCTGGTTGCCCTTCGTGGCCGGGCTGAAGCGGTAGTGCACGGGGTACGCGTCGGAGGTGTCGATGCCGGTGTGCAGGCCGGACGGTGATGCGGACATGGTGGCGAACTCCGGTTCTGGAGGGGCTTCGGCGTCGGCCGACGCGGCCCGTGCTCTCGTACGGTGTCAGTACCGTGGTTGGGCGTAGGGAGCGTGGGCCGGGGCGAAGCCCCCGGGGGCCCCGGCGACCGTGAAGGCGGCCGGGGTCGCCGCCGACTCCAGGCCCGCACGGTCCACGGCGAGGCATTCGAAGGTGTGGGATCCCTCCGGCCAGGTCCAGTCGGGCTCCCAGAACCAGCTGCCGTCCGGTCCGGTCATGGTGGTGCCCAGGACGGAGCCCTCCATGCGGAGGACGATCTGGGTGCCGGGGTCCGCGAAGCCGGTGAACAGGACGGACGGGCCCTGGAGCTGCTGGTGCGGGACCGGTGCCGTGAGGATCGGCGCCGCCGGGGGCTGAGGCGCCCGGGCGGTGGCCGGCGGCAGGGCGGTGAAGACGATCTCGGCGCGCTCGCTGTGGAACTTCCGCGCGTCCACCGCGAAGAGCCGGATGACGTGACGCCCCGGGGACCAGGTCTTCTCGGGCTCCCAGGACCAGCTGCCGTCCGGCTCGACGGGCGGCGACGTGAGGTACTTGCCGTTCTCCCACATGCTGACGCGCACGGCGCCCGGGGCACGGCCCGCGAAACGTACCTGGTTACCGGGGATCTCCTGTTGTCCGCCGGGCAGGGTGACCACCGGTGCGGCGAAGGCCTCGGCCTGGATCTGCGAGGTGGCCTTGAGGTAGGCGTCGATGGCGGACGTGTCGCGACCGGGCTGCTCGCCGCCGTTGCTGACCACGCCGATCCGCGGGGTGATGCCGTCCACCAGGAGGTTCAACAGCCCCATCATGGTGGGCAGGTTGCGCAGGGTCACCTTGCCGTGCCCGGCGATCAGCGGTGAGTCGTTGTAGACGAAGTTGAAGTTCGCATAGCCCTGGAACAGCCCCAGGTACGGCTCGACGTGCCGGGCGTACTGCTCGTCCTGGGGCGAGGAGATCAGGTAGATGTTGGCGTCGCGGTTGGTGCTGGTGCGCACGACGTCGGCGAGGACGGAGTCGAGGACCTGGACCTTCTCCTCGGTCACCTCGCCCATCATCAGGCGGGCGGCGCCCGGCATGGACTCCCGGACGAAGGTCCCGATACGGAACTGGGGCACGCTGGCCACGATGTTCCGGAATCCGTACCTCAGACCGAAGTGCAGGGCGGCCGTTCCGCCCTTGGAACTGCCGTACATGGTGCACTGGTCCGGCGTCAGCTCCAGGGCGTTCATCACCCGCGAGATGAGGCCGATGACGGACTGCTCCAGCGAGAAGTCCATCTCCTTGCAGAGGTAGTAGCTGTTGTGGCCGTCGAACTGGTCCCGGATCCAGAGAATGTTGGCGCGGGTCTTGTCGAGGACGCCGTTCGCCCAGCCCCACTCCCCCGGGGCGTTGAGGTTGGCGAACACCACCACGAGGTGGCGGTTGCCGTTCTTGGCGTGGGCGAAGCGGTACTCCAGGGGGTGGGCGCCGGAGGCCTCGACCCCGCTGAACACGCGGCGCGCGTTCGGGTCCGCGTCAGACATGGACGACCTCCACTGGTTGGCGGAACGGGTCCGCGGTCGGGGTGTGCACCTGCTGCGGGGCGGCGCCGGCGGTCCACCGGGGTCGTGGCTGCGAAAGCGGCCGGACGGGCCGGGCGGGCGGCGGTACCGAGCCCACGGCGGGCGCGGTCGCCCGCGCCGGGTCGAGGTCGCCCCCGGCGATCAGGATGCGGTCGGTGAGCCGGGCCGCGGCGTAACCGTCGTCGAGATCACAGAACTCGCGCTGGAACCAGCGGTAGCGCTCCCCGTACTCCGCCTGGATCCGGTCGACGTTGCGGATGGCTGTGATGAGCTGGGCGGATTCGAAGAGCAGCGGGCCCGGGGCACTTCGCTCGAAGTCGAAGTAGAAGCCGCGCAGGGTGTCCCGGTAGTGGTCGAGGTCGTAGGTGAAGAACAGGATGGGACGCCCGGTGTTGACGTAGTCGAACATCAGCGACGAGTAGTCCGTGATCATCACGTCGGCGATCAGCGAGAGGTCCGCCATGTCCGGGTAGTCGGACACGTCGAAGACGAAACCGTCACCGGCGCCGGGGACGGGGTCCACGACGTTCGGGTGGCGCCGGACCAGCAGGACGTGGTCGTCGCCGAGCCGGGCCCGGGCGTCGTCGAGGTCGATCCGGAAGTCGAACTTGTACTTCCCCGGGGCGTAGAACTGGTCGTCCCGCCAGGTGGGCGCGTACATGATGACGCGCTTGCCGCGCGGGAGGCCGATGCGTCGGCGGATCTCCCGCTCCCGGTCCCCGGTGTCCGGGCGGCGCAGGATGTCGTTGCGCGGATAGCCGCACTCGACCATCTCGCCGGGGAACTTGAAGGCGCGTTGGAGGATCGGGGTGGAGAAGCTGTTGGGCGACACGAGCATGTCCCAGTTCTCCACCTCCTTCTCGACCCGCTCCAGATACCGCTGGTCGGCGAAGTGCACGGACTCGATGTCGTGGCCGATCTTCTTCAGCGGGGTGCCGTGCCAGGTCTGCACCACGATCTGCTCGGGGCGCTTGCGGAACCAGTCGGGGAGGTGGTTGTTGGCGACCACGTAGCGGGAGGTGGCGAGGGCCTCGTACCACTGCGGCGACCACATCCGTACCGCGCGGGCCGTCTCGGGCACGTCGACCTGGTCGTCGCGGACGACCCAGAGGTGTTCGAGGTCGGCCCCCCGCCGGACCAGCTCCTCGTGGACGGCGCGGGGGCTGTCCGAGTACTGCGTGCCCTTGAACGCGTCGAAGAGCACGGCGGGCCGGACGGGGGCGCGCCGGTCCTGCGGATAGGCCTTGGTCCGCAGGAGTTTCTGCCGGTAGGGGCCTCGCGCCTCTTCGGGCATGGCGGAGTTCACCAGGAGCGACAGCCGGTCGTACGCCTCGGCCTGGAGCTCGTAACCGCGCTCCCCCACCTGGTGGTGCTGCGGCATGGACGGGACGATGTCCTGCTCGATCTTGACCATGAGGTCCGGGGAGCGCTCCTCCGGGGACACCGCTGAGGGGTCCTGCCGACGGAGGAAGAAGTCCCAGCGCCCGGCGGCGAGCGGGATGTCTCCGGCGAGGGTGCGCATGGCGGCCGGGGTGAGAACGCAGCGGAACCGGTGCCCCTTCCACTGGATGGGCACCGCCCGCTCGGCGCCGTGGGCGCGCGAGCGCACGACGAGGTGGGCGCTGGTCCGCTCGGCGGCGGTGAGCAGGCCGGCCCAGGCGTAGTCGCAGACCAGTTCCAGGGAGCCGTCGGCGTGCCATTCGCCGTCGCTGAGGAGGGGCAGGGCAGCGCGCTCGAACAGCACGAGGTACCCGGAGCCGTTGCGGTGGACGACGACCTCGCGGTCCCGCTCCTCGGTCTGGAGGGCGTCGGGCATCCGGTAGTGGCCGTCCTCGGTGTCCTGCGCCATCACGGGGTACAGCGGGGTCTTGCGGCCCGGCAGGTGAACGGTGGCCTTCCAGCCGTTGCTGCCCATCGTCCACGCCTGGGGGACGGTGTCGCCGTCGGCCCGGGAACCCGGTACGAGGCCGGCGAGGGGAACCCGGGTGGTGAACGTGCACCATCCCTCCCCGCCGGGCTGGAAGGAGAGCCAGGAGTCGTGCCGGCCGGCGCCGTTCATGCTCGTGACGCGGAACTTGCCCCATTCGGGGACGGCCGGCGCCAGCAGCACCCCGCCGATCTCCAGCTGGTCCCCGACGACCCGGTGCCGGGTGATGCGGCACCGGACGATCTCGACCCGGAGCTTGAGGGTTCCCTGGACGAAGAGCGGGAGTATGCGGGTGTTCTTGTCGACATAGCGGTACGCCGGGTTGGCGGCCGATCCGGCGCTGCCCCGGCTGATCCCCTTGTACCGGAACAGCCCTCGGCTGAACACGCCCGCGGCCACGTCCCACGTTCCCTCGACCCACTGCCCCTTGCGCTGCAGCCGGGTGACGTCGAAGCGGCTCTCGAAGCCCGACCAGTCGTAGCAGTAGCGGTTCTGGTTGGAGTGTTCGGTCGCCTGCGGGAAGTACGTGGTGCGGGCGCGGCTGACGAGCTTGCTGCCGGTCTTCTTGTTCCGGAGCGCCAGCGCCTTGGTGGACATGTGCCGCTTGTGCACATTGATGAACCGGATGTAGGCGGAGCCCTTGAGCACGAGCGAGTCGCCGTCCCAGGTCGCCTCGGAGAGCGAACTGTAGGGAGAGAGCTCCTTGTCGAGGCGGTAGTCGCTCTTGTAGAGCCCGGTCTCGCGGTTCTCCAGGTGCGGGTAGTTGAGGTAGCGGCGCAGCCGCCGGCGGACCGGCAGCGGGCCCCCCTTGCGCTCGAACTCCAGGACGTCGAGGAGCTCGGCGAGCCGCCCCTGGTGGACGAGCAGCCACTTGATCCGGGCGTCGGCGGGGAGTTCCTCGATGATGTCGAAGTCGGCCTCGGCGAGAAACTCCTGGGCCCAGTGCATGAACGCGTCGCGGTACGCGTCGTCGGCGTCGGGCAAAACCTTCAGGTGCAGCATGAGGTCGGACTTGAGGCAGGCGAGGTCGTACTTGCGCTTGTGGTCGCGGAACTGGCGGGACCGGTGCTGCCCCAGGAAACGGCTGACCGACTGCACCGCGGCCACCCGGTCCCGGAGGTTGGACACCTCGGTGTGGCGCTGGGTGATGGAGGGGGCGGCGCCGCCGTCACGGCGACGCCAGAAGTAGACGATGTCGGTGATGACATCGACTTTGGCCGCGCGGAAATGCGCGAACATGTTCACCCAGGAATCCTCGTAGAGGACGCCTTCGGGGAACTCGATGAAGTGGTGGTCCCAGAAGGACCGGCGGAACACCTTGTTCCACACGGTGCGGTCGTAGATCAGGGCTTCGAAGCGCGTGATGTGCGTGCCCCTGCGGTCCCGCTGCATGGGTCCTTTGTGGAGCGGGGACTGCCACTTCTTGGTGGAGTTCATCATCTGCACGTTGCCCGAGACGAAGTCCGATCCGGATTCCGTCAGGGTGCGCACGAGCAGCTCGTAGGCGTACTCGGGAATGACGTCGTCGCCGTCCGCGAAGACCAGGAACTCGCCCTCGGGATGCATCGCCCGAAGCCCGGTGTTGCGCGCGTGCCCGGGGCCGTGGGACTCCTGGCGCATCAGCCGGAAACGGGGGTCCTCGGCGCAGAACCTCTCGGCGATCGAGGGGGAGGTGTCGGTCGACCCGTCGTCGACCATGATCACTTCGAAATCGCGGAAGGTCTGACGGGCGATGGACTCCAGGCACTCCGTGAGGTAGGTCTCCACGTCCTGAAACGGGACAATGACACTCAGACGGGGCCCACCAGACATACTTCACACTCCAGTTCGAGGCAGGGGTCAATCACCTGCGTCACATCCGCTTCCGACACCGCACACCGCCCCCGACGAGTCCCCGTCGACTCGAAGTCGGGCTCACCCCCGCCGATCGCCTGCGGCTCAGCTCTCGAACTGTTGCGTCAGTCGAAAATCTTAAGTGAACATGAAAAGTTGTCAATGTGCAGATTCAGCACATGTTCTGAATCGGCACTCGACATGGGTACGTGACATGCGCCATACTCCGCGACGCACAACCTTTGGGAGCCTCAGACGATCTGTAAAGCCGGGATTTTCGCGCGGTGGGGTACTCGACGAGGACCATGCGGGGCGTACGGCCCTCGGTCCCGCGCTCCGGCTCAGAGTCTTCGCCACTCCGAGAGCGTCAGGCCCGGGGCGTCCGTCTGCCGGGCCACTTCGACGGTTCCGTCCTTGCCGACCACCGCGACCACGACCCGGCCGAAGGCATCCAGGGCCAGGGCGGGCGGCGCGAGACACGTCACACCCGTGTCGGACCACCAGACCCCGTTGCCCTCGTCCTCCGTGACACCCACTCCGACCACCGCGGTGCCGTCGGCCCCCCGGTGGGCGAGCACCGTGCAGTCGTATCCGTCCAGGAACGCCCGGAGCGCGGTGTGCGGACCCTCGCCCGGAATCCCACCGAGCGCCACCGGCCACGCCCCCGCCCGGTAGGCCACCACGCCGTGGCCCTCGGGGTCGGTCCAGTAGAAGGTGGGCCGGTCGGGCCCTGTCTCCAGCACCGCCACCGTCCCCGGCAGCGCCGCGACCCGGGCCGGCCGCCCTTGGCCGAGCGCCCCGCCCGCCGCCTGCTGGGACCAGTGCAGGACGCCCTCCACCGTGGTCGCGAACAACTCGATACGGCCCGATCCGAGAGCGATCGCCGCGAGGACGGACTCGATCCCGGCACCCCCGCGGTCGTCCCACCCGCGCCACTTGCCGTCGCTCTGCTCACGCCGCAACGCCAGACCGCCGTCGGCGTTCCGCACGAAGATGTGGACCATCCCGGAGGCCGTCACGACGACCTCGGGCTCCCCCAGCAGCGCGGCGGCCTCGGTGCCCTTGTGGGGATTGCCGAGCGAACTCCAGCCCGAGACGGGACGCCCGGGCTGGTACTGGATGGCGTACACGATGTCGACGACGGTTCGCCCGCCGGACCCCCGTACCTCGCGGCGGCCGACGAAATGGACGTAGGCGTTGGCGTCCTGCGTCACGGACAGGTGGGTGAGGCCCGGGACCGGCACCAGGGCGGGCCGGCCCCAGTCCTGGGATCCGGGCCGCGTCTCGGTCCAGCGATTCAGGCCGCCCTCGCACGGGGCGTAGACGGCGAGTCTGCCGTCCCGGCCCCTGGCGAACCAGATGCCGCTCAGCCCCGGGGCGGCGGGGGTGGACGCGGAGTCCCGGCGGACGGTCCGTTCGAGCAAAGCTCCCCACCCCCTTCCAGGCGTTCGACCCATTGCACGTGATTTCGAATGGGAGTCATCCTAGACCCTCACAGCGAGCGAACAGCGGGCGCTCAGGCGATGAAGATCACCCGCCGTTCACACGGTGACACGGCACCCCTGGAGCCGTACGGACCCACACAGGAATCGCACGAACGCTCGACGCATTGTCTATAGTTCGCTGAACCACGACTTTCGGACCGGCTCCTCCCCCCACCCGAGTCCACCCGCCACAGCCCCACGGGGCCGCGAGACCAAGGGACTCGAAGCAGGATGAGCGACGACGTCACAGCCCCGGGCCCCCGCGCCTCCCGACGTGCGGCCAAGCCGCGCAAGCGCCGCCGCGGTCTCAAGATCACACTCGGTGTCCTGCTCGTCCTGCTGCTCGCCACCGGTGGCACCCTCTACTGGCTCTACAGCCAGCTCGACGGAAACATCAAGGGCGTCGACATCAACAAGGCGCTCGGTGAGGACCGCCCGGAGAAGCTCCCCACCAGCGGGCAGAACCTGCTGGTCCTCGGCTCGGACTCGCGCGCCGGGGCGGAGAACAAGGAGCTGGGCGGCGGCGGGGCCGTCGGCGGCGCGCGCTCCGACACGGCGATGGTGGTGCACATACCCGAGGGCCGGTCGAAGGCGGTCGCCGTCTCCATTCCGCGCGACACGCTGGTGACCCGGCCCGAGTGCGTCGGGGACAACGGCTCCCCGGTCTCGTCGAAGGACCGCGTCATGTTCAACTCCGTCTACGCGCAGGTCGGTCCGGCCTGCGTGGTGAAGACGGTGGAGAAGATGTCGGGCGTCCGCATCGACCACTACCTGGAGATCAACTTCGCCGGGTTCAAGGACCTGGTCGACGCCATCGGCGGAGTCACCGTCGACGTACCGCAGGACATCGACGACAAGGCGTCGGGGCTGAACCTCACCGCCGGCCCGCAGAAGCTGGACGGCACCGAGTCCCTGGCGTACGTGCGGACCCGGCACGGCATCGGCGACGGCAGCGACCTCGGCCGCATCGGTCTCCAGCAGCAGTTCCTGATGGCCCTGCTGACCGAGGTCAAGTCGCAGGATCTGCTGGGCAGTCCGACGAACTCGTACAAGATCGCCAAGTCCGCCACCAAGTCGCTCACCACGGACTCCTCTCTCGCCTCGCTCACCTCGCTGGCGGAGTTCGCCCGCTCCATGAACGGCGTCGACCCGGCCTCCATGGAGACGATCATGCTGCCGGTGGCGTACGACAAGATCGACCCGAACCGGGTGATCGCCTCCGAACCGCAGTCGGGTCAGCTGTGGAAGGCGATCCGCGAGGACACCACGATCCCCGAGGAAGCGAAGAAGTCCCCCGCCACCGGGGGCTGACGGGCCGTCGTACCGCTCCCCCGTGACACCCTGCCGGGATGAGCGAGCACGCAACGGTACGGGTGATCGTGGACGCCGCCAATGTGGTCGGGTCCGTGCCCGACGGCTGGTGGCGGGACCGGCGCGGGGCGGCGGTCCGGCTGCGCGACTCGCTGGTCCCGTACGCCGCGGCCGGGCTGCCGGGGCTGCCCGGCCCGGTCGAGATCGTGCTCGTGGTCGAGGGAGCCGCCCGGGGCGTCGACTCCGTGGCCGGGGTCCGGGTCGCATCGGCTCCCGGCAGCGGTGACGACCTGATCGCCGAACTGGCGGCCGCCGCCGTCCCGGACCGGGAGTGCGTCGTCGTCACCGCCGACCGCGGACTGCGGCAGCGGGTCGAGGCATACGGGGTCCGGTGCGTGGGGCCCCGTACGGTACGACCGCTGCGCCGGCGTGGGAACGAGTGCACGGGCTGATGAAGATTTCGGTGAAGGCTGTTCTTTTCGGGATCGAAGAGGCAGGCGCGGCCCCTGCGGCACGGCGGGTTCCTGTACCGTCGTCCCGGACCCGGGCCGTCAAGGCGTACCACGAGCCCCCGCACGCCGGCCCGCCCCCGGTGCTGTGCCCCGTCGGCGCTCGCGGTCGCACGCGAAGTCGTCTGCCATGTCCGGCACTTCACTCACTCGACCTGCCGGATCGGTCGGGGTGAGTTCCTGGGCGAGGTGCACTCGGCGCCGGTTCTCGACATCGCTCCTGATCCAGACGTGAGTAAGGAAAGCGCATGGCACAAGAGCACGATCCTGGCAGTCACATACCACCGCGGCAGGCTCCGTCCGGGACGAACGGAGGATCCGCGACCGGAGCGTCCGCGACTCCACCGGTCTCCGTCCGTCGGGCCGTCACCATGCGAGGCACCGCGGGGGACCCCGGCGACGCTCTGACGCCGGGCGCTCAGCACGGCCGCCGCGGCATCCCGTCCTCGTCGGCCGACCCGGACGCGAGCGCTCACAGCCCGTCGAGCGACCCTGAGCAGGACAACGGCGCCGAGCAGCCGGCCTCGCGGGAGGCGGCCCCGCAGAAGCAAGAAGCGGAGGCCCCTGTCGGCACCGCAGCCCCTCGCAGTACCGGCACTCCGAAGCCCTCGGAGAGGAAGCCCTCGGCAACGGCATCAGCCGGTGCCGCTGCCGAAGGAACGGGCGCGGCTTCGGCGGCGGAGCCCTCCTCGGAACCGACCGCGGCAGCCGCCCCCGGCGGATCCCCGGAAGCCGCGACGGCCGTGGCGTCTCCGGGCGGTGGGGCGGGGACGCACACGGACGAGGAGCCGCCCGGCAACAGGCCCAAGAAGCCGATGCTGGCCGCTGCGGCGATCGTCGGCGCGGTCCTGATCTCGGTGCCGTTCCTCGTAGCGGGGCAGGACGACGACCGCAAGCCCGAGAAGGACCAGACCCAGAACGCGGCGGGCACGGTTCTGGACGCTCAACGCCCTCCGGCCCCGGAGACCTACACCAGTGAGTCGCCGAAACCCTCCGTGAAACCCAGCAAGAAGGAGAAGGTGAAGCCCTCCGTCCCGCCGGCGCCCAAGCCGGTGGTCGTGCCTCCGTCCCCGAGCCCTTCGGCGAGCAAACCGGCGGAGAAGAAGCCGGAGAAGAGGGCGGCGACGGGCGCACCACAGGGGACGGCGGCCGCCGCGTTGGAGAGCCTCGCCCAGAGCGACCCCCAGGGGCGGCACATCTGCTATCGGGCCTTCGTCTCCGGTCAGGGGTGGCAGCCGGCCGTGTGCGACGGGACGATGACCGGGACAGCGGGGCAGGGCAAGAAGATCACGGCGCTCAACATCGCGGTCCGGAACGTCGAAGGCTCCTCGGCCAACGCTCTGCTGCACGAGGGGGGTTCGTCGAGCGGCCAGGCGAAATGGGCTCCGAGCTGGACAGCCGTCGTCGGCGACGGCAAGAACAACTACATCGGCAGTTCGAAGCCGGGCGCTCCGTTCCTGACGGGCTTCGCCATGAACGTCGGCAAGGGCAACGTCTGCCACACCGCCAAGATGCAGAACGGCGGCTGGGGACCGCAGTTCTGCAAGAACGGCCGACCTGAGTACATGTTCGTCGGCACCACCGACAACAACAACTGGTTCGAGGCCGTCAAGCTGACGGTGTGACGGCCTCGGCCGATCGCTCTCCGGCCCACGGAGGAGCCCCCCGGGTCCGCACCCGGGGGGCTCCTCCGTTCGGCAGCGGCACATCGTCGGCTTCCACGCCGACGCCGGCCCTTCTCACGACCGGCTGTCACTCCTTGGCCATGCGGCTGTGGGAGCGCCCGTAGACGAAGTAGACGACGACGCCGAGGACCATCCAGGCGCCGAAGCGCACCCAGGTCTCCACGGGCAGGTTCAGCATCAGCCAGACCGAGGCGGCCACCGAGACGATCGGGAGCACCGGCACCCACGGGGTACGGAACGCGCGGGGCAGGTCCGGCTGGGTGCGGCGCAGGACCAGGACGCCGAGGGCGACGACGACGAACGCGAAGAGCGTGCCGATGTTCACCAGGGTGGCCAGCTCCTCGATGCTGGTGAACCCGGCGATGATCGCGATCAGCACGCCGAGCAGGATCGTCGGTCGGTACGGGGTGTGGAAGCGCGGGTGCGTCTTGGAGAAGAAGCGCGGCAGCAGGCCGTCGCGGCTCATCGCGAAGAAGACGCGGGTCTGGCCGAGCAGCAGGATCATGCAGACCGTGGTGAGGCCGACCGCCGCGCCGAAGCTGATCAGTCCGGCGTAGAAGGGGTGCCCGGTGGCCTTGAACGCGTCGGCGAGCGGGGCGCTGACGGACAGTTCGCGGTAGTTCTGCATGCCGGTGACCACGAGGGAGACCGCCACGTAGAGCACCGTGCAGATGATGAGCGAGCCGAGGATGCCGCGCGGCATGTCGCGCTGGGGCAGCTTGGTCTCCTCGGCGGCGGTGGCGACCACGTCGAAGCCGATGAAGGCGAAGAAGACGATGGAGGCGGCGGTGAAGATGCCCATCACGCCGAAGTTGGTGGGTTCGTAACCGAACATCAGCTGAACCAGCGGGGCGTCCCAGCCGCCGCCCGTATCCTGCGTCTCGGCCGGCGGGATGAAGGGCTTGTAGTTCTCGGCCTTGATGAAGAAGAGGCCCGCGATGATCACCATGAGGACCACGCCGACCTTGATCGCCACCACGACCGAGGTGACCCGGGCGGACAGCTTCATGCCGATGACCAGGATGACGGTCAGCACCAGGACCAGGGCGAAGGCCAGGATGTCGAAGCCGAAACCTTCCGCCACGTCCGGTCCCGACAGCACCTCGGGCATCGTCCAGTCGACGTTGTCCATCAGGGAACGGACGTATCCGGACCAGCCGACCGCGACCACCGCGGTGCCCAGGGCGAATTCCAGCACCAGGTCCCAGCCGATGATCCAGGCCACCAGTTCGCCCAGCGAGGCGTACGCGAAGGTGTACGCGGAGCCGGCCACCGGGACGGTGGAGGCGAACTCGGCGTAGCAGAGCGCGGCCAGCGCGCACACGACGCCCGCCGCGACGAACGCGATGGCGGTGGCGGGGCCCGCCGTCTCCTTGGCGACCTGGCCGGTGAGGACGAAGATGCCGGTGCCGATGATGACGCCGACGCCGAAGACCGTCAGGTCCAGGGCCGAGAGGGACTTCTTGAGTCCGTGTTCCGGCTCCTCGGTGTCACGAATCGACTGTTCGACGGACTTGGTGCGGAACATGCCGTTTCCGCGGGGTGGTGTGACCTGCGCGCTCACCTGCGTACCTCCACGCATTCGTTGTGAACGCCATGATTCGGACCGGTCAGGCGTGGGAACGCGCCATCCGGCCCGTTTCACGCGAATGGGCCGGGAGAACCACCCGTACAGGGGCGGTTCTCCCGGCCCATCGGCCGTACGGAGGGGCGGATCAGTCGCGAGCGGGCTGCACCGCGCGGCTCTCGAAGCGGCCGTCGAGCTTGGCGACCAGGCCCGTGACCTGCCGGGCGATGTCCGGCGCGGTCAGACCGATCTCGGCCATGACCTCGCCGCGGGAGGCGTGGTCGAGGAAGACCGGCGGGATGCCGAAGTCGCGCAGCGGTACGTCGACCCCGGCGTCGCGCAGGGCCTGGGCGACGGCGGAGCCGACTCCTCCGGCGCGGCTGTTGTCCTCGACGGTGACGACGACGCGGTGGTGCTCGGCGAGCGGGGCGAGCGCCTCGTCGACGGGCTTGACCCAGCGGGGGTCGACGACGGTGCTGGAGATGCCCTGGGCGTCCAGCAGGTCGGCGATCTCCAGGCACATCGGAGCGAGCGCGCCCACGGAGACGATGAGGACGTCCGGGCGGTCCGCCTTCGGCTCCCGCAGGATGTCCATGCCGCCGGCCTTGCCGACCGCCTTGACGGCGGGGCCGACCGCCCCCTTGGAGAAGCGGACCACGGTGGGCGCGTCGTCGACGGCGACGGCCTCGCGCAGCTGGGCGCGGACCTGGTCGGCGTCGCGCGGGGCGGCGATCCGGAGCGTGGGCACGCACTGGAGGATCGACATGTCCCACATGCCGTTGTGCGAGGCGCCGTCCGTGCCGGTGATGCCGGCTCGGTCCAGGACGAAGGTGACGCCGCACTTGTGCAGGGCGACGTCCATCAGGACCTGGTCGAAGGCCCGGTTGAGGAAGGTGGCGTAGACCGCGAAGACCGGGTGCAGGCCGCCGGTGGCGAGGCCCGCCGCGGAGACCGCGCCGTGCTGCTCGGCGATGCCGACGTCGTAGATCCGGTCCGGGAAGGCCTCCTCGAACCTGCCGAGGCCGACGGGCTGGAGCATGGCCGCGGTGATCGCGACGATGTCCTCGCGCTCCTGGCCGAGCTTGACCATCTCCTCGCCGAAGACGGAGGTCCAGTCGAGGCCGGAGGTGGAGATCGGCAGGCCGGTGTCCGGGTGGATCTTGCCCACCGCGTGGAAGCGGTCGGCCTCGTCCTCCAGAGCCGGGGTGTAGCCGCGGCCCTTCTGGGTGAGGCAGTGCACGATGACCGGGCCGCCGAAGCGTTTGGCGCGCTGGAGCGCGGATTCCAGGGCCTCGACGTCGTGGCCGTCGATCGGGCCCACGTACTTCAGGCCGAGGTCCTCGAACATGCCCTGCGGGGCGATGAAGTCCTTGAGGCCCTTCTTGGCGCCGTGCAGGGTGTCGTACAGCGGGCGGCCGACGACGGGCGTGCGCTCCAGGAAGTCCTTGCCGCGGGCCAGGAACCGTTCGTAACCGTCGGTCGTACGGAGCGTGGCGAGGTGGTTGGCGAGGCCGCCGATGGTCGGGGCGTAGGAGCGCTCGTTGTCGTTGACGACGATGACGAGGGGGCGGTCCTTGGCGGCGGCGATGTTGTTCAGCGCCTCCCAGGCCATACCGCCGGTGAGCGCGCCGTCACCGATGACCGCGACGACGTGGTCGTCCTTCTTCAGGACCTCGTTCGCCTTGGCGAGGCCGTCGGCCCAGCCGAGGACCCCGGAGGCGTGGCTGTTCTCGATGATGTCGTGGTCGGACTCGGCGCGGGAGGGGTAGCCGGAGAGGCCGCCCTTGCTCTTGAGCCGGGAGAAGTCCTGGCGGCCGGTGAGCAGCTTGTGGACGTAGGCCTGGTGGCCGGTGTCCCACAGGACCTTGTCCTTGGGGGACTCGAAGACGCGGTGCAGGGCGATGGTGAGCTCGACGACGCCCAGGTTGGGTCCGAGGTGGCCGCCGGTCTTGGACACCGCGTCCACCAGGAAGGTACGGATCTCCTCCGCGAGCTGGTCCAGCTCACCGAGGCTGAGCCGGTCCAGGTCGCGCGGTCCCTTGATGCGGGTCAGCAGATCCACCCGTGCCTCCTTGCGTTTGAGCTGATCGAGCGTGCCGATCCGATGAGTCTAATGTTCCGCTACCGGACGTGAGCAGCGGGCGGCCCTGTTCGTAGCGATACCCGGACACGCGCAGGTGCCCGGCGGCCCCCCTCGGGCCGCCGGGCACCTGCGCGAACGTGCGGTCAGGCGCGACCCGCGGTCTTCTGCGTCTTACGGGTGACGGAGTCGATGACGACCGTGGCGAGAAGCACGGCGCCGGTGACCATGTACTGGATCGGCGTGGCGATGCCTTCCAGCGACAGCCCGTACTGGATCGAGACGATCACCATGACGCCGAGCAGGGCGTTCCAGGTGCGGCCGCGGCCGCCGAAGAGGCTCGTGCCGCCGATGACGGCCGCCGCGATGACGTTCATCAGGAGGTCGCCGGTGCCGGAGCCCTGGTTGGCCGCCGCGATCTTGGAGGCCCAGAACAGGCCGCCGATCGCCGCGAAGGTCCCCGCGATCGAGAAGACGGAGATCCGGATCGCGGTGACGTTGATGCCGGCGCGCCGGGAGGCCTCGACGCTGCCGCCGAGCGCGAAGATCTTCCGCCCGTAGGCCGTCCGGCGGAGCAGGAAGTCCGTGCCGACCAGGACGATCAGGAAGAGGACCAGCGCGAGCGGCAGGCCGCGGTACTGGTTGAACATGTACGCGGCGGCGAAGGCGAACACCGCGAGCACGGCCGTGCGCACGGCGATGTCGGCGATCGGCCGGGCCGGGATGCCCGCGGCCTCGCGGCGGCGGGTGTCCAGGAAGGCGGCGAGGAAGTAGCCGATCACCGCGACGGCGGCGAGCCCGTAGGCGGCGGCGACGTCGGTGAAGTAGTACGTGGTCAGCTTGCCGACCACCCCTTCGCCGTCCAGGTTGATCGTGCCGGAGTCGCCGAGCAGCTGGAGCATGAAGCCGAGCCAGAACAGCAGGCCGGCCAGGGTGACGGCGAAGGCGGGCGCCCCGATCCGGGCGAAGAAGAAGCCGTGGATCGCGCCCATCACCGCGCCGCTGACGATGGCGACGACGATCGCCAGCCATTCGTTCATGCCCTGGGTGACGCTGAGCACCGCGACCAAGGCGCCGGAGACGCCGGAGACGGAGCCGACCGAGAGGTCGATCTCGCCGAGCAGCAGGACGAAGATAATGCCCACGGCCATCATGCCGGTGGCGACCATCGTGGTGGCGATGTCGCTGATGTTCTTCGCCGAGAGGAACTCGGAGTTCATGCTCTGGAAGACGATGGCGATGATCGCGAGGCCGACGACCACCGGGATGGAGCCCAGGTCACCGCCGCTGATCTTGCGCTTGAACTCGGTGAGGTACCCGGCGAAGCCCTGCTCGCGGATGAGCAGGCGGGGGTCGACGACCGTGGCGGCTCCCTCGGCGGCGTCCGGGTTGCCGACCGGCGGCGTGTCCGCCGGGGCGGTGCCCTTGTCCAGCGAGGTGCTGTTCTTGTCCACCGTGTTGGTGGTCTCGTCGGTGGTCACTTGGAAACCTCCGCGTTGCGCGCCGCACGTCGGGTCACGGCGTTGTCCGTGGCGCCCGTGATGGCGGAGATGATCTCTTCCTGGGAGGTGGTCTTCACATCGAAGACACCGTTGTTCCGGCCCAGCCGGAGCACGGCGACCTTGTCGGCCACGGCCTTCACATCGGCCATGTTGTGGCTGATGAGGATGACCGCGTGGCCGCGCTCGCGCAGCCGCTCGACGAGGTCGAGGACCTGGGCGGTCTGCTCGACGCCGAGGGCGGCGGTCGGCTCGTCGAGGATGACGAGCTTGGGCTCACCGAGCATCGACCGGGCGATGGCCACGGTCTGGCGCTGGCCGCCGGAGAGCGAGGCGATCGGGATGCGGACGCTCGGGATCCGGATGGACAGCGTGGACAGCAGCTCGCGGGAGCGGCGCTCCATCTCCACCTCGTCCATGATGCCGAACCTGCGCAGCTCCCGGCCCAGGTAGAGGTTGCCGACGACATCGATGTTGTCGCACAGCGCGAGGTCCTGATAGACGGTCGCGACGCCGAGGTTCTGGGCGTCGTGCGGCTTGTCGATCTGCACCGCCCGGCCCTCCCACTCGATGACTCCCTCATCGATGGGGTGAACTCCGGCGATCGTCTTGACCAGCGTTGATTTACCGGCGCCGTTGTCGCCGACCAGGGCGACCACCTCGCCGGCGTGGACCTCAAGCTCTACATCGGTGAGTACCTGGACGGCACCGAAGCGCTTGGAGACCCCTCGCAACGCCAGCACGGGCGTAGCGGACACATGAACCATCTCCTTCGCCGCCTGACCGGCGGGGATGCCGCGCCCGGGGGAAGGCGCGGCGGTGTCGAGCAAAGAGAACAGATGAGGTGTGAGCGTTCCGTCCGGCGCCCCGCCCGGTAGCGGGACGGTTGGTGTGCGGGACGCCGGACAGGCTTCGTGGCGCGTGCGGGCCGGTGGGACCGGCGCTCGCGTGCGCGGGCGGGTGGGCCGCTTCGCCCCCGCGGGGGCGGGGCGGGCGTCACGGCCGGTGGTACGGCGGACGGGACCCGGCCGCTCGGGGGCGGGCCGGGGTCCCCGGGGCCCGTCGTTCGACGACAGGCCCCCCGGGGCCTACTTCAGACCGATCTTGTCGCAGGCGGCCTTGTACTTGGCCGTGCAGATCTCGTCCAGCGTCCAGATGCCGTCCTTGAGGACGGTGTCCTGGATGTTGTCCTTGGTCAGCGAGACGACCGGGACGAGGACCGTCGGGATGCTCTTGGTGGTGGCGCTGTCGACCTTCGAGGTGGCGATGGAGTCGAGCTTCTCGCCCTTCGCGAGGGCGACGGCCATCTCCGCGGCGACGATGCCTTCGGCGGGGTAGGACTTGTAGACGCTCATGAACTGCTCACCGCTGACGATGCGCTGCACGCCCGCGAGCTCGGCGTCCTGGCCGGTGACCGGCGGGAGCGGTGAGAGGCCGGCGCCCTTGAGGGCGGTGATGATGCCGCCCGCCATGCCGTCGTTGGCCGAGTAGACGCCGTCGATCTTGTCCTTGCCGAGCGCGGTGATCGCCGCTTCCATGTTGGCGTTGGCGTTCTCCGGCTTCCACTCCTTGGTGTCGTACTCCTTGCCGTACTTCACCTTGCCGTCGAGGACGGACTTGGCGCCCTTCTTGAAGAGCGCGGCGTTCGGGTCGGTGATCGCGCCGTTCATCATCACGATCGTGCCACCGTCGGCCTTGTCGCCCAGGGCCTCCAGCAGGGCGGTGCCCTGGGCCCGGCCGACCTCTTCGTTGTCGAAGGAGGTGTAGGCGTCGATGGGGCCCTCGGCGAGGCGGTCGAAGGCGACGACCGGGATGCCGGCGTCCTTGGCCTTCTTGACGCTGTTGGCGATCGCCTTGGAGTCGACCGAGCCCAGGATGAGGGCGTCGACCTTGTTGGTGATCATGGTGTCGACCTGCTGCGCCTGCGTGTTCGCATCCTGCTTGGCGTTGGCGTAGGTGACCTTCGCCTTGCCGTCGGTGAGCTCGCTGATCTTCTTCTCGATGATCGGCCGGTCGAACTTCTCGTAACGGGCCGTCTGGTTCTCGGGGAGGAGCAGACCTATCTTGAGGTCGTCGCCCTTCTTCTCCGAGCTCCCTTCGGCCTTGTCGCCGGACTCCTTGGCGCTCCCGCAAGCGGCCAGCGAGATCGCCATCGTGGTGGCGGCAACGGCAACGGCGGCACGACGCATACGCGTGTTCATTCTCGAACCTCCCTGACGAGGCCGCGACGTTGCGGCCGAGGTGGCTGGAAGTCAACTCGGCCCCAGCGCCAGCGTCAAGGAGTAAATCCTTAACGAGATGACAACGGTGCCATTCGTTATCTAAGTGAAGGCAGGAGTCGCCGCGGGGAGGGTGCTCTCCAAAAGGGTTGAATCCCCCATCTCGCTGAGCACCAGGGCGAGTGCGCCGAGCACTTCGGCACGGCCGCCGAGCGCCCCGGGAAGGACCGAGAGCTGCCGGGCGGCGCTGGGGATCGCGTAGCGCGACACGGAGTCCCGTATCGGCCCCAGGACCAGCTCCCCGGCCTCCGCCAGCGAGCCGCCGAGCACGACGCGGCTGGGGTTGAGCAGATTGCACAGATTGGCCACGCCACTGCCTATGTGGCGTCCGACGTCGCCGATCACCCGGCGGCAGCCCGGATCGCCCTCCCGGGCCAGCTGGACCACCCGTTCCATGGTGAGCCCGGGGCCGTGGCTGGGCTGGAGCAGCGGCAGGACGTAGCGGGCGGCGGTGAAGGTCTCCAGGCAGCCGCGGTTGCCGCAGCGGCAGACCGGGCCCGACTCGTCCAGCGTGATGTGCCCGATCTCGCCGGCCGTGCCGCCGGGGCCCCGGTAGATGGTCCCGTCGATCACCAGACCGGCGCCCACGCCGCTGGCCACCTTGATGTACGCGAGGTCCTTGACGCCCCTGCCGCTGCCCCAGACCAGCTCGCCCAGGGCGCCGAGGTTGGCGTCGTTGTCGACGTACACGGGCACGCCGAGGCGGCCGGAGAGCTCCTCGCTGGGGTTGATGCCCGTCCAGCCCGGCAGGATCGAGGTGGAGCCCAGCGTGCCGGACTCGACGTCGATGGGGCCCGGCACGCCGAGACCGACGCCGATCACCTTGTCCGGGCCGATCCCGGTGGCCTCGATCAGCCGCTTGACCAGCACTTCCGCCCGGTCGAACCCCTCCGCGGACGAGGCGTCGACGTCCAGCGGCTCGGACTCCTCGGCGAGCACCTGGTGGGCGAGGTTGCCGACGGCGACGCGCAGATGCGTATGGCCGAAGTCGACGCCGATGACGATGCCCGCGTCGCCGCTGAGCGAGACGCTGCGGGCCCGCCGGCCGCCCGCCGAGGTGGGGGTGACCTCGACCGTTCCGCCGTCCTTCAGCTCCCGGACGATATTGGAGACGGTGGCCGCGGAGAGGCCGGTGCTCCGGGCGATCTCCGCCTGGGTGAGCGATCCTGCCATCCGTACGGCGCGTACGACCCGCTCCAGATTGGCCCTGTGCAGCGATGTCTGCGACCCGGGAGTCTCCATCGACTCATCCACTCCTGCCCTTGGCGGGCGGTCGGTTGAGGACCGCCCCGGCCGGGGCCGCAGCGATGAGACCCCGGCTTCCTCCAACATGTGAACTCTAAGCTGACCGTTCGGGGGTGCCTCCCGTCAAGACCTGAGCACCCGCGCACCCGCACAACGGCCCGGTGCCCCGGCGGAGACTCCGCCGGGGCACCGGGTTGTTGTGGATACGTGACCTACTTCAGCGCGCCCGCCGTCAGACCGGAGACGACCTGGCGCTGGAAGACGATGTACGCGGCCAGCACGGGCAGCATCGCGATCACCAGACCGGCGAAGAGGCCGGAGTAGTCGCCCTTGTAGCCCTGGCTGGAGGCCAGCTCCACCAGGCCCTGGGCCAGCACGCGCTTCTCCGGGTCGGTGTTCAGCACCGTGGGCAGCATGTACTGGTTCCACTGCCCCAGGAAGTTGAAGATCCCGACGCTGATCAGGCCGGGCTTCGCCATCGGCAGCATGACCTGGAAGAACGTGCGGGTGTGGGAGGCCCCGTCGATGATCGACGCCTCCGCCACCGAGGTCGGCAGCGTACGGAAGAACGAGGTCAGGAAGAACACGGTGAACGGCAGCGAGTACGCGATGTACACGAGGATCAGGCCGTGGATCGTGTTCAGCAGCCCCATGTTGTCCATGACGTAGAACAGCGGGACCAGCGCGAGCATGATCGGGAAGCTCATGCCGCCGACGAACAAGAAGTAGATGAAGCGGTTGCCCGGGAACTCGAAGCGGGCGAGCACATAGGCGGCCATGGACCCGAGGACCAGGGTGCCGGTGAGAGAGCCGCCCACCACCAGGATGGTGTTCAGGAAGTACTCGCTCATGTGGGCCTGGCTCCAGGCCCGGCCCCAGGCGTCGAAGCTCAGCGAGCTGGGCAGCGACCACGGGGTGTTGAAGATGTCCGAGTCGGTCTTGAACGAGGACATCACCGCCCAGAACAGCGGCAGGACGACCATGATCGCCCACAGGATCAGCATCCCGTGCGAGAAGACGTTGAGAACCTGGCCCTCGCCGCTCTTCCTGGGGGCCGACGAGCCCTTGGAGACCGTTTTGGTGCGCTGCGCCGGGACCTTGGCCGCGTCGGCGTCGGAGGGGGACCCGGAGTGCCCGGAGGGAGGGGTGTCAGTGGTCTTCATCAGAACTCCAGCCGCTCGCGCCGGCCCACCCGCATGACGATGGCGGCGAACGCCAGCGTCACGATGAGCAGGGCGACACCGATCGTGGTCGCGTAGCCCGCCTGTCCGTCACGGAACGCCGACTGGTAGACGTACAGCGGCAGGACGGTGGTCGAGTAGTCGGGCCCGCCGGGACCGACGCTCATGATGTGGACGATCGCGAAGCCCTCGGCGCCGAGCGCCAGGATGCCCATGTAGACCCAGCCGGACTGGACCGTGTCCCACAGCAGGGGCAGCGTGATCCGGAAGAAGGTCGTGAACCGGCTCGCCCCGTCCAGCAGGGCGGCTTCGTAGAAGTCCTTGGGGATGGAGGCCATGCCCGCGGAGAACAGCACCACGAAGAAGCCGGTCGTGCACCAGACGAGGACCGCCATGATGACCCACAGGGCCAGCTGCGGATCGCCCAGCCAGTTCGGCACGTCGTCGAAGCCGACGGCCTTGAGCGTTCCGTTGATCATGCCCTGGGCCGGGTCGAAGGCGAACTGGAACAGGATGGCCACGATCGCGATCGAGAGCACCTGCGGGAAGAAGTACGCGATCTTGTAGAACCCCGAGCCCCGGACGCCGGTGACGGCGGCGCCCTTGCGGCGCCGGCCGCCCACGTTGAGCATGAAGGCGAAGAAGAGCGCGAGGCCGAGCGTCACCAGCGGCAGCAGAATGGCCAGCAGCACGCTGTGCTGCAGCGATTTCCAGAAGATGTCGTCGTCGAGCATCTTGGTGTAGTTGTCGAACCCGACCATCTTGAAGTCGGGGCTCAGACCCGTCCAGTCCGTGAACGAGTAGTAGATGGACTGGATGAAGGGCCAGATGACGAAGATGACGTACAACGTCATCGGGACCACCAAGAACCCGACTATGAACCGGTATTTACCGTGTTGCATCGTTACCGACTCCGACCTTCCCGTGCTGCCCGCCGCTGGTGACGCGTGGTCACTGGTGCTTGAAGTGCTTGATGGACTGGTCCTTGGCGGTCGCGTCGGCGAAGGCCTGGATCTTCTTGATGGTCTCGGCCGGCTTGGCACGGCCCGCCATCATCTCGCCGAGCGCGGCGACGCCGATCTGCTCCTTCTGGAGCTTCACGTACCAGTCCTGGAGGCGCGGGTTGACCACGTTGGTGCCGGCCTTCTCCAGCGCGGCGACACCGGACTTGAGGCCGTCGGAGAGCTCGATGCCGTCCGTGCCGCCGTTGAAGGCGGACAGCGACTTCGTGCTGGTGGTGAAGGACTTGGAGGAGGCCTCGCTGAGCATGATGCGCAGCTGCTCCATGCCGCCCTCGACGTTCTTCGCCTTGCTCGGGACGATGAACGGCTCACCGCCGGACGCCCAGAGGGTGCCGAAGGGCATCTTGTCCGAGGAGTCGAGGCCGGAGGGGGCGCCCACGGACAGCTTGAAGTCCTTGGGGATGATCGCCGCTTCCTCGTTCTCCACCCAGGAGCCGTTCGGGATGAACAGCGCCTTGCCGCGGGCCCACGCGCCCTGCGAACCGCGGTGGTCGAGGCCCGGGGTGCCCTTGAGGATGTAGTCCTTGGCGACGAGCTCGTAGTACGCCTCGAAGGCCGCCTTGACCGCGGGGTGCTCCCAGGCCTTCGGCTCCAGGTTGTCGATCGCGTCGAGGACCTCGACACCGCCGATCTTGGCGATGAAGGGGTACAGCGAGAAGGGGAGGTAGTAGGGGTGCTTGCCGGGGTAGGTCCAGCCGGCGATGCCCTGCTTCTTCGCCTTCGCGCAGAGCGCGAGCATGTCGTCCCAGTTCTCCGGGTACGTGGCGTCGAGCTTCTCCAGCGCGGTCTGGGAGTACCAGACACCGTAGACCGTGTACGCGTAGTACATGATCCAGACCGGGTCGCCGTCGAACTGGCCCATCTCGACGATGCCGGGCCGCAGCGTGTCGCGGACCTTCTTGGCCGGGTCGTCGATGGAGGGGGCGTCGAGCAGCGGGGTCAGGTCGGTGAGCTGCTTCTTGCCGACCAGGACGCCCATGTCCATCTGCTGGGCGCCGGAGTTGTCGATCAGGTCCGGCGGGGTGCCACCGTTGAACCGCGGCTGAAGAACCGACTGGATCTTCTGCGTCGCCGAGAACTTGACCTTGGCCTCGGGGTAGGTCTTCTCGTAGACGGCCTTGGCGTCCTCGGCGTACTTCGTGCCGAAGCCACCGTCGAAGATGACGATCTCCAGCGGTGCGCTGCCGTTGACGGCCAGCGGGTTCTTGTCGCTCTTTTCGCCCTTTTCGACCTTGTCGTCGGTGCTGCTGTCGCCGCTCGCGCAGGCGGACAGGAAGCTCATCGTCGGAACAGCGATCAGGCCGAGTGCGGCAGAACGCTTGATCAGATCGCGACGGCCAAGGCCCTCATTGTTGTGGGCGGAGGTGGATCCCATGCTCAAGTCCTCGCCTTCTCCAGGACTCAGGCGGTGTACCGGTCACCCGTCGAAACTCGCCTCAGGCGAAGGGTCCCGCCACCGCGGTCAGTTGCGCTTGGGTCATGCGGATATGCAGATGTACCGGACAAGCCGGTGCAGTGGGGATGCCGGGAGACCGTACAGCGAGGACACCCCCGGCGTCCTCGCGACGTTCCTGTTTCCCCCGCGCACACCCGCGTGAAACGGCTGTGCAGATGCCGACAGGTATAGTCCACTTGTCGCCAACTGAGCAAGATCGAAAGCAGGTTTGGGCGGCAGTCTTTCCCGAGTTGAGACCTCACGGATACCTCGGCGTCCCGCGCTCTCCTCCCGCGGCGGCTATTTCCGCATTCCGGCCGATTCGCCGACGGACCCCGCGACAACACCCTTGACACGTCCTGTCACTTGGCTCCCTACTGGACCTTGCATCCCGCTATGACAACGTTGTCCAGGCATTTTCCCGGGGAGGAACGGCTCGGCATGCAGCCACCACGCGGCCTCAACCACGGCTCCGACACAGCCCCTCACGCGGTCCCCCGCCCGGCCCCCCGCCGGAGACGGACCCCCACAGCAGCAGCCCTCGCGGCATCCCTCGCCCTGGTGGTGATCGCCCCCGCGGTCGCCACCGCGCAACCCTCCTCGCCGGACCGGAAGCCGTCCGGCGACCGGGCCTTCGCCACCTCCTTCGAGGCGGACGAGCGGCAGCCGGACTGGCGCAGCACCGTCGAGGAGGGCCCCGACGGCAAGAAGAAGTCCTCCGGCGTCGACGGGGGCTTCTCCTCCGGCATACCGGGCAATGTCACCGACCGGGTGACGGAGGTCCGTGCGAGCGCCGAGAACACCGCGGGCGGCGAGGTCAAGGAGAACCTCGTCGACGTCGAGCCGGGCTCCAAGTGGCTGACGTTCGCGAAGACCGGCTGGGCCGAGTTCGACCTCGACGAACCCGTCAAGGTCGTGACGTACGCGCTCACTTCGGCCAACGACCACGCCGAGCGCGACCCGAAGGACTGGACACTCCAGGGCTCGGCGGACGGCAAGGAATGGACCGACCTCGACACACGCACCGGCGAGAGCTTCGCCAAGCGGCAGGAGACGAAGAGTTACGACTTCGCGGGCGACGCGGCCTATCGGCACTTCCGGCTGGAGATCACGAAGAACAACGGCGCGGACGCGCTCCAGCTCGCCGACGTTCAGTTCTCGAACGGTGACACCTCCACGCCGGTGCCCGACGAGATGCGCAGCCAGCCCGACCGCGGCCCCTCCGGCTCCCCCACGGCGAAGTCGGGCGCGGGATTCACCGGAAAGAAGGCACTGCGTTACGCGGGTACGCACACGCCCGACGGACGCGCCTACTCGTACAACAAGATCTTCGACGTGAACACGGCCGTCACCAAGGACACCGAGCTGTCCTACCTCGTCTATCCGCAGATGGGCGAGACGGACCTGAACTACCCGGCCACGCACGTCGCGGTGGACCTGGCCTTCACCGACGGCACGTACCTGAGCGACCTGAAGGCCACCGACAGCCACGGCGGCCTGCTCACCCCGCAGGGCCAGGCGGACGCCAAGCGCCTCTACGTCAACCAGTGGAACAAGGTCGCCGCCCGCCTCGGCACGGTCGCCGCGGGCAAGACGGTCGACCGGATCCTGGTGGCGTACGACTCCCCCAAGGGGAAGGCGAAGTTCCAGGGCTGGATCGACGACATCACGATCGCCCCGAAGAAGCCCGAGAAGCGCAAGGCGCACCTGTCGGACTACGCGCTGACCACCCGCGGCACCAACTCCAGCGGCGGCTTCTCGCGCGGGAACAACATTCCGGCCACGGCGGTCCCGCACGGCTTCAACTTCTGGACGCCGGTGACCAACGCCGGTTCGCTGAGCTGGCTGTACGACTACCACCGGGGCAACAACGCGGACAACCTCCCCACGCTCCAGGCGTTCGGCGCGAGCCATGAGCCGAGCCCGTGGATGGGCGACCGGCAGACCTTCCAGCTGATGCCCTCGGCCGCGAGCGGCACCCCGGACGCGTCCCGTACGGCCCGCGCGCTGCCGTTCCGGCACGAGAACGAGACCGCGAAGCCGC
Organism: Streptomyces sp. NPDC058576; assembly: GCF_042718715.1. Classification (NCBI taxonomy): domain Bacteria; kingdom Bacillati; phylum Actinomycetota; class Actinomycetes; order Kitasatosporales; family Streptomycetaceae; genus Streptomyces; species Streptomyces sp. NPDC058576. The sequence goes on along the minus strand of NZ_JBHXPF010000078.1, from coordinate 3,847 downwards.
ACTACTACGGCGTCACCTTCGAGAACGGCCTCAAGGCCGAGATGACCCCGACCGACCACGCGGCCCGGATGCGGTTCACCTACCCGGGCAAGGACGCCAGCCTGATCTTCGACAACGTCTCGAACGACGGCGGCATCACCCTCGACCCGAAGACCAGCTCCTTCTCCGGCTACACGGACGTCAAGAGCGGCCTGTCCACGGGCGCGACCCGGATGTTCGTGTACGGCGTCTTCGACGCGCCGGTCACCGACAGCGGCAAACTGAAGGGCGGCGGGGGCGACGACGTCACCGGGTTCTTCCGCTTCGACGCGGGCAAGGACCGCACGGTCAACCTGCGCCTGGCCACCTCCCTGATCGGCGTCGACCAGGCGAAGCAGAACCTGGCCATGGAGATCCCGGAGTCCACCTCCTTCGACCGGGTGCAGCGCAAGGCGCAGGGCTCCTGGGACGACATTCTGGGGACGGTCGAGGTCGAGGGGGCCAACGCCGACCAGCTGACGACGCTCTACTCCAGCCTGTACCGGCTCTACCTCTACCCGAACTCCGGCCACGAGAAGGTGAAGGGCAAGAACAGGTACGCCAGCCCCTTCTCCAAGGCGACCGGTGAGAACACCCCGACGCAGACCGGCGCGAAGATCGTCGACGGCGAGGTGTACGTCAACAACGGCTTCTGGGACACCTACCGCACGACGTGGCCCGCCTACTCCTTCTTCTCCCCGAAGAAGGCCGGCGAGCTGGTGGACGGATTCGTCCAGCACTACAAGGACGGCGGCTGGACCTCCCGCTGGTCCTCTCCCGGCTACGCGGACCTGATGACCGGTACCAGCTCGGACGTGGCGTTCGCCGACGCGTACGTCAAGGGCGTGAAGTTCGACGCCGAGGCGGCCTACGACGCGGCGCTCAAGAACGCCACCGTGGCCCCGCCCTCCTCGGGTGTCGGCCGCAAGGGCCTGGAGACCTCGGTCTTCACCGGTTACGCGAACACCGCGACCCACGAGGGCCTGTCCTGGTCCCTGGAGGGTTACGTCAACGACTACGGCATCGCCCGCATGGGCCAGGAGCTGTACAAGAAGACGAAGAAGGCGCGGTACAAGGAAGAGTCCGAGTACTTCATGAACCGGGCGCAGAAGTACGTCAAGCTCTTCGACGACAAGGCCGGGTTCTTCCAGGGCAAGAAGCCCAACGGCGACTGGCGGCTGCCCTCGGACCAGTACGACCCGCGCGTCTGGGGCTACGACTACACCGAGACCAACGGGTGGGGCTACGCCTTCACCGCCCCGCAGGACAGCCGGGGCCTGGCCAACCTGTACGGCGGCCGCGCCGGCCTGGGCAAGAAGCTGGACACGTACTTCTCGACGCCGGAGACAGCCGGCCCGGAGTTCGTCGGCAGCTACGGCGGGGTCATCCACGAGATGACCGAGGCGCGTGACGTGCGGATGGGCCAGTACGGCCACAGCAACCAGGTCGCCCACCACGCCACGTACATGTACAACGCGGCCTCGCAGCCCCACAAGACGCAGGAGAAGGTCCGCGAGGTGCTGGGCCGGCTCTACGTCGGCAGCGAGATCGGGCAGGGCATCCACGGCGACGAGGACAACGGCGAGCAGTCGGCCTGGTTCCTCTTCTCCTCGCTCGGCTTCTACCCGCTGGTGATGGGCAGCGGGGAGTACGCGATCGGCTCGCCGCTCTTCAAGAAGGTCACCGTCCGCATGGACAACGGCCGCAAGCTGGTCGTGAAGGCCCCGAAGAACAGCGACAAGAACATCTACGTGCAGGGCGTGAAGGTCAACGGCAAGAAGTGGACCTCCACGGCGCTCCCGCACGACGTGCTGGCCAAGGGCGGCACGCTGGAGTTCGACATGGGCCCGAAGCCGTCGGCCTGGGGCACGGGCAAGGACGCGGCCCCGGTCTCGGTGCAGAAGGACGACAAGGTCCCGACGCCCAAGGGTGATGCGCTGAAGGGTGCCGGGGAGCTGTTCGACGACACCTCCGCCACCTCGGCGACGGTCGAGTCGGTGGAGCTGCCGGTGTCCTCGGCGACGAAGGGGATCCAGTACACGCTGACCTCGGCGGCGGCGGCCAAGGCACCGAAGGGCTGGACGCTCCAGGGCTCGGCCGACGGCAAGCAGTGGAAGGACATCGACCGCCGCTCCGGCCAGTCGTTCGCCTGGGACAAGCAGACCCGGGTGTTCTCGGTGGACAAGCCCGGCTCGTACGCGAAGTACCGGCTGGTACTGACGGGTTCGGCGACGCTCGCGGAGGTGGAGCTGCTCTCCTGATCGTCACGCGGTGAGCGCCGGCGGCCGGTACCCCGAAGGGCGGGGTGCCGGCCGTCGGCGTTCCTGCCCGTCGGAGGCCTGGGGGGAGATCGAGGTCCACCCCGGCCGGGGGCTTTGTGGCGGGGTGACGCTCACTCCGGCTGGAGGCTTTCGGGCAGGGCCAGGTTGAGCGCGGCGACGACCGGCCGACCGTGCTCGGTGCCGAGCCGGGAGACGGCGCCGGTGGCGAGCTGGAAGAGCCGGCCCTCGGCCGGGGTCAGGCCGAGGTAGCGGGCGGTGAGGACGCGCAGGAAGTGCGAGTGCGCGACGAGCGCGATGTCCTCGTCCCCGACCTGCTCGGCTGCCGACCGGACGCCCGCGAGCACCTGGTCGGCCCGCTGCCCGATCTGGGCGGGGCTCTCCCCCGGGTGCTCCGGGGAGCCGGGGTCCACGCCGTCGGTCCACAGGTTCCAGAAGGGCCGGGTGCGGCGGATCTCGCGGGTGGTGATGCCCTCGTACCCGCCGTAGTCCCACTCCCGCAGCTCGGGGGTGACCCGGGGGGCGGGGAGTCCGGCCAGTTCGGCGGTGCGGCGGGCCCGGATCAGCGGGCTGACGAGCGTGAGCCCGATGTGCCGGTCGGCCAGCAGCGGGACGAGCGCGCGGGCCTGGCGCTCCCCGACGTCGGTGAGGGGGAGATCGGTGTAGCTCGTGTGCTGTCCGGAACGGGACCATTCGGTCTCGCCGTGCCGGATGAGGATCAGCTCGCCCATGGGGGTCCGTTCGCTTCCTGTACAGGTGGTGCCGGTGGTGCGGGTGGGGCCACGTACCGTAAGCCCCGCACCTGAACGACTTCCCGTGGGGGGACCACATGTCCGACAACTTTCCGCCTCCGCCGCCCGAACAGCCGCAGCCGGAGCGCCGGCTTCCGGTGGGGGCTGTTCCGGCGGCGGAGCCTTCGCCGTGGGCCGCGCCCGCGGCTCCGCCGCACAAGCAGCGTACGGGGCTGATCGTGACGCTCGCCGTGGGCGGCGGGCTCATCGTGGCGGGAGCGGTGGTGGCGCTCGTCTACTCGATGATGTCCTCGGTCCAGGACGCCATCGCACTGCCGCCGGAGCGGTCGGACGCGCCCTACTCCGAACCGTACGACGAAGGGCCGTACGAGGAAGAGCCGTACGAGGAAGAGCCGTACGCCGATGAGCCGTACGCCGACGAGCCGGCGGAGCCCACGCCGGAGCCCACCGCGGCCGAGCCGGACGTGGAGGAGGACGTCACGATCACGGCGTGCACGCGCGATCCGCAGATCGGATGGCAGTCGGCGAAGGTGAAGGTCGTGAACGGCTCCTCCACGACGGCGAGTTACACCATCGGGGTCGAGTTCCTCGACAAGGACGGCGCGAAGGTCGCCGACGGCGTCACCGGAGTGGTCGACCTGGCGCCCGGCAAGAGCGTCGTCGACGAGGTCCACGGCCTCGGCGAGGTGCCGCGCGGCACGACCTGCCGACTTGTCGACTTCACGCGGGTGCCGACGGAGGGCTGAGGCGGCCCTCCGCCGGCGAAGGCGGGAGGAAGACGGCGCAAGGGCCGCACCC
>NZ_JBHXPF010000077.1:0-30806 GCF_042718715.1 Streptomyces sp. NPDC058576 | reverse complement strand
TATTCGCGGGCCGGGGGTGGCCGCGGCCGGGGCTACGCGGCCGGGTTGGGGGGCCGGAACCCCCCCGTGGGGGGCGCCGACCGGCAGGTCGCGGCCCTCCTCGGCGTTCGCGACCCGCCGCCGACCGCGGGCGGCTACCGTGGCGTACATGCCGATCCGCGCCGTGCTCTGGGACGTCGACGACACGATTTTCGACTACGCGGCCGCCGACCGCACCGGTATGCGGCTCCACCTGGAGACCGTGGGCCTGCCCGAGGCGTACGCGTCCCCCGACGAGGCCCTCGCCGCCTGGAAGGCGATCACCGCCGTGCACTGGGCGCGCGTGGCCGCCGGGGAGACGGACTTCCTCGGGCAACGGCGGGACCGGGTGCGGGACTTCCTGACACGGCCCATGACGGACGCCGAGGCCGACGACTGGTTCGCCGGCCATCTGATCCACTACGAGGCCGCCTGGGCGCTCTTCCCGGACGTGCTGCCGACCCTGGACCGGCTGGTCCCCGCCTACCGTCACGCGATCCTCTCCAACAGCAGCAGCCACAACCAGCACCGCAAGCTGACCGCGCTCGGCGTGCGGGACCGCTTCGAGGCGCTGGTCTGCGCCGTGGAGCTCGGCGTCTCCAAACCGGAGGCCGGCGCCTTCCTCGCGGCCTGCGAAGCGCTCGCGCTGGAGCCGCACGAGGTGGCGTACGTGGGCGACGAGCCGGACATCGACGCGAGCGGGGCGGTCGCCGCCGGGCTCACCGGTATCTGGCTCGACCGGCGGGGCCGCGGCGGGCGCTCCGATCTGATCCGGATCACCGGGCTGGACCAGCTACCGGGCCTGCTGGCGGGCGATACCCGTTTTGGAGCGCCGGACACCTTCGGGTAATGTTCTTTCTGCGCCGCCCGAGCGGGCCGAAACATCCGGCCGGGAAGCGCAGACAGAGGTGAAGCCCCCACCAGGGGTTGCATTTCAGTGGGCTATGGTGTAATTGGCAACACTACGGTTTCTGGTACCGTCATTCTAGGTTCGAGTCCTGGTAGCCCAGCGCAAGACCAAGCAGTACGAGCAAGACCAGCAGGACAAGCCCCCGTTGTGTAGCGGCCTAGCACGCTGCCCTCTCACGGCAGTAGCGCCGGTTCGAATCCGGTCGGGGGTACAGATCCTTCCCGCGAGAACATCATGGGTCGCACCCATCGCTCTCGATGCAGGATCGCTAGGGCCCCCGTTGTGTAGCGGCCTAGCACGCTGCCCTCTCACGGCAGTAGCGCCGGTTCGAATCCGGTCGGGGGTACTTGTCACACCATGGGCTATGGTGTAATTGGCAACACTACGGTTTCTGGTACCGTCATTCTAGGTTCGAGTCCTGGTAGCCCAGCGCAAGTCAGCAGTAACCACGCCCCCGTTGTGTAGCGGCCTAGCACGCTGCCCTCTCACGGCAGTAGCGCCGGTTCGAATCCGGTCGGGGGTACAACACAGCAGTACAGAAAGGCCCTCCACTTCGGTGGAGGGCCTTCCTGTTGTGCCCGGACCGAAGCGTCCCACGCCAAATCGCCGACCCGGCAGGGCAGTTGCCCGGGCGGGGGAGCGGGGTGGGGAAGGAAAAGAGGGCCGCCACGGCGCTGGGGCGGCCTTCCGGAAGAGGGGGAGAAGTGGTGCGGGCGGGCGAGGTCAGCCCGTGCGGCGCAGGGCCTCGCTCAGCCGTGCCGCCGAGTCGATGACCGCCTGGGCGTGCATCCGGCCCGGGTGACGGGTGAGCCGCTCGATCGGCCCGGAGATCGAGACCGCGGCGACCACCCGGTTCGACGGCCCGCGCACCGGTGCGGAGACCGAGGCGACGCCCGGTTCCCGCTCGCCGATCGACTGGGCCCAGCCCCGTCGCCGTACGCCGGAGAGCGCCGTCGCCGTGAACCTCGCGCCCTGGAGGCCCCGGTGCAGGCGCTCCGGCTCCTCCCAGGCCATCAGGATCTGCGCGGAGGAGCCCGCCTTCATCGTGAGGGTCGAGCCCACCGGCACCGTGTCCCGGAGTCCGGACAGCCGTTCCGCCGCTGCCACGCAGATGCGCATGTCGCCCTGCCGGCGGTAGAGCTGCGCGCTCTCGCCGGTGATGTCGCGCAGGTGGGTGAGCACCGGTCCGGCCGTGGCCAGCAGGCGGTCCTCGCCCGCCGCGGCTGCCAGTTCCGACAGCCGGGGGCCGAGAATGAACCGGCCCTGCATATCCCTCGCCACCATCCGGTGGTGTTCCAGTGCCACGGCCAGTCGATGGGCCGTGGGCCGTGCGAGCCCGGTCGCCGCGACCAGCCCGGCGAGGGTGGCCGGACCGGACTCCAGGGCGCTCAATACCAGAGCTGCCTTGTCGAGAACGCCGACGCCGCTAGAGTTGTCCATACGACGATACTCCCGTCTCACTCTGTGAAACGCAAGTTCAATTTCCGGCAGAAGTTGCGAACCTGTAGGGGCGGCCGCACAACGGCTCGTAGCCACCGCCCCGCACGGGGGTCCGGACGGAGGCGCACCGAATCTCTAGTTGGGCCGGCGAAGACGCCGGCCGGAGGGAAAGCGATGGGTAGGACACTCGCGGAAAAGGTCTGGGACGACCATGTCGTCCGGCGCGCGGAGGGCGAGCCCGACCTTCTCTTCATCGATCTGCACCTGCTGCACGAGGTGACCAGCCCGCAGGCCTTCGACGGGCTGCGCCAGGCCGGACGTCCGGTACGACGCCTCGACCTCACCATCGCCACCGAGGACCACAACACCCCGACCCTCGACATCGACAAGCCGATCGCCGATCCGGTCTCGCGCGCCCAGCTGGAGACCCTGCGCAAGAACTGCGCGGACTTCGGCGTGCGGTTGCACCCGCTGGGCGACGTCGAGCAGGGTGTCGTCCACGTGGTGGGACCGCAGCTGGGGCTGACCCAGCCCGGCACCACCGTGGTCTGCGGCGACTCCCACACCTCCACGCACGGCGCGTTCGGCGCGCTGGCGTTCGGCATCGGCACCAGCCAGGTGGAGCACGTCCTGGCCACCCAGACGCTGCCGCTGGCCCGCCCGAAGACCATGGCCATCACGGTCGACGGCGAACTGCCCGACGAGGTCACCGCGAAGGACCTGATCCTGGCGATCATCGCCCGGATCGGCACCGGCGGCGGCCAGGGCTACATCCTCGAATACCGCGGTTCCGCCATCGAGAAGCTCTCGATGGAGGCCCGGATGACCATCTGCAACATGTCGATCGAGGCCGGCGCCCGCGCGGGCATGATCGCCCCGGACGCCACCACCTTCGACTACCTCAAGGGCCGCGACCACGCCCCCGAGGGCGCGGACTGGGACGCCGCCGTCGCGTACTGGAAGACCCTGCGCTCCGACGACGACGCCGTGTTCGACGCCGAGGTCGTCATCGACGCCACCGAACTGGCCCCGTTCGTCACCTGGGGCACCAACCCCGGCCAGGGCGCCCCCCTGTCGGCCAACGTCCCCGACCCCGCTTCGTACGAGGACGCCTCGGAGCGCCACGCAGCCGAAAAGGCCCTGGAATACATGGGGTTGAGCGCCGGACAGCCGCTGCGCGAGATCAACGTCGACACCGTCTTCGTAGGTTCGTGCACCAACGGCCGCATCGAGGACCTGCGCAACGCGGCCGCGATCCTGGACGGCCGCAAAGTCGCCGACGGGGTACGGATGCTGGTCGTCCCCGGCTCCGTCCGGGTCGCGCTCCAGGCCGTCTCCGAGGGCCTGGACAAGGTCTTCACCGGGGCCGGCGCCGAATGGCGGCACGCGGGTTGCTCGATGTGCCTCGGTATGAACCCCGACCAGCTGGCCCCCGGCGAGCGCTCCGCCTCCACCTCGAACCGCAACTTCGAGGGCCGGCAGGGCAAGGGCGGCCGCACCCACCTGGTCTCGCCCCAGGTCGCCGCCGCCACCGCGGTGCTGGGCCATCTGGCCTCGCCCGCCGACCTGTCCGACACCCGTACCCCCGCCGGAGTCCGATAGCCATGGAAGCCTTCACCACGCACACCGGCCGGGCCGTTCCGCTGCGCCGCAGCAACGTCGACACCGACCAGATCATCCCCGCCCACTGGCTGAAGAAGGTCACCCGCGACGGGTTCGAGGACGGCCTCTTCGAAGCCTGGCGCAAGGACGAGAACTTCGTCCTCAACCGCCCCGAGCGCGCACGCGCCTCGGTCCTGGTCGCCGGTCCCGACTTCGGTACGGGCTCCTCCCGCGAACACGCGGTCTGGGCCCTGCAGAACTTCGGTTTCAAGGCCGTCGTCTCCTCCCGCTTCGCCGACATCTTCCGCGGCAACTCGCTGAAGAACGGCCTGCTCACGGTGGTTCTGGAGCAGAAGGTGGTCGACGCCCTCTGGGAGCTGACGGAGGCCGACCCGACCGCCGAGGTGACCGTCGACCTGGAGGCCCGCCAGGTGCGCGCCGAGGGCATCACCGCCGACTTCGAGCTGGACGAGAACGCCCGCTGGCGGCTGCTGAACGGCCTCGACGACATCAGCCTCACCCTTCAGAACGAAGCGGACATCGCCGCGTACGAGGCGGCCAGGCCCGCCTTCAAGCCGCGTACCATTGCCGCCTGAGCAGCGCTTTTCCAGGACTGCGCCCCCTGCCTCCCGGCAGGGGGCGCAGTCGCTTGTTGAGACCCCGTCGGGCGACAACTCGCCCCAGATGGCACAATCGGTGCATGGAACGCGACAGCCAACTCAAGCTCTATGGCCACGTCGCCGACCAACTGAAGGAAGCGCACGCGAAGGTGCGTGCACTGCAAGTCCCGGAGAGCGTACGGATGGCGCTGACCCGGAAGCTGCTGGTCGTCACGGCCGCGGCGAAGCACGATCTCCCGGACGCGGCAAGGCGTCTGGACCGGATGATGAAGGACCTCGATGAGGGCCGATTCCCCGAAGGTGACTGACACGTGGAACTGCGCATCGGTCGACTTCGTTGCGGCACTAGGGTGATTAGCCCGTTTCGTGTTTGATTTGCGGTATATATCTGCCTAACGTGCGAAAAAGCTTGAACACTTTCGTTCTGGCAATGTCTCCGAAGGGGAAGACGTGAACAAGGCGCAGCTCGTAGAAGCGATTGCCGACAAGGTCGGCGGCCGTCAGCAGGCCGCGGACGCTGTCGACGCGGTACTCGACGCGATCGTCCGTGCCGTTGTCGCCGGGGACCGTGTCTCGGTCACCGGCTTCGGTTCGTTCGAGAAGGTCGACCGCCCCGCCCGGTACGCCCGCAACCCGCAGACGGGTGAGCGCGTCCGGGTCAAGAAGACCTCGGTGCCGCGCTTCCGCGCGGGTCAGGGCTTCAAGGACCTGGTGAGCGGCTCGAAGAAGCTCCCCAAGAACGACGTGGCCGTCAAGAAGGCCCCCAAGGGCAGCCTCTCGGGCGGATCTTCCGCCGCCCGTACGACGGTGAAGGCCGCCGCCGCCAAGAAGTCGGCGGCCAAGAAGGCCACCGCGAAGAAGGCCACCGCCAAGAAGGCGACCCCGGCGAAGACCGCCGCCAAGAAGGTCACCGCCAAGAAGACGACCGCGACGGCGAAGAAGGCGTCCGCGGCCGCGAAGAAGGCGACCCCGGCCAAGAAGACGGCCACGACCGCCAAGAAGGCCGTCGCCAGCAAGACCGCGCCCGCCAAGAAGACCACGGCGAAGAAGGCGCCCGCGAAGAAGACCACGGCGCGCAAGACCACGGCCAAGAAGGCCACCGCACGCAAGAAGTGAGACCGGGCAGCCGCTCGCTCCTCACAACGCGCCGGGCCGGGCTCCCCTCCGGGGGAGCCCGGCCCGCGGGCTGTCCGGGCCCCGTTCGGCCCAGCGGAGTCCGGCCGGAACACCGGGAGCCGGGTCGGGCCACCGGCAGTCGGGTCAGAACGTCTGCAACGTCACCAGCGTGATCCGCAGGGCCGCCCCCTCGCCCTCGCCCTCGATCCGCACCCGTTGCCCCGGACGCAGCAGCAGCAGGCCGCCCGCGTCGAAGGCCGCGGCGTCGAACTCCACCGGGGTGCCGTCGTCCAGCAGCACGCTGCCGCCGCGGGTCTCGGGGTCGTACGTGTACGAGGTCGCCTGCATGGGCGGCAGCCTATCGGTCACAGGCCGGGGCGGGCACGGCCGCGAGCCGCGCCGTGTGCGGCCCCACCCCCAGGGCCAGGGCGACCCGTAGATCCTCGCCCGTATCCACGTCCCGGCGCACCGAGTCGACACCGGACAGCGCTATTTCCACCGCACCCGACGCCAGGTGCCGGGACCCGGACGGGCCACCGAAAGCCGGACGGAATTCCGCATCGCTCGCAGCGGCGAGAAATGTCGTTCCGATTCCCGCCGCGTCCCGGAGAAAAGCGCTGGGAAAAGCGGAAGCAAAATCGAGCACCCGCGCCAATTCGCCGGTGCGCAGTGCCGGAAGATCCGCGTTGAGCGCGGCCACCGCGGCGGCGGGCCGCAGCGCCCGCACGGAGCGTGCGCCGTGCGCGAGCGCCGCGTTGAGCCCGGCCCCCGGAGCGTCCGGCACGATCCGCGCCCCGAGCGCGGAAAGGGCCGCCGCGGCCACGACGTCGTCCGTGACGACCACCACATCCCGCACCCGGGGGCAGGCCAGTGCCGCGGCCACCGTGTCCTGGGCGAACGCCAGGGCCAGCCGGGGCCGCGCATCCTCGCCCGCCGCCCGCCCCAGGCGGCTCTTGGCCCGGGCGAGCGGTTTCAGCGGAACGACCAGGGACCAGGGCCCGGCCGGATCGGTGTTCGTGGCGATCTCCCCCTCCGTACGCGTCAGGACTTATTCTCGCCTGCCGGTACGACAACCCGGAGGCCCGCTACCGAACGTGAGGCGTACGGTGTTCTCGACAGAGCAGGGGTCTGGGGCGAGACTTGACCGTCAGTAGCCAGGCAGCAGGTTGAAATCCTTAAGGAAGGTATCCAAGTGTCCCGCCGCAGAATCGGCTTCTGGTACCGCCTGGCGGCGGTCATCGCGAAGCCGCCGTTGGTGGTTCTGTTCAAGCGCGACTGGCGGGGGACGGAGCACATTCCGGCCGACGGCGGATTCATCACCGCCGTCAACCACAACTCCTATCTGGACCCGCTCTCCTACGGCCACTTCCAGTACAACACCGGGCGGGTGCCGCGGCTCCTGGCGAAGGCCGGCCTCTTCCGCACCCCGTTCGTCGGGATGATGCTGCGCGGCACCGGTCAGATCCCCGTCTACCGCGAGACCACCAACGCCCTGGACGCCTTCCGGGCCGCCGTGGAGGCCATCGAGCGCGGCGAGTGCGTCGCCTTCTACCCCGAGGGCACCCTCACCCGGGACCCCGACATGTGGCCGATGGCCGGCAAGACCGGAGCCGCCCGGGTCGCCCTGATGACCAAGGCGCCGGTCATCCCCGTCGCCCAGTGGGGCGCCAACCTCGCGATGCCGCCCTACGCCACGAAGCACAAGTTCCGGCTGTTCCCCCGCAAGACGCTCCAGGTGCAGGCCGGACCGCCCGTCGACCTCAGCCGCTTCCACGGCCTGGAGCCGACCCCCGAAGTGCTGCGCGAGGCGACCGAGGTCATCATGGCGGCTGTCACCCGCCAGCTGGAGGACCTGCGCGGGGAGAAGGCCCCCGCCGAGCTCTACGATCACCGCAAAGCCCGTGCTGAACAACGGCGCAGGGCCCAGGGAAAGGGACCCACGTGACGCACCCCGTAAAAGCAGCCGTCTTCGGAACCGGCTCATGGGGTACGGCGTTCGCCGTGATCCTCGCCGACGCGGGCTGCGAGGTCACCCTCTGGGGCCGCCGCGCCGAGGTCGCCGAGACCATCAACACCACCCGCACCAACCCGGACTACCTCCCGGGCATCGCGCTCCCCGACTCCATCCGCGCCACCACCGACGCCGCCGAGGCCCTGCGCGGCGCGGAGTTCGCCTTCCTCGTCGTGCCCTCCCAGACGCTGCGCGCCAACCTCGCCGACTGGGCCCCGCACCTGGAGCCGGACACCGTCCTGGTCTCCCTGATGAAGGGCGTCGAGCTGGGCACCGCCGAGCTGATGAGCGAGGTGATCGCGGACGTCACCAAGGTCTCCGCCGACCGCATCGCCGTCGTCTCGGGACCCAACCTGGCCAAGGAGATCGCCGAGCGGCGCCCCGCCGCGGCCGTCGTCGCCTGCGCCGACGAGTCCGTCGCCCAGCGCCTCCAGGCCGCCTGCCACACCGCGTACTTCCGGCCGTACACCAACACCGACGTGGTCGGCTGCGAGCTCGGCGGCGCCGTGAAGAACGTCATCGGCCTCGCCGTCGGCATCGCGGACGGCATGGGCCTCGGCGACAACACCAAGGGCTCCCTCATCACCCGCGGCCTCGCCGAGACCACCCGACTGGGCCTGGCCATGGGCGCGGACCCGTTGACGTTCTCCGGACTCGCGGGCCTCGGCGACCTGGTGGCCACCTGCTCATCGCCGCTCTCGCGCAACCACACCTTCGGCACCAACCTCGGCCGCGGCATGACGCTCCAGGAGACGATCGCCGTCACCAAGCAGACCGCCGAGGGCGTCAAGTCCTGCGAATCGGTCCTCGACCTGGCACGCAGGCACGGTGTCGACATGCCCATCACCGAGACCGTCGTCTCCATCGTCCACGAGGGCAAGTCCCCGGTCGTCGCCGTCAAGGAGCTGATGTCGCGGAGCGCCAAGGCCGAGCGACGCTGACGTCTCCCTTACCAGCAGGTACGCTCATCGCGATATGAGCAGCGAGAACCTCCCCCAGAGCCCTGAGCGCGCCGAGAGCCCGCAGGCGCCGCGCCGCAAGCCCCGCGTGGCTGTCGTGTTCGGCGGCCGCAGCTCCGAACACGGCATCTCGGTCGTCACGGCCGGCGCCGTCATGAAGGCCATCGACCGGACGAAGTACGACGTCCTGCCGATCGGCATCACGGCGGACGGCCGCTGGGCGCTCACCGCCGACGAGCCCGAGCGCATGGCCATCACCGACCGCAAGGTCCCCGACGTGGACCGGCTCGCCGAGTCCGCCGAGGGCAGCGTCGTGCTCTCCGTGGATCCGGGCAGCCGTGAGGTCGTCTACACCGAGCCCGGTTCGGTGCCCAAGGCGCTGGGCGAGGTCGACGTCGTCTTCCCCGTGCTGCACGGCCCGTACGGCGAGGACGGCACCCTCCAGGGGCTCCTCGAACTCTCCGGGGTGCCCTACGTCGGCGCGGGTGTGCTCGCCTCCGCCGTCGGCCAGGACAAGGAGTACATGAAGCGCGTCTTCCTCTCCTTCGGCCTGCCCGTGGGACCGTACGAGGTCGTCCGCCCCCGGGAGTGGGACAGCAACCCCGCCGCCGCCCGCAAGCGGATCGTGGACTTCGCCGGCGAGCACGGCTGGCCGCTGTTCATCAAGCCCGCCCGGGGTGGCTCCTCGATGGGCATCACCAAGGTCGACGGCATCGAGGGCCTCGACGAGGCGATCGAGGAGGCCCGCCGCCACGACCCGAAGTTCCTCGTCGAGTCGCTGCTGCGCGGCCGTGAGATCGAGTGCGGGGTGCTGGAGTTCGAGGACGGCCCGCGCGCCAGCGTGCCCGCCGAGATCCCCCCGGTCACCGCGCACGACTTCTACGACTTCGAGGCGAAGTACATCGACTCGGCCGCGGGTCTGGTGCCGGCGCCGCTCACCGAGGAGCAGACCGCCGAGGTGCAGCGGCTCGCCGTCGCCGCCTTCGACGCCGTCTCCTGCGAAGGCCTGGTGCGCGCCGACTTCTTCCTCACCGAGGACGGCTCCTTCGTCATCAACGAGATCAACACCCTGCCGGGCTTCACCCCGATCTCCATGTACCCGCGCATGTGGCAGGAGAGCGGCGTCGGCTACCCGGAGCTGGTCGACCGGCTGATCCAGGCGGCGTTGACCCGCTCCACCGGACTGCGCTGACGCGAGCGGGGCGCCGACGGTCTCAGAACCGGCTCGGAACCGTCTTCGAGACCGGGCCGGCGAACGAGGCCAGCGGCGTGATGTCGTGGGCGTACGCCGAGGAGAGCGTGACCTCGACGTACGCCTTGCGGTACGTGGTGGTGAACCGCGGGCCGGAGTCCTCGGGCTCCTCCAGCATCCACTTCACCCCGTCCGCCTCGACGCCCTGCGACTGGGGGTCGTCCATCTTCGCGGGCCGGGGGACCCCGCAGCGCAGTACGATCGCCCCGTCCCCCCAGCCGGCGGTCAGCTCCGAATCCGGGGAGGGGTCGCTGCGTTCCAGTTCGAGGACGGTCTTCGGCAGTTCCTCGTGCAGGGCCTCGCAGTACGCTGCGGCCTCCGAGGGCGGTGTGGGAACCGTGATCGAGGGCTGCGCGTCGCTGAGGGAACAGCCCGCCGCGGCCAGGACGAGCACGGCAGCGGACGGACCGAGGAATATCGAGCGGGGGGAACGGCGGGCGGATGACGTCACCGGCCCAGCCTAGACGGGGGTCAGAGGTGGACGACCGGGCAGGTCAGGGTTCGTGTGATGCCGTCCACCTGCTGCACTTTGGCGACCACCATGCGGCCGAGTTCATCGACCGTGTCTGCCTGGGCCCGCACGATCACGTCGTACGGACCGGTGACGTCCTCTGCCTGGATCACTCCCGGAATCTTGGAGATGGTGTCGGCGACGATCGACGCCTTGCCCACCTCGGTCTGGATGAGGATGTACGCCTGTACCACGGAACCTCCAGGGCGGCCACGAGGATCATGTGGGGGAAAGGGACGCCACGTTATCGCGTTGCCGCGGGCCGCGGGGAGACCTACGGGCCGGATGACGTCCACAGCGTGGCGTACAGGGCGCAGAAGTTGACGTATCTCTTGACGGTACCGACAGCACAGACGGCTCGCGACCGGGGGCCCGGACGGGTGTCCGGGGCGATAAAGGAGAGGTGAGACTCGGTGAAGGGAACCGTGGGCGAGTTGGGGGAGTTCGGGCTCATCAGAGAGCTCACGTCCCGGCTCACCACCACTCCGGCGGTACGGCTGGGACCGGGCGACGACGCCGCGGTCGTGGCCGCCCCCGACCGCAGGGTCGTGGCCAGTACGGACATCCTGCTGGAAGGGCGGCACTTCCGCCGGGACTGGTCGACGGCGTACGACGTCGGCCGTAAGGCCGCCGCCCAGAACCTCGCCGACATCGCGGCGATGGGCGCCGTGCCCACCGCGCTGCTCCTCGGCCTCGTCGTCCCCGCCGACCTTCCCGTCACCTGGGCCGCCGAGCTGATGGACGGGCTGCGCGACGAGTGCCAGGTGGCGGGCGCGGCCGTGGTCGGCGGCGATGTGGTCGGCGGCGACACGATCACCGTCGCGATCACCGCCCTCGGCGATCTGCGCAACCACGAACCGGTCACCCGGGGCGGCGCCCGCCCCGGTGACGTCGTCGCGGTCACCGGCTGGCTCGGCTGGTCCGCCGCCGGTTACGCGGTGCTCTCCCGCGGCTTCCGCTCGCCCCGCGCCTTCGTCGAGGCCCACCGCCGCCCCGAACCGCCGTACCACGCGGGCCCCGCGGCCGCCGGGCTCGGCGCCACCGCGATGACCGACGTCAGCGACGGCCTCGTCGCGGACCTCGGACACATCGCGGAGGCCAGCAAGTGCCGCATCGACCTGCGCTCCGGCCTCATCGACATCCCCTCGCAGATGTCCGACATCGGCCAGGCCGTCGGCGTCGACCCGCTCCAGTGGGTGCTGACCGGGGGAGAGGACCACGCGATCGTGGCGACCTTCCCGCCCGACGTGAAGCTGCCCGCCCGCTGGAGGGTGATCGGCGAGGTCCTCAACCCCTCCGCCCTGCCCCAGGTCACCGTCGACGGCGCCCCCTGGACCAGCAAGGGCGGCTGGGACCACTTCGGCGCGATCGAGGACACCCCGCCGCGCGCGTGAGCGTTAGATTGCTGCGTATGCCCATACGTACCGCTGTCCCGCCCCGTGTGCTCACCGTCGCCGGATCCGACTCCGGCGGCGGTGCGGGGATCCAGGCCGATCTGAAGACGATGCTCGCTCTCGGTGTGCACGGCATGAGCGTGCTCACCGCCGTCACCGCACAGAACTCCCTCGGCGTCCAGGGCGCGTGGGAGCTTCCGGTGGACGCCGTACGCGCCCAGTACCGCAGCGTCGTCGACGACATCGGCGTCCAGGCCGTGAAGACCGGGATGCTCGCCTCGGCCGCGCTCGTCGAGACCGTCGCCGGACTCCTCGCCGGGACCGACGCCCCCGTCGTCGTGGACCCGGTCGGCGTCTCCAAGCACGGCGACGCGCTGCTCGCCGCCGAGGCCCTCGACTCCGTACGGACGAAGCTGCTGCCCGTCGCCACCGTCGCCACCCCGAACCTCGACGAAGTGGCCCAGCTCACCGGCGTCCGGGTCACCGACGAGAGCGGAATGCGCCGGGCCGCCGAGGAGATCCTCGGCTTCGGGCCGCGCTGGGTCGTGATCAAGGGCGGCCACCTGCCCGGTGAGGCGGTGGACCTGCTCACCGACGGGAGCGCGGAACACTGGCTGCGCGCCCCCCGGCACGACAACCGCCACACCCACGGCACCGGCTGCACCCTGGCCTCCGCCATCGCCTCCGGGCTCGCGCTGGGGCAGGACGTGCCCACGGCGGTACGGGGCGCGAAGACGTACGTCACCGGTGCGATCGAGGCCGGCTTCCCGCTGGGCGGCGGCATCGGCCCGGTCGACCACGGCTGGCTGACCCGCCGGGCCGGCTGACCGGCCCCGCCCCCGATCGGCTTCCGAGCACAGCAAAAAGCCGGTCCACCGAGGTGGACCGGCTTTTTGGGCAACCGGAAGGCTGCGCTACGACGGGGACGTCAGCGCGCGACCTTGCCGGCCTTGATGCACGAGGTGCAGACGTTGAGCCGCTTCGGCGTCCGACCGACCACGGCACGCACGCGCTGGATGTTGGGATTCCAGCGACGGGACGTACGGCGGTGCGAGTGCGAAATGCTGTTGCCGAAGCTCGGCCCCTTGCCGCAAACGTCGCAGTTGGCAGCCACGGGTCACTCCAAAGACTTCAGGTGCACTTACAGTGAATTCCGGCGCGCCGGAATCATTTGACTGAAGTGGCGGTACCGGAGGAATGGCCCGACTCTCATCGGGCAACCGGAGCAGCATACAACGCCTGCTTCGGAGATACGAAACTACCACGGGTCGGCCCACCGTCCTCCCGCCCCCTGTCCGGGCCGGGACCCCGCCGAGCGGGCTAACCTGCGGTGCAGCCCGTTGCCACGGCCGCTTCAAGGAGGACCATCGGTGCCGCAGCTCCCCGACGACCTGGACGCCGTCGCGGTACGCACATGGTGCTCACTGGCCCTGGAGGCCCTGGGCCGGGAGCGCGCGGAGATCGACGCGATCAACGTCTATCCCATCGCCGACGGGGACACCGGCACCAACCTCTACCTGACCGTCGAGTCCGCCGCCGCCGCCGTCGAAGCGGTCTTCGCCGCGCACGAGATGGGCACCACCGCGCCCGCCACCGCCGACGCCGTACGCGCGATGGCGCACGGCGCCCTGATCGGCGCCCGCGGGAACTCCGGCACGATCCTGGCCCAGCTGCTGCGCGGCATGGCCGGGGTGCTGGCCGACGGCGGCGACGCGGCCCACCTGCGTCTCGCCCTCACCAGCGCCGCCGACGCGGCCCGGCACGCCGTCGCCCACCCCGTCGAGGGCACCGTGCTCACCGTCGCCGCCGAGGCCGCCGAGGCCGCCCGGGGCGACGACCTGGACCTGCGGGCCGTCGTGAACGCCGCGTACGAGGGGGCGCTCGCCGCCCTCGCCAGGACGCCCGAGCAGCTGGCCGTCCTCGGCCGGGCGGGCGTGGTCGACGCCGGGGGCCGGGGGCTGGTGGCCGTCCTGGGCGCGCTGGTGGAGACGGTGTCGGGGCAGTCTCCGGTACGGGGGCCCCGCACCGGACCCGGGAAGGCGCCCGTGCCCGTGGACGGCGGTTCCGTGGTGGGGCTGCCGGTGGGCGGCACGCCGGTCGAAGGCGTTACGGAGGGCGGCCTTCCGGCGGGGGGCCTCTCCTCGCCGGGCCCGCTCGACTGCCCCGAGGACGGGGGCGCCGGGCCCGCCTTCGAGGTGATCTACCTCCTGGAGGCCCGCGACGAGCAGGTGGCCCGGCTGCGCACCCGGCTCGACGCCCTCGGCGACTCCCTGGTGGTGGTCGGCGGCGACGGGCTCTGGCACGTCCACGTCCACGTCGACGACGCCGGGGCCGCCGTGGAGGCGGGCGTCGAGGCCGGGCGGCCGTACCGGATCCGGATCACCCACTTCGCCACCGAGAGCGGCCACGACCTCCGCGTCCAGGCCGAACCCGCCCAGCGCGCCGTCGTCGTCGTGGTCCCCGGCGACGGCCTGGCCGGGCTCTGCACCGAGGCCGGCGCCACCACGGTGATCGCCCGCCCCGGCGAACCGCCCGCCAGCGGCGAACTGGTCGAGGCCATCCGTCGCGCCCACGCCCGCGAGGTGGTGCTGCTGCCCAACGACGCGGCCCTGCGCCACACCGCCGCGGCCGCCGCCGAACAGGCCAGGACCGAGGGGGTCCGGGTCGCGCTCGTGCCGACCCGCGCCGCCGTCCAGGGCATCGCCGCGCTCGCCGTCCACGAGCCGGACCGGGGCTTCGACGAGGACGTGGTCGCCATGACCGCCGCCGCCGGCGCCACCCGCTACGCCGAACTGGCCGTCGCGGAACGCCAGTCGTGGACCATGGCCGGGATCTGCCAGGCCGGGGACATCCTCGGCCTGATCGACGGGGACGTGGCCGTGATCGGCTCCGACGTCCCGCACACGGCCCGCACCGTGCTCGACCGGATGCTGGCGGCCGGCGGCGAACTGGTCACCCTCGTCCTCGGCGAGGACGTCCCCGACTTCCTGGCCGACGTGCTGGAGGAGCACGTACGGGAGGGCCACCTCGCCGTGGACACCGTGGTCTACCGGGGCGGGCACCAGCGCGCACCCCTGCTGATCGGCGTCGAGTAGCGCGGTCGGCGTGCGTGCCCGGCGGACAGCTGTCAGTGCCGTGGTGTGCAATGGATCGCGTGTCCTCGTTCGATGAACCTCTGAAGAAGCTGCTCGGCGGAGCCACCGCGAAGGTGATGGCCGAACACCTCGACCTGCACACGGTCGGTGATCTGCTGCACCACTACCCGCGGCGGTACGAGGAGCGCGGCAAGCTGACCGCGCTGGCCGACCTCCCGCTGGACGAGCACGTCACGGTCGTCGCCCAGGTCGCCGACGCCCGGATCCTGATGTTCAACAACGGCCGGGGCAAACGGCTCGAAGTCACTCTCACCGACGGCAGCGGCCGCCTCCAGCTGGTCTTCTTCGGCCACGGCGTCCACAAGCCGCACAAGGAACTGCTGCCGGGCCGCCAGGCGATGTTCGCGGGCAAGGTCTCCGTCTTCAACCGCAAGATGCAGCTGGCCCACCCCACGTACCAACTGCTCGACGCCTCCGACGCGGACGAGGCCACCGAGGCGGTGGACGCCTTCGCGGGACGGCTCCTGCCGATCTACCCCGCCTGCAAGCAGCTCGACTCCTGGCGGATCGCCAAGGCCGTCGACGCCGTCCTGCCCGGCGCGCAGGACGCCGTGGATCCGCTGCCCGCCGCCCTGCGGGAGGGCCGTGGCTTCACCCCGCTGCCCGAGGCCCTGCTCAAGGTGCACCGCCCGCAGACCAAGGCGGACATCGAGGACGCCAAGGCCCGGCTCAAGTGGGACGAGGCGTTCGTCCTCCAGGTCGCCCTGGCCCGCCGCCGGTACGCCGACACCCAGCTCCCCGCCGTCGCCCGCCGCCCCGTCGCGGACGGCCTGCTGGACGCCTTCGACGCCAAGCTGCCCTTCACCCTCACCGAGGGCCAGGAGAAGGTCAGCAAGGAGATCTTCGACGATCTGGCCACCGAGCACCCGATGCACCGCCTGCTTCAGGGCGAGGTCGGCTCGGGCAAGACGATGGTGGCCCTGCGGGCCATGCTCACCGTGGTCGACGCGGGCGGCCAGGCCGCGATGCTCGCCCCCACCGAGGTCCTCGCCCAGCAGCACCATCGCTCGATCACCGAGATGATGGGCGAGCTGGCCGAGGGGGGCATGCTGGGCGGCTCGGACCGGGGGACCAAGGTCGTCCTGCTCACCGGCTCCATGGGCACGGCCGCCCGCAGACAGGCCCTGCTCGACCTGGTCACGGGCGAGGCCGGGATCGTCATCGGCACCCACGCCCTGATCGAGGACAAGGTGCAGTTCCACGACCTGGGCCTGGTCGTCGTGGACGAACAGCACCGCTTCGGCGTGGAGCAGCGCGACGCCCTCCGCTCGAAGGGCAAGCAGCCGCCCCACCTCCTCGTCATGACCGCCACCCCCATTCCCCGTACGGTCGCGATGACGGTCTTCGGCGACCTGGAGACCTCCGTCCTGGACCAGCTCCCGGCCGGCCGCTCCCCGATCGCCAGCCATGTCGTCCCCGCCAAGGACAAGCCGCACTTCCTCAGCCGTGCCTGGGAACGCGTCGCCGAGGAGGTGGAGAACGGCCACCAGGCCTACGTGGTCTGTCCCCGCATCGGCGACGACGCTGAGGAGACGGAGGGCAAGGGCGGCAAGAAGGCGAAGGCCAAGAAGGCGGCCCCCGAGGAGGACGGCGACAAGCGCCCGCCGCTCGCCGTCCTGGAGATCGCCGACGAGCTGCGCAGGGGCGCGCTCGCCGGGCTGAGCGTCGAGGTGCTGCACGGGAGGATGCACCCCGACGAGAAGGACGACGTCATGCGCCGGTTCGCCGCCGGGGACGTCGACGTCCTCGTCGCCACCACCGTCATCGAGGTCGGCGTCAACGTCCCCAACGCCACCGCCATGGTGATCATGGACGCCGACCGCTTCGGCGTCTCGCAGCTCCACCAGCTCCGCGGCCGTGTCGGCCGTGGCTCCGCCCCCGGGCTCTGCCTGCTGGTCAGCGAGGCCCACGAGGCGAGCCCCGCCCGCGCCCGGCTCTCCGCCGTCGCCGCCACCCTCGACGGCTTCGAGCTCTCCCGCATCGACCTCGAACAGCGCCGCGAGGGCGATGTGCTGGGCCAGGCCCAGTCCGGCGTGCGCTCCTCGCTGCGGATGCTCACGGTCATCGACGACGAGGAAGTGATCGCCGCCGCCCGCGAGGAGGCCGTCGCGATCGTCGCCGCCGACCCGGACCTGGAGCACCTGCCGGAGCTGCGCACGGTGCTGGCCGCCCTCCTGGACAAGGACCGCGAGGAGTATCTCGACAAGGGATGAGGGCGCCGGGGCGTCCTGCCGGTCGGGCCGGCGCGGGCCGTACGCCATATCGTGGACGCACGGCACGCACCCGTTCGCGAGCCCCTCCGCACGCCCCCGACCCCGAGGACCCCACACCCATGACCCGCGTGATCGCCGGCTCGGCCGGCGGACGCCGCCTGGCCGTTCCGCCCGGCACCGGCACCCGCCCCACCTCCGACCGTGCGCGCGAGGGCCTCTTCTCCACCTGGCAAGCGCTGCTCGGCACGCTCGAAGGCAGCCGCGTCGCCGATCTGTACGCCGGTTCCGGCGCCGTCGGCCTCGAAGCGCTCTCCCGGGGCGCGGTCCACGCCCTGCTCGTGGAGGCCGACCCGAAGGCGGTCCGCACCGTCCGCGACAACGTCCGCACCCTCGGCCTTCCGGGCGCCGAAGTCCGCACCGGCAAAGCGGAACAGATCGTGACAGGCCCGGCGCCCACCGACCCGTACGACATCGTCTTCCTGGACCCGCCGTACGTCGTCACCGATGACGATCTTCGCGAGATCCTGCTCACACTCCGTACCCAGGGGTGGCTCACGGGCGATGCGCTCGTCACCGTGGAACGCAGCACCCGGGGCGGAGAATTCGGCTGGCCCGCCGGATTCGAGCCACTGCGCTCCCGTCGCTACGGCGAGGGGACGCTTTGGTACGGTCGCGCCGCCGCTACGTGCGAAGACGCACGATGACCGGACCGGAGAGCGAGGGAATCACAGTGCGCCGCGCCGTCTGTCCGGGGTCGTTCGACCCCATCACCAACGGACATCTCGACATCATTGGCCGAGCCTCGAAGCTGTACGACGTGGTGCACGTGGCGGTGATGATCAACCAGTCCAAGAAAGGGCTGTTCACCGTGGACGAGCGGATCGAGCTGATCCGCGAGGTCACCGCCGACTTCGGCAACGTCGAGGTGGAGTCCTTCCACGGCCTGCTGGTCGACTTCTGCAAGCAGCGGGAGATCCCGGCGATCGTGAAGGGCCTGCGAGCCGTCAGCGACTTCGACTACGAGTTGCAGATGGCCCAGATGAACAACGGCCTCTCCGGCGTCGAGACACTCTTCGTGCCGACCAATCCGACGTACAGCTTCCTGTCGTCCTCGCTGGTCAAGGAGGTGGCGACCTGGGGCGGCGATGTCTCCCACCTGTTGCCGCCGGCCGTCCACGAGGCACTCGTGAAGCGCCTGGGCGAACGCTGAGGCGCTGACGGGCCGTCACCAGGTGTCGGGCGGCGGCCGACTGGCCTTACAGTCGTGCCGTCCGTCTCCAACGGAGCAGCAGCTTCGACAGAGCAGCAGAGAGTGGCGAGCACACCGTGGACGTGCAGAAGAAGCTCGACGAGATCGTCGAAGCGGTCGGGAGCGCCCGATCCATGCCCATGTCGGCCTCGTGCGTGGTCAACCGCGCCGAGCTGCTCGCCATGCTCGAAGAGGTGCGCCAGGCCCTGCCCGGCTCCCTCGCCCAGGCCCAGGAGCTGATCGGCGGCCAGGAGCAGTTCGCCGAGCAGGCCCGGCAGGAGGCCGAGCGGATCATCGAGTCGGCCCACGCCCAGCGCGCCTCGCTGATCTCCGAGACCGAGATCGCCCGGCAGTCGCAGAGCGAGGCCGACCGGATCCTGTCCGAGGCCCGCCGCGAGGCCGAGGAGGTCCGGGCCGAGGCCGACGACTACGTCGACAGCAAGCTCGCCAACTTCGAGGTCGTCCTCACCAAGACCATCGGTTCCGTGGACCGGGGCCGCGAGAAGCTGCTCGGTCGCGGCCAGGGCCTGGACGAGCAGGGCTACCAGGACCCCGACTTCGCCGAGGCCCCCGAGCGCAGCGCCGACCCCGAGACCTTGCGGCAGCGGGCCGACGCGTACGTCGACGCCAAGTTCGGCGCCTTCGAGGCCGTTCTCGCGGGGACCCTGGAGGCGGTGGGCCGGGGCCGGCAGAAGCTGCACGGCCGGGTCGCCAGCGACGACCTCGGCGCGCACATGGCCGCCCAGGACGCCGCGGGCGGCCAGGGGCACACCAGCGACGCCGACTATCTGGCCGGTCTCGCCGAGCTCGCCACTCCGCAGCCGCAGCAGGCGCCTCAGCAGCCCCCGCAGGTGCCCCAGCCGCCCCAGCAGCCCGCCTACCCTGCGCAGCCGCAGGCCGAGCCGAGCTATGCGCAGGCGGCGTACGGCTACCAGGATCAGCCGCTCCAGCAGGGCGTCCAGGACGCGTACGGCTACCAGCAGCAGCCCGACCCGTACACGGCGTACCAGCAGCAGGGGGGCTACGACCCGAACGGGTACCCGGCCCAGCCCACCGGCCAGCCCGACTACGGCTGGCAGCAGCAGACCCAGCAGCACGGGCAGGGGCACGGCCAGGTACACGGCCAGGGACAGGGCCAGGCGTCCGACCAGCAGGGCGGGGGAGCGCTGGACGAGACCAGCCTCTTCGACACCAGCATGATCGATCTGGAACAGCTCCGCCGGTACGAGCAGGGCCGCTGACCCCGGGCGGGCCGACCCGATTGGGTGCTGAGCGGTCCGTCCAGTATCCTGAATCCTCGGTCGCACATAGGTCCGCGATCCCGGCTGCCCGTTTCGTCTGAGAAACGGAGACGGTTCGTTCCGGACCGCAGACGGCCGACCCTCCCTTCGTAGCGCGACACCCATGATTCGAAAGCAGGAAAAGCCCTGAACGGCCACCTCGACCACCGAAACCCTCTCGTGTTCGATACGCACGAGCTGGGTCGGCGTCCCGGTGCCATGAAGCGGCTGTCCCGCTCGGTGGAAGCACCCGGTTCACCGGTCCTGGGCATCGACGGCGTCATCGGCGTGCCGGAAGGCGCCCCTGTGGAGCTGGATCTCCGCCTCGAATCGGTCATGGAAGGGGTGCTTGTCACAGGCACCGCCCGTGCGACCGCCGAGGGGGAGTGCGTAAGGTGTCTGGAGCCGCTGACCGTAGAGGTCGACGCGGACTTCCAGGAAATGTTCTCGTACCCTGACGCCGATGACCGGGGCCGCAGCAGTGCGGCGGAACCGGCCGACGACGCCGAGGACGACGAGGACAGGTTCTTCCTCGAGGACGGCTTGTTCGACCTCGAGTCAATGCTGCGTGACGCGGTAGTGCTCGCACTGCCCATGCAGCCGGTGTGCAAGGAGACCTGCGCCGGTCTGTGTTCCGAATGCGGAATCAGGCTGGACGAGAATCCGGGCCACCACCACGACGCCGTCGACATCCGTTGGGCGGCACTGCAAGGACTCGCCGAGACCGTTCAGGACGGCGAGAAGGACAACATGGGCGGCGCCGAACCTGGCGTCGACGAGAAGCAGGAGAAGTAGCCGTGGCTGTTCCGAAGCGGAAGATGTCGCGCAGCAACACGCGCCACCGCCGGTCGCAGTGGAAGGCTGCGGTCCCCACCCTGGTTTCGTGCGAGCGTTGCCAGGAGCCCAAGCTCCAGCACATTGCGTGCCCGAGCTGCGGCACCTACAACAAGCGCCAGGTCCTCGAGGTCTGAGCGGCTGGTGAGAGGCCCGATGTCTGAGTTGTCCAGCGCCAAGAAGCAGGCAGACAACGTCAACACAGCCTCGTCCCACACGCTTCTGGAAGGGCGGCTCGGGTATCACCTCGAGTCCGCCCTTCTGGTGCGTGCGCTGACCCACCGTTCGTACGCATACGAGAACGGCGGTCTGCCCACCAACGAGCGGCTCGAATTCCTCGGGGATTCGGTGCTCGGCCTGGTGGTCACGGACACGCTGTACCGCACCCACCCCGACCTGCCCGAAGGCCAGCTGGCCAAGTTGCGGGCCGCGGTGGTCAACTCACGTGCACTTGCGGAAGTGGGCCGCGGCCTCGAACTCGGCTCCTTCATCCGGCTCGGCCGCGGTGAAGAGGGCACGGGTGGCCGGGACAAGGCTTCCATCCTCGCCGACACACTGGAAGCAGTGATCGGCGCGGTCTATCTCGACCAGGGCCTCGGCGCGGCCTCGGAGCTGGTTCACCGGCTCTTCGACCCGCTGATCGACAGGTCCTCGAACCTCGGCGCCGGCCTGGACTGGAAGACCAGCCTCCAGGAGCTCACCGCGAGCGAGAGCCTCGGAGTCCCCGAGTACCTCGTCACGGAGACCGGCCCGGATCACGAGAAGACCTTCACTGCTGCCGCTCGCGTCGGTGGTGTCTCGTACGGCACCGGCACCGGCCGTAGCAAGAAGGAAGCGGAGCAGCAGGCGGCCGAGTCCGCCTGGCGCGAGATCAGCGCCGCCGCGGAGGCACGGCAGGCCGCGGAGAAGTCCGCGGCCGACGGAGGGGCCGCCGACACCCCTGCCGACCCGTCGCCGAACACGGACGCCGCTCCGGCCTGAAGCACAACGGGAACCCCTCGGTGCCATGCGCACCGGGGGGTTTTCCCTGTCCCGGGGAGCGTTTCCGCGGGACCCGTTCCCGTACTACCGTCGTCGTGTCTGGAGTGGTGCACCGTGCCCGAGCTGCCTGAGGTCGAAGTGGTCCGCCGAGGCCTGGAGCGCTGGGTCAGCGGCCGCACCGTCACCGAAGTCGAGGTCCTGCACCCCCGCTCGGTCCGCCGCCACCTCGCGGGCGGCGTCGACTTCGCCGCCCGGCTGCGCGGGGTGCGCTTCGGGACGGCGATGCGCCGCGGCAAGTACCTCTGGGTGCCGGTCGAGGAGGCGGCCTCCTCGCTGCTGGGCCACCTCGGCATGAGCGGACAGCTGCTGGTGCAGCCCGCGGACGCCCCCGACGAGAAGCACCTGCGGATCCGGATGCGGTTCGACGACGCCCTCGGCACCGAGCTGCGCTTCGTCGACCAGCGCACCTTCGGCGGGCTCTCGCTGCACGACAACACCCCCGACGGGCTGCCCGACACCATCGCGCACATCGCCCGGGACCCGCTCGACCCGCTCTTCGACGACGCCGCGTTCCACACCGCGCTGCGCCTGCGCCGGACCACGGTCAAGCGCGCCCTGCTCGACCAGTCGCTGATCAGCGGCGTCGGCAACATCTACGCGGACGAGGCGCTCTGGCGCGCCAAGCTGCACTACGACCGGCCGACCGCGACCCTGACCCGCCCCCAGTCCGCCGAGCTGCTCGGCCATGCCCGCGACGTCATGAACGCGGCCCTCGCCCAGGGCGGCACCAGCTTCGACAGCCTGTACGTCAACGTGAACGGCGAGTCCGGCTACTTCGACCGGTCGCTCGACGCGTACGGCCGGGAGGGCGAGCCCTGCCACCGGTGCGGCACCCCGATGCGCCGCCGCGCCTGGATGAACCGCTCCAGCTACTACTGCCCGCGCTGTCAGCGGCCGCCGCGCGCCTCGTCGTAACGCGTCCGGGCGGCGAGGACCTCGTCCATCCGCCCCTCGACGCAGTGGATGAGCCCGAGGAGCTTCTCGGCGACCTCGCGGCCGAACGGGGTGAGCTCGTAGTCCACCCGGGGCGGGTTGACCGGCTGCGCCTCCCGCAGGACGAGCCCGTCCCGCTCCAGGGCGTGCAGGGTCTGGGAGAGCATCTTCTCGCTGACCCCGTCGACCCGGCGGCGCAGCTCGTTGAAGCGGAGACTCTCCTCGTACAGCGCGCCCATCGTCAGACCGCCCCAGCGCCCGGTGACGTGCTCCAGTGTCGAGCGCGAGGGGCACTGCCGGGAGAAGACGTCGAACGCGAGGCTGTCGGTATCGCTGGCCATACCAAAAGCTTACTCCCGCACAGTGCTCACCCCGAGGGAGCGCTGTACGGGAGCAAGTGGACCGGTGAAGCGGGGTCAGAAGCCGAAGTTCTGGACCCACCAGGGGCCGCCGGAGCCCTCGTGGACACCGATGCCGATGGTCTTGTAGTCGCAGTTGAGAATGTTCGCCCGGTGGCCTTCGCTGTTCATCCAGCCCTCCATCACGGCCTGGGCGTCGGCCTGGCCGCGGGCGATGTTCTCCGCGGCGAGTCCCTGCACGCCGGCCTGTGCGGCCCGGTCCCAGGGGGTGTCGCCGTCCGGGTCGGTGTGGTCGAAGAAGCCGCGGGCCGCCATGTCCTCGCTGAAGTTCTGCGCGAGCGAGGTCAGCGGGGCGCTGGTGGACAGCGGGGAGCAGCCGACCTTCGCGCGCTCCTGGTTCACCAGGGCCAGCACCTCACTGCGTGCGGAGGCGTCCGTCGGGGAAGGACTCGGCTTCTTGCTGGGCGGCGGCGCGGTCGAGGTCTTCGGCGGCGCCGGGGCCTTGCTCGCCGGGGCGCTGCTCTTCTCCGGTGCCGAAGTGGGTGCCTTGGACTTCTTCGACGGGGTGGCGGCCGGCTTCTTCGAGGTGGAGGGCGCGGCCGACTTCGACGGCGTCTTCGACGGCGATGCCGAAGGCTTCTTGGACGGCGTCTTCGACGGGGTCCCGCTCGGCGCCTCCGGGCGCTCGCTGCCCCGGCTGGTGGGGGAGGAGGACCGGTCGGCCGGAGCGGTGGAGCTGCCGCCCTGCGTCAGGAGATCCGGCGCGCCGCCGGTACGCACCTGGTCGGCGGCGGTCGTGTTGCCGGAGGTGTAGGTGTCGCCGCCGGGGATCAGGCCCGAGGCGACGGCCACCGCGCCGACGGCGACGGCGGCCGAGACGCCGAGGAGCCCGGTCCGGATCGGCACGGCGGACTTCTTCCGGCGCGTGCCCCGGCGCCGGGAAGCGGCCCCGGCCGCGGGTTCTTCAGCGGCGGGGCCTGCGGCGGATCGTCGGTGGCGTCCCATGCGCTGTGCCTTCCTGATACTCGGGACGTCGTCGCGACGTCACTCGACTGCCCCGTTGCTCTCGATTGCCTCGTTGATCGAATTCGGTGGCACGCGGAGCGAATGCCGCTTGATCGACTTTCCGGTCGACACCCGTCCGATACTCACCCGATCGAGTGAGGCTGTTGCGACGGGACTGTAGCCCATGGGCGAAAGGGGGCGACGTGCTTCGAGAGCAATTGGCCGGTTAGCGTTCGGGCATGAACGAAGAAGCACGCCTCGTCGTCTGGGTACGCGGCCGAGTACAGCAAGTAGGCTTCCGCTGGTTCACCAGGGCAAACGCTTTGGAGATCGGCGGGCTCATCGGGTTCGCCCTCAATCTCGACGACGGCCGGGTACAGATCGTGGCCGAGGGGCGGCGTGACAATTGCCACCGTCTGCTGGACTGGCTGCGGTCCGACGACACACCCGGGCGTGTGGATGGAGTCACTGAGATCTGGGACACCCCGCGCGGTGGATACGACGGATTCGCCATCCGCTGATCCCGCCCCGCGCGGCTCCTCGGATCCGCTCGGTGAACACCGCGTACCGAACGGTAACCAGAACGCCGCCTCGGGCCCCGCACCCGAAATGACCTGCGACGGGACCGGTGGAGGTCGATGGTTGCCAGATCCGGGATGTCGTGCAAGGCTGCGGCATTGACGAAGATCCGCACACCCCTCGGGGTCCCGCAGGAGAGTCGCGCCGCATGATCGTCCAGCCGCGCGCCCCCGGGACACCCGGGTGCACAGGGTGTGATCGTGTTGACCGTCAAACTTTTTGGTGAGACGCTGAAAACCCCGCGCACCTTAGCTGTTCGGTAGAGCTGATTAGCAGCAGAACCGCAGTGGTGACAGAGCCCTGCCGAGCACCGCGGGTGCGATCCCCTGACGACCCACACCGCATCGGTCGGTCACTCATTGTGGAGGACCATCCATCATGGCAAAGGCGCTTCTCGGTTACGTCGGCGGTTCCGACCCGCGACTCCTCGCCGAGATGCGACGGCTCCAGCAGCGCGTCCAGGACCTGGAATCCGAACTCACCCGGATCCAGGACGAGAACGACGCGCTCAACGCCGCCGCCCAGCACCAGGAGTCGCTGCTCGACAGCATCGACATCGACGTACCCCAGGGCGAGCCTGCGCTGACCTGACCGAAGCGGCCCCTTCGGGCCGGTCGGGCCGGGCATGCTCAGTAGCCTCGGAACACCTCTGATCCGTCCTGCGTCACGGATCGCCGTCCCCGAACACCGGGGTCCCCGCATCAGCGGGGATGCCGATGTCCGGTCGTCTGCGATGCACGCGCAGGGCCAACAGCTGGATTCATGCATACGCCAGCAAGATTCACAGGGACGCTTCGGCGTCCCTTTTTCTTTGCCCTACCCCCGCCCCGGACGTACCGGCCTTCGCTTACCGTCTGATGTGCCCTGCACCTTCATCAGCGAAACCGAGAGCGAAAGGTAGAGTCCGGCGGCGTGCACCTCAAGGCCCTGACCCTGCGTGGTTTCAAATCGTTCGCGTCCGCCACCACCCTGCGATTCGAACCGGGGATCACCTGCGTCGTCGGACCCAATGGATCCGGAAAGTCCAATGTGGTGGACGCGCTCTCCTGGGTCATGGGGGAACAGGGCGCCAAATCCCTGCGCGGCGGCAAGATGGAAGACGTGATCTTCGCCGGGACGACCGGACGGCCGCCGCTCGGCCGCGCCGAGGTGTCGCTGACCATCGACAATTCCGGCGGCGCATTGCCCATCGAGTACGCCGAAGTGACGATCACTCGGATCATGTTCCGCAATGGCGGCAGCGAATACCAGATCAACGGCGACACCTGCCGGCTGCTCGACATCCAGGAACTCCTCTCCGACTCCGGCATCGGCCGCGAGATGCACGTCATCGTCGGGCAGGGACAGCTGGACTCCGTCCTGCACGCCGACCCGATGGGCCGCCGGGCCTTCATCGAGGAGGCCGCGGGCGTCCTCAAGCACCGCAAGCGGAAAGAGAAGGCGCTGCGCAAGCTGGACGCGATGGGCGCCAACCTGGCCCGGGTCCAGGACCTCACCGACGAACTGCGCCGCCAGCTCAAGCCGCTCGGCCGGCAGGCCGCCGTCGCCCGCCGGGCCGCCGTCATCCAGGCCGACCTGCGCGACGCCCGGCTCCGGCTCCTCGCCGACGACCTGGTGACCCTGCGGGACGCGCTGCGCGACGAGATCGCCGACGAGGCCGAGCTGAAGAAGCGCAAGGACACGGCCGAGGCCGAGCTGAGGGCGGCGCTCGCCCGGGAGGCAGAGCTGGAGGGCGAGGTGCGCCGGCTCGCGCCCCGGCTCCAGCGCGCCCAGCAGACCTGGTACGAGCTGTCGCAACTGGCCGAGCGGGTCCGCGGCACCATCTCCCTGGCCGACGCCCGGGTCCGCAGCGCCTCCGAGGCGCCGGCAGAGGAGCGCCGGGGCCGCGACCCCGAGGACCTGGAGCGCGAGGCCGCCCGGATCCGCGAGCAGGAAGCGGAACTGACGGCGGCCCTGGAGGCGGCCGAGCACGCGCTGGAGGACACCGCCGCCCACCGCGCCGACCTGGAACGCGACCTGGCCGCCGAGGAGCGCCGGCTCAAGGACGCCGCCCGCGCCATCGCGGACCGGCGCGAAGGGCTCGCCCGGCTGAACGGCCAGGTCAACGCGGCCCGCAGCCGGGCCGGTTCGGCACAGGCCGAGATCGACCGGCTGGCCGCCTCCCGCGACGAGGCGCAGGAGCGCGCGGTCACCGCCCAGGAGGAGTACGAGCAGCTCAAGACCGAGGTCGAGGGGCTGGACGGCGTCGACGAGGAGCTGACCGCCCGCCACGAGGAGGCCAAGCGGGCACTCGGAGAGGCCCAGGCCGCCCACAGTGCGGCCCGCGACGAGGCCACCGCCGCCGAGCGCAGGCGGGCGGCGGTCGCGGCCCGGCACGAGGCGCTGGCCCTGGGGCTGCGGCGCAAGGACGGCACGGGGGCTCTGCTCGGGGCCCGGGACCGGCTCGCCGGAATCCTCGGGCCCGCCGCCGAACTGCTGACCGTCGAGCCCGGCTACGAGATCCCCGTCGCGGCCGCCCTCGGCAGCGCTGCGGACGCCGTGGCCGTCACGGACCCGGCCACGGCCGCCGACGCGATCCGGCTGCTGCGCGAACGGGACGCGGGGCGCGCGGCGATGCTGCTGGGCGGGGAGCCGGCGCCCGCCCCGGCCGCCGCGGAGGCCCGACCCCGCCACGTACCGGAACAGTCCGGTGAGCAGGTACCCGTGCGGGAAGAGGCGGCGAGGCCCGCCCCCGCCGTGCTGCCCGGTCAGAGCGGCGCTCCCGCCGAACCCGTCGCTGTCCCCGCCGGCCCGGACGCCGCCGCCCTCCCCAGCGGCCGTGCCGAGGCGAACACAGCCACCGCCCTCGCCGCGCCCGCCGTGGCCGACCTCCTGCGCGGGCCCGCCGCGCTGCTCGGGGCCGTACGCCGCCTCGTACCGGGCATGGTGGTCGTCGGGACGCTGGAGGAGGCCGAGGAACTGGTCGCCGCGCACCCCGGGCTGACCGCGGTGACCGGTGAAGGGGACGTGCTCTCCGCCCACTTCGCGCAGGGCGGGTCGGCCGGGGCGCCCAGCCTCCTGGAGGTGCAGGCCTCCGTCGACGAGGCCGTCGCCGAGCTGGCCGACCTGGCCGTACGGTGCGAGGAGCTGGCGCAGGCCCAGCGTCGTGCGGGTGAGCGGCGCACGGAGCAGGCCGCGCTCGTCGAGGAGTTGGGGGAGCGCCGCCGGGCGGCCGAGCGGGAGAAGTCCGGCTTCGCCCAGCAGCTCGGGCGGCTCGCCGGGACGGCCCGGAGCGCGGCGGGCGAGGCCGAGCGGATGACCGCCTCCGCCGCCCGCGCGCAGGAGGCCCTGGAGCGGGCGACCGAGGAGGCCGAGGAGCTGGCGGAGCGGCTGCTGGTCGCCGAGGAGACGCCGGCCGACGAGGAGCCCGACACCTCCGTGCGGGACCGGCTCGCCGCCGACGGGGCCAACGCCCGCCAGACCGAGATGGAGGCCCGGCTCCAGGCCCGTACGCACGAGGAGCGGGTCAAGGCGCTGGCCGGGCGCGCGGACGGGCTGGACCGGGCCGCCCGCGCCGAACGGGAGGCACGTACCCGCGCCGAGCAGCGCCGGGCCCGGCTGCGGTACGAGGCCGAGGTCGCCTCCGCCGTCGCCTCGGGCACCCGTCAGCTGCTGGCGCACGTGGAGGTGTCCCTCGTACGGGCCGACCAGGAGCGGACGTCGGCCGAGGCGGCGAAGGGCGAACGGGAGCGCGAGCTGGCTGTCGAGCGCGACCGGGGCCGGGAGCTGAAGGGCGAGCTGGACAAGCTCACCGACTCGGTCCACCGGGGTGAGGTGCTGGGGGCGGAGAAGCGGCTGCGGATCGAGCAGCTGGAGACGAAGGCCCTGGAGGAGCTCGGCGTGGAGCCCGCGGGGCTGGTCTCCGAGTACGGCCCCGACCAGCTGGTCCCGCCGTCGCCCGCCGCCGAGGGCGAGGAGCTGCCGGAGGACCCGGAGGACCCGCGCAACCAGCCGAAGCCGTACCGGCGGCCCGAGCAGGAGAAGAGACTGCGGTCGGCCGAACGGGCGTACCAGCAACTCGGGAAGGTGAATCCGCTCGCGCTGGAGGAGTTCTCGGCGCTGGAGGAGCGGCACAAGTTCCTGTCCGAGCAGCTTGAAGACCTGAAGAAGACCCGGGCCGATCTGCTCCAGGTGATCAAGGAGGTCGACGAGCGGGTCGAGCAGGTCTTCACGGAGGCCTACCACGACACCGCCCGGCAGTTCGAGGGCGTCTTCTCGCGGCTCTTCCCCGGCGGCGAGGGGCGGCTCATCCTGACCGACCCGGACAACATGCTCGCCACCGGAGTGGACGTCGAGGCGCGTCCGCCGGGCAAGAAGGTGAAGCGCCTCTCCCTGCTGTCGGGCGGCGAGCGGTCCCTGACGGCGGTGGCGTTGCTGGTCTCGATCTTCAAGGCCCGGCCCAGTCCGTTCTACGTGATGGACGAGGTCGAGGCCGCGCTCGACGACACCAACCTCCAGCGGCTGATCCGGATCATGGAGGAGCTCCAGGAGAGCTCCCAGCTGATCGTGATCACGCACCAGAAGCGGACGATGGAGGTCGCCGACGCGCTGTACGGCGTGTCCATGCAGGGTGACGGCGTCTCGAAGGTCATCAGCCAGCGGCTGCGCTGACTTTTCGCCGATTCATCAGGAGTTCAAGGCACCTATCGCGCGCTCCTGGGTACACGGGCGGGGACCCACTGTTTGACTTCGTTTCTTGAAGACATAACCTCTGCGAAGTTGATTTCGCCTTCAAGTGGTGGCGGGCTGGATGGTGTGCGCCACTGGGAAGGCTCACACCCCACGTCTGACCCCCGGCCAGGCATCAGGAGTTCACGTGACCAGCAGCACAGCGAACGGACCCGAGTCCGGGGCGAGGGCGGCCCACCCGGACCACCTCGGCCATGTCATCTTCATCACCGCGGCCGCGGCGATGGGCGGCTTCCTCTTCGGCTACGACAGCTCCGTCATCAACGGGGCCGTCGAGGCGATCCGCGACCGGTACGACATCGGTTCCGGAACGCTCGCCCAGGTCATCGCCATCGCGCTGATCGGCTGTGCGATCGGCGCCGCCACCGCCGGCCGGATCGCGGACCGGATCGGCCGCATCCGCTGCATGCAGATCGCCTCGGTGCTCTTCACCGCCAGCGCCATCGGCTCCGCCCTGCCGTTCGCGCTCTGGGACCTGGCGATGTGGCGCATCATCGGCGGCTTCGCCATCGGCATGGCGTCCGTGATCGGCCCGGCCTACATCGCCGAGGTCTCCCCGCCCGCCTACCGAGGGCGGCTCGGCTCCTTCCAGCAGGCCGCGATCGTCATCGGCATCGCCATCTCCCAGCTGGTCAACTACGCCGTCCTCCAGATCGCCGACGGCGACCAGCGCGGCGAGATCCTGGGCCTGGAGGCCTGGCAGTGGATGCTCGGCGTGATGGTCGTCCCGGCGGTCCTGTACGGCCTGCTCTCCTTCGCGATCCCCGAGTCCCCGCGCTTCCTCATCTCGGTCGGCAAAAAGGCCGAAGCCCGCAAGATCCTCGAAGAGGTCGAGGGCGACAAGATCGACCTCGACGCCCGCGTGGCCGAGATCGAGACCGCCATGCACCGTGAGCACAAGTCCTCCTTCAAGGACCTGCTGGGCAGCCGCTTCGGCTTCCTGCCCATCGTCTGGGTCGGCATCGGCCTCTCGATGTTCCAGCAGCTCGTCGGCATCAACGTCGCGTTCTACTACTCGGCGACGCTGTGGCAGTCCGTCGGTGTCGACCCGACCGACTCGTTCTTCTACTCGTTCACCACCTCGATCATCAACATCATCGGCACGGTGATCGCGATGGTGCTCGTGGACCGGGTGGGCCGCAGGCCGCTCGCCCTCGTCGGCTCCGTCGGCATGGCGCTCGCGCTCGCCGTCGAGGCGTGGGCCTTCTCCGCCGACCTGGTCGACGGGAAGCTGCCCGAGACCCAGGGCGCCGTCGCCCTGATCGCCGCCCATGTGTTCGTGCTCTTCTTCGCACTGTCGTGGGGTGTCGTCGTCTGGGTCTTCCTGGGCGAGATGTTCCCGAACCGGCTCCGCGCGGCCGCCCTCGGCGTCGCCGTCTTCGCGCAGTGGATCGCCAACTGGGCGATCACCGCCAGCTTCCCGAGCCTGTCCGACTGGAACCTCTCGGGGACGTACATCATCTACGCCTGCTTCGCCGTGCTCTCGATCCCCTTCGTGCTCAAGTTCGTGAAGGAGACCAAGGGCAAAACGCTGGAGGAGATGGGCTGACTTCCCCGCTGCCCCTCTTCTCCTCGCCGACGGCCCCGGCTCACCCTT
>NZ_JBHXPF010000076.1:0-31095 GCF_042718715.1 Streptomyces sp. NPDC058576 | reverse complement strand
TGCCGCCGACGCCGCGGCTTATTACAACCTTCCCTGGGACGCCTGGGCATCGGGTCCCCGGGCCGTCCCTTCCCGCCGCGCACCCCGCGCGGCGGGACGGGACGGTCCCGCGCTTGACGAGAGGTGCGACCGCCATGACGGACACAGCGGCCGGGGATGTGGCGGCCGGGGGCGCGGCAGCGGGGGCCGGGCCGGCCGGGAACGCCGCGCCGGACCCGGCCACCGGCGCCCCCGTCATCCGCACCCGCGGCCTGACCAAGCGCTACCGGGGCGGCCAGCTCGCCGTGGACGGCCTCGACCTGACCGTGCCGGCCGGCAGCGTCTTCGGCTTCCTCGGCCCGAACGGCTCCGGGAAGACCACCACGATCCGGATGCTGATGGGCCTCATCGACCCGACGTCCGGCACCGCCGAGGTGCTCGGCCGCCCGATGCCGACGGCCGCCCGTACGGTGCTGCCGGAGGTCGGCGCGCTGATCGAGGGGCCCGCGCTGTACGGCTTCCTGAACGGCCGGGACAACCTCCTGCGGTACGACCGGGCCGACCCCACCGCCGACCCGCGCACCCGCCGGGCCCGCGTCGGGACGGCCCTGGCGCGGGTCGGGCTCGCCGCCGCTTCGGCCAAGAAGGCCAAGGCGTACTCGCTCGGCATGAAGCAGCGCCTCGGTCTTGCCGCCGCCCTGCTCCGGCCGCGCCGGCTGCTGGTCCTGGACGAGCCGACCAACGGCCTCGACCCACAGGGCATGCGCGAGATCCGTTCCCTGGTCCGGGAGCTGGCGGCCGAGGGCACCACGGTGTTCCTCTCCTCCCACCTGCTGGACGAGATCGAGCAGGTCTGCACGCACGCCGCCGTGATGGCCCGGGGGCGGCTGATCG
Organism: Streptomyces sp. NPDC058576; assembly: GCF_042718715.1. Taxonomy (NCBI): domain Bacteria; kingdom Bacillati; phylum Actinomycetota; class Actinomycetes; order Kitasatosporales; family Streptomycetaceae; genus Streptomyces; species Streptomyces sp. NPDC058576. The sequence continues at coordinate 30,222 of NZ_JBHXPF010000076.1, read as the reverse complement.
TCCAGGGCCCCGTCGCCGACCTCGCCGCGAGCGCCCGGGGCCGGCTCGCCGTCACCACCCCCGACCCCGGGGACGCCGCCCGCATCCTCAAGGAGCACGGGCTCACCGGCGTGAGCGCCGACGGCGACCGGCTGACCGCCGACGCCCCGCCCGCCGCCGTGGACCTCGCCGACCTCAACGCGGCGCTGGTGGGCGGCGGGGTGCGGGTGCGGTTCTTCGGCGTCGAGCGGGGTTCGCTGGAGGACGCCTTCGTGGCGCTCACGGGAGAGGGATTCGATGTCGCAGGCTGAGAAGGCGTCGCGGACCATGCAGGTCGCGCGGGCCGCACCCGTACGCCCCGGCGATCCGCGGCGCTCCCGCAACCCGCTGTGGACGCTGGGCCTCCTCCGGTCCGAGATCACCACCCTGCTGCGCCGCCACCGGACCTACGCCCTCCTCGCCGTCCTCGCCGCCGTACCCGTCCTCATCGGGATCGCGGTGCGGATCGAGACCGGCGGCGGGGGCGGTGGCGGGGCGGGCGGTCCGGACGGCGGGGCCGGCCCGGCGTTCCTCGCCCAGGTCACCAACAACGGCCTTTTCCTCGTCTTCGCCGCCCTCGCCGCGACGCTGCCGGTCTTCCTGCCGATGGCCGTCGGCGTCGTCGCCGGCGACGCGATCGCGGGCGAGGCGAGCAGCGGCACCCTGCGCTATCTGCTGGTCGCCCCGGCGGGCCGGACCCGGCTGCTGCTCGTGAAGTACGCCTCCGTCCTCGCCTTCTGTCTGATCGCGACCCTGGTCGTGGCGGCGTCGGCACTGGCGGTGGGCGCGCTGCTGTTCCCGGTGGGGGAGGTCACCACGATCTCCGGGACCCGGATCAGCTTCGGCGAGGGGCTGGTGCGGGCGGCGCTGACGGCGCTGGTCGTCGCGGTCTCCCTGACCGGGTTCGCCGCGCTCGGGCTGTTCGTCTCGACGCTGACCGGCAGCGGGATCGGGGCGATGGCGGCCACCGTCGGACTGCTGATCACGGTGCAGATCCTGGACAGCATTCCGCAGCTGAGCGGCGTGCACCCGTATCTGTTCGCGCACTACTGGATGTCGTTCGCCGACGTCCTGCGCGAGCCCGTCCACTGGGACGACCTGAGCAGGAACTTCCAACTGCAGGGGCTGTACGTCGCGGTGTTCGGCTCGGCGGCCTGGGCGCGCTTCACGGCCAAGGACATCACGGCGTGAGGGGCGACCCGGAGAGAGCGCGAGGGGCGTGGCCGGATCGGATCGGCGGGGTCCGCACGCGCCGTCGGCCGGGCGAGCCGTCCCCCGATCGGCTCGTCGCGGCACGAACGGCACGAACGGTGCGGACAAGGGGAACGACACGACACGGTACGTTCCGTTTCCGCCTGGGTATTGTTCGGTCTTTGGCGACGAGATGTCAACAAGAGATTGGCTGGAACCCCCCTATGCTCACCGAATGATCACATCGCCGAGCAGTGTGCGACGCAGCGAACGATCACGCCGCGCGATCCTGCGGTCCGCTCTCGACCTGTGTACGGAGCGGGGGTACGGCCACGTCACGATAGAGGCCATCGCGGCCGGCGCGGGGGTCAGCAAGAAGACGATCTACCGCTGGTGGCCCTCGAAGGGCGCGGTCCTGCTGGAGGCGTTCACGGACGCCCTGATCGACGCCACCCCGTTCGTGGACACCGGCGACATCGGCGCCGACCTGCGCTCCCACGTCGCCGGCGCGGTCAAACTGCTCTCGGTCCCGCCGTTCGGCCCCGCCTACGCGGGCATCCTCTCCGAGCTGCACCACGACGACATCCTGGCCCGGCAGTTGCGGGAACAGCTGATCGACCCACGGGTCGAGGAGGCGATCGGCCGGCTGCGCGGTGCCCAGGACCAGGGCCAGATCCCGCCCGGCGCGGACCTCCCGCTGGCCGTGGAGATGCTGTACGGCCCGGTCTACTACCGCCACGTGCTGCGCAAGCCCGTCCAGGACGAGGAGACGATCGCCTCCCTGGTGGACCACGTACTGCGCTCGCTGCGGGCGCCGGGGTACTGACGGGCGCGGGCACGGTCGGGGCCCGGTGGGGCAGGAGGCTGTCACGCCTCTGCGGCTCACCGGTGGCCGGGTCCGGTGCGGCGGGTGATGCTGGTCCGGCGCGTGCCGGCTCCGGCTTCGGCGCGCCGGAGCCGGAGGGTGGGTGGAGCCGTGTCGGACAGTGAGACCCCGGCCGGGCCCGGGAGGGCCGCGGGGCCAGGGGGCGGTCTCGACGAGGCGCTTCTCGCGGCGCTGTTCACCCAGTCCGCCGTCGGCCTCGTCGTGCTCGACCCGCAGCTCCGACTGGTACGCGCCAACTCGCTCGTCGAAGGCGTGGAGACCGGGCAGTTCATCGGAAGCCGCTTCACCGAAGTCTTCCGGCTCGACGACCCGGACGGCGCCGAACAGCTCATGAAGCGGGTGCTGGCGGGCGAGGGCCCGGTGCGCGACCACCTCGTGCGGGGCCGCCTGCGCGAGATCCCCGGCGACCGGGTGTTCCTGGTCTCCTCCTACCGCCTGGACGGCCCCGAAGGACCGGCCCCCGGCCTGCTGGTCGCGGTCGTCGACGTCACCGAGCGGGAACGGGCCCTCGCCCGGGAAGCCGCGCTCGCCGCCGTCCGGGACGCGGTCGGCGGCTCCCTCGACGTCGCCACCACCTGCCGCGCCTTCGCCGATGCCCTGGCGCCCGGATTCGCCGACCTCGCCGTCGTGGAGGTCGTGGACGACGTCCTGCGCGGCGCCGAGCCGCCGGTGGGTCCGCTGCCGCCCGGGACTCCGCTGCGCCGCGCCGCGAGCGGCCGGTGCGACGCCGTCCGGGACACGGTGGAGGGCGGGAACGGGGCCGGGGGCCGCTCGGCGGGCGCGACCCGCCACCTCCCCGTCCGCACCCCGTACGCGCTCGCCGCCGCCGACCTGCGGGCCCGGCTCGTCCCGCTCGGGCCCGACACCCCGTGGCCGGCCACCGACCCGGGCGGGGCCCGCGCCGTCGCGGAGACCGGCGCGCACTCCCTGATCGTCGCGCCCCTCACCCTGCGGGGCGCGGTCCTCGGACTGGTCAGCCTCTACCGCTGCGGGGCGGCCGAGCCCTTCGACGAGGACGACGTCTCCCTCGCCGTATCGGCGGCCACCCGGGCGGCCCTCGGCATCGACAACGCCCGCCGCTACGAGCGCGAACACGTCATCGCCTCGACGGTCCAGCGGCGGCTGCTCCCGCAGGCGGAGCGGCGGCAGGCCGCCGTCGACACCGCGCACGTCCTGCTTCCCGGCCGGGACAGCGGCTGCTGGTTCGACACCATTGCCCTGTCCGGCGCCCGAACCGCGCTCGTCGTCGGCGGGGTCGCGGGCGAAGGGCTCCAGTCGGCCATCGCCATGGGCCAGTTGCGTACGGTCATCCAGGCGCTGGCGGGCCTCGACCTGGAGCCGGAGGAGGTCCTCGCCCGGCTCAAGGACACCGCCGACCGCCTCGCCCACGAACGCGCCGCCCTGCCGCCCGCCGACTCCCTCCAGGGCGAACCCTTGAGCGCGAGCTGCGTGTACGGCGTCTACGACCCGTTCACCCGCACCTGCACCGTCGCGCGCGCCGGGCACCCCGCGCCGCTGATCGTCGGCCCCGACGGACGAGCGGTCGCCCTCGACGTACCGGAGGGGCCCGGGCTCTTCTCCGCCGACAGCGCCCTCTTCGCGCCCGCCACCGTCACCCTGGAGGAGGGCAGCCTCCTCGCGTTCTGCACCGCCGACCTGCTCTCCGGCGACCACGCGGCCGACCGCATCACGCAGACCCTCGCCCGGCCGGGCCGCAGCCTCCAGCAACTCGGCGACGACATCGTGTACGCGCTGCCGGACGACACCCGCGCCGCCGGGGCGGCCCTGCTCCTGGCCCGTACGGGTACGGTCTCCGACCACCTGGTCGCCACCTGGGACCTCGCCCAGGACCCCACGACGCCCGCCACCGCCCGGGTGCTCGTCCGCGACCGGCTCCAGGGCTGGGGCCTGGACGAGGACACCGTGGAGGCGACCGAGCTGATCGTCAGCGAACTCGTCACCAACGCCGTCCGCTACGGCACCCCGCCGCTGCGGCTGCGGCTCCTGCTGGACTCCACGCTCACCTGCGAGGTCCACGACGGCTCCACGGCCTCCCCGCACCTGCGGCACGCCCGGACCGTCGACGAGGGCGGCCGGGGCCTGTTCATCGTCTCCCGCCTCGCCTCCCACTGGGGGGCGCGCCATGGTCCGGACGGCAAGGTGCTCTGGACGGAGCAGGACCTTCCGGCGGCCCCGGCGGGGTGAATCCCGCCCGCCGGTCGCGCACAGTGGTCCGTATGACGAACCTCGCCGAGAGTCCTGCTGAGCTGCTCCGCTCCTTCGCCCGCACCCGCGCCTCCCTCGACGGCGAGGAGGTCACGTACTGGTGGTCCGGAGACGTCTACTCCTGGGCCCCCGACGAGCCCTACCAGCGCGTTTTCGGCTTCGAGGGCCTCAACGTCGCCCGCCTGGTCCAGGACGCCGAGGCCGGGCCGGACGCGTACCGTCTGCTCACCCGTGAGGCCGCGTTCTATCTGGATCCCGTCAGCCGCGAGATCCTGGAGACCTGGCAGGACCTGCCGGTGGTGCACGTCTGGAACGACCCGGCGAACCAGAAGTGGCGCCCTTTCCCGGTCCCGACGACCGACCTCGGGGACCAGCTCTGCTTCAGCCTGGAGATCCCGCTCGCCTACCCCTCGCCGCTGCCGGTGGCCGAGTATCCGGTGCACTCGGCGGGGGACACGTACCGGGCCCTGGAACTCTTCCAGTTCTTCGCCGACCGCGCGGACCTGGCGGGTCCGGCGGCCGGCGTCCCGGCCACCATGTCGTGGAGCCGGATGTCCCCGTGGCTGCCGTGGATGGCCCGGGGGCAGCGGCCCGGCGGCCTCACCTTCCACTGCCGGGGCCGCAAGCTCGGCGCGTACACCGAGGTTCCCGAGCGCACCCGGGCCTACATCGCCGCCCACCACCCGGAGTTCGCGCACGCCCCGGATGAGTGGAGCGAGCCGAACGAGACCAGCTGGACCTATTTCCGCAAGCTCAACCCGCCCCGGGCGTAGAGGCGTTCGAGGAGTGTGATGTCCGATGCCCCGGTCAGGGGAGGGTGATGTTCCGGCCCGGGCCGCCCTCGGCCGTGTCCTTCCCCCGGCCGCCGATGATCACATCGTCGCCCGCCTCGCCGTGGACCATGTCGTCTCCGGACCCGCCGAGCAGGACGTCGTCGCCCTCCCCGCCCATGACGTGGTCGTCGCCCGGGCCCGCGTACACGAGGTCGTCACCGTCGTACGCCTCGATCATGTCGTCGCCCCGGCCGCCCCACAGCCGCTGGTCGCCCTCGACGGCCATCAGGTGGTCCATGCCGTCGCCGCCGTCGAGGACGACGCGCCCCATGACCATGTCGTCGCCCGCGTCGCCCCGGACCGTGTGCGCGGTGTGGGCGTGCAGCATGTCGTCGCCGGGGCCGCCGCTGACGGTGGCGACCCCGGGATCGCTGGTGGCGATCTCGTCGTCGCCGTCGCCCAGGAAGACGTCGATCCGGTCCGGCCGGGCGCTGCCGGTGGGCAGTTCGCAGACGACGTACGTCTCGACCCCCGGTTCCAGGTAGGTGCAGTGGTCGCCGGGCCGCAGCGGCACCGAGTCCCGGAAGCCGATGCGCCGGACCCCGTCGCCCTCGTCCATCGGGACCACGTGGAGGTCGTTGACCTGCCCCGGGGCGGCGGTGAAGGTGATCGACTGCTTCGCCCAGTCGGCGCCGATACGGGCCTTCGCCCCGGTGGCGGCGGGTGCCGCGACCGCCGGGGACACGGCGAGGCCGGTGGCGAGCAGGGTCACGACGGCCGACATCCTCTTGCGCTTCACGACAGCTCCTCGGTGGGTTCGTGGGGTTTCCCGCCCGCCCGTCTGCGCGCGGCATGAAGGGCAGGTGCATGCCAAGCTGTGCTGTGCCCGTGGCGGTGGGGCGCCACGATGGTGACGGCAGCCTACCGTCCTGGTCTAGACCAAGCTAGGGTCCGGTGCGGCCCCCGTGCCGAAAAGGCGCTCCAGGACCACCGCGACCCCGTCCTCCGCGTTCGACAGGGTCACCTCGTCGGCCGCCGCGCGCAGCTCCGGATGCGCGTTGCCCATGGCCACCCGGTGGCCCGAACCCGCGAACAGGGGCAGGTCGTTGGGCATGTCCCCGAACGCGATCGTCCGCTCGGCCCCGACCCCCAGCAGCTCGGCGGCCACCGCGAGACCCGTGCCCTTGTCCACCCCGCGCGGAGCCAGCTCCACCGTGCCGGGCCCCGCCATGGTCACCGTCGCCAGATCGCCCACGGCCCCGCGCGCGACGGCGGCCAACTCGTCGTCGCCCAGCACCGGGTGGCGCACCAGCACCTTGATCACCGGCCGCTCCCACAGTGCGGCGCGGGAGGCGACGCGTCGGGCGGGAAGCGTCGGGTTCGGCATCCGGTACCCGGCCTCGATCAGGGTCACCCCGTCCACGCCGTCCTGGTCCACGGCGGCGAACACGGCCCCGGTCTCCGCCTCGATCTTGCCGAGCGCGGCGTCGGCGGCCTCGCGGTCCAGGGTGACGGAGGTCAGCAGCCGCCCGCTGCCGGCCTCGTACAGCTGGGTGCCCTGCCCGCAGACCACGATCCCGGTGTACGCCAGGTCGGTGAGCAGCGCCCGTATCCCGGGCACGGGCCGCCCGGTGACGATCAGGTGCCGGGCGCCCGCGGAGGCGGCGCGGGCGAGCGCGGCGCGGGACCGGGCGCTCACGCTGTCGTCCGGGCGCAGCAGGGTGCCGTCCAGGTCCGTGGCGACGAGGGCATATGCGGGGGGCGTGGGCATGGGTCACAGCCTAGGAGGACCCGAACGGTCGTTTGCCCGCCAGGGGTGGATGGGCGGGCCCGTTCCCCGAGCCGGACCTCACGGCGACCGTAGGACCTCAAGCGCGGTGGAGGGCAAGGAGGGCGGGCGGCACCGGCAAAGCCCCACCGTGCATGCATGGTGGGGCTGTTGCTCTGCCGGCTCGGATGGCTCAGACGGCGCCGAAGTCTCCGGCCCGGACGCCGGCCACGAAGGCGCTGAACGCGGCGGCGGGGAGGGTGAGGGCCGGGCCGCTGACGTTCTTGGAGTCGCGGACGGGGACGATGCCGTGCGGGGCGGCGAGGTTGGTGGCGACCTCGACGCACTGGCCGCCGTTTTCGCTGTACGAGGACGTGTACCAACGGGGGGTCTCGGTTGTCACGGGGTGCCCTTTCGCAACTGCCTGAACATGTCAACGGACGCCGCCTGGGAAGGCGCCACCGCCTGCATCTGATGGTAGGCCGTCAGATGCGGTACCACCGAGCCACTTTCGCGCTCCAAATAGCCCTGTTGCGCCGACTCCGCGTACGACATGAGGGAGCGATCGGGCATGGTCAGAATGGTGATCGGCAGACTGAACGGGCGGTGCTCTCCCATGGTGAAGGGCACCACCTGGACCACCGTGTTTGGCTGCTCTGCGAACTCGACGAGATGGTCCATCTGCGCCTGCATGATTGCCGGTCCGCCGACCGGTCGGCGGAGGCAGCTCTCGTCCAGCAAGGCGAAGACGAGTGGCGGCTTCTCCCGGACCAGAGCCGCCTGGCGTTCCGCGACCAGCGCGACCCGTTCCTGCGCCTGGTCGGCGGTGATCCCTTGTCGCCTGACGACGCTGTCCGCCAGGACCGTCGCGTACGCCGGCGTCTGGAGCAGACCCGGAATGACGCCGACCTCGTACAGCCGGATCTCCGCCGCCCGGCGCTCGTAACCGAGGAACTCCGGGAAGCCCTCCAGCAGGCTGCCGTGCTTGATCTGGCCCAGTTCGCGCTCGAACGACGCCTCGGTCCCGGTGAGCTCCAACGCCCGGTCCGTACTACGCGAAAAGCGCAAGGTCGCGAGTTTGCGGCCAGTTTCTACGGACGAGATGTGCGTGCTGGAGTAGCCGTTGCGGTCCCCCAGCCCCTCCTGTGTCCAGCCCCGCTTCTCCCGTAAGTCGCGCAGACGTGCACCGTAGGCCGCCTGCGCGGAACTTTCCGGGTTCAACTCCTTGAGGTTCACGGACCTCACCCCCGATCTTCCGTGCCGAATAGGCAAGTTGAATGGCTCCTCACGGTAGGCCACGCTGAATCGCCCCGGTAGTCGTACGGCTACAGAGAGGAGCGATAGGTGTACGGCGAGAACGTTTGCCCGAATGCGCAGCAGCCTCCCGGCCTTCCGGCCCTCGGAGCGCTCGTGGTGGACACCGGTCACGGCGACCGCGTGGGCGAGTTCCGTGGGGTCGCCGGCGCCCGCTGGTCGCTCCGGCCCGTCGGTGGTGGGGTCGAGTGGGAGGCGGAGCCTCATCAGGTCCGGCCCGCGCTCCTCATGGAGCAGCTCCGGGCCCGGACCGCCCGGCTCAACGCCCGCAGCCGGGGTGAGGTCCTGTGAACGCCTCCCGGCCGCACACCACCTGGTACGTCGCCGAGAGCCACGGCGGCGACGCGGCCCGGTCCGTCCGGCTCGGCGGGATCCTCGTACCGACGCGGCGGCTGGCCCTCCGCTGGCTGCGGCGACAGGCCCGGCGCTTCGCGGACGCGCTGGATCCGGACCCGTACACCCCCTGGGTTCCGGGCCGCGCGCTGTATCCGGTCGACGCGGGCGGCCGACGCGACGCACCGGCCGAACTCCGGTCCTGGGCGGCCAGTTTCCGCGAGCACGACTACGCGCTGGGGCGGCTCGCGGACGGGCTGCCGTACGAGTTCGTCGCCCGGGACGCCGCGTCCTGGTACGGGCTCGTCATGCGCCCCCTGGTCGCCACCCGTACCTCTTCCCCCTCGTACCGGCAAGGATGAGAGCCATGTTGCAGTGCACCGCCTTCACCGAACTCCCCGAGATGGGCGCGCGGGTCGCGCTCATGGGTCTGGCGGACGGGCCCGGCCAGAGCGCGGAAGCGCCCGAACTGGACGCATTCCTGATGTGCGAACTCGGCGAGCACGAGGGAGGGAAAGGGGTCGAGCACGCGGCCCAGCTCTGGTCCGCGTCGCCCGCCGCCGGGCGGGACCTGTGGATGTTCTGGGCCGATGCCGACGGGCGACGAAAGTTCCGCTTCGTCGAACTGCTGCCGTGCCCGGCCGCCATCCATCAGCTCTCCGTCAAGGACGGGGATGCCTGCGTGCTGTACGACCGGCACCCGGGCGCGCACTCCTGGGACGTGACCGATCCGCTGGCCGATCTGATGGCGGAGCGGATCCGGGAGGAGGTGCGGCGCGACCGCGACGGCGGTGGCGGCGGTGCCGGTGGACGACGTTGCTGAGGTGAGGCCGGGTCCAACTGGTCGTTATCGGCGCTGAGTTCTGGCCCCATGGCCGAGAACCGGCCAAATGTGGTGCTGGCGTGAAGGCGGCGTGTTCCGGGGGTAGAGGAGGTCGGGGGCTCAGATGGGGCTCCGAGGAGGGGTGGGGCACATGCGAGGAACGTTCACACGGTGGCGAAGAGGCGTGGCGAGCGGGGCGACCGCTCTGCTGGTGCTGGCCGGAGCGGTCGGGCTTGCCGCGTCCCCGGCGGCCGCCGCGGGGGTGGGAACCGAACCGGTCAGCTCGTACACCTTCAACAGCGCGCCGGGCGACTACATCGGGCAGGGCGGCACCGGCTCGTACAAGGCCCCCCGGGCGAATGTGGTGGCCGAGAACCCTGCCGAGTTCGACCCGGGGCTCATCCGGGTGTGGGTCTCCGACGAGGACGTCACCTGGACGATCGAGCTCGCCGGAGCGCGCGGCGAACTGCTCAAGCCGGGCGTGTACCGCAACGCCGAACGCGCCGCCTTCCGCACCGGACGCTCTCCCGGGCTGGACATCAGCGGTGACGGCCGGGGCTGCAACGAGGTCTACGGGCAGTTCACCGTCAACCAGGTCGCCCACGACGCCGAGGGCACGGTGACGCTGCTGGACGCCACGTTCACCCAGCACTGCGAGAACGCCGACGCCCCGCCGCTCAAGGGCACCGTCAAGTACCGGGCGCTGCCGCTCTCCTTCGCGTACGACAGTGACGCGGGCGACTGGGTCGGCCAGGGGACCAAGAACACCTACACCGGTTCCACCAGCACGTTCGGTGTGCAGGGGACGGATGAGTACCTCACCTACGGGGCGTCGGGCAAGCGCGCCGACTGGTCGGTGCGGCTGGCGCCGCCGGAGGGCGAGAAGCTCGTCGCCGGCCGGGTCTACCGGGCCGAGCGGTTCAGCGGCGACGGGATCGCGGGGCTGGACGTGTCGGGCTTCTCCCGTGGATGCAACCTCTCCACCGGCGAGTTCAAGCTGACCCGGCTGGTCACCGATGACGCGACGGGCGAGGTGAAGGCGTTCGCGGCGACCTTCACGCAGCACTGTGAGAACGCGGAGGCCGCCCTGCGCGGCACCGTGCGCTACTTCGCCTAGGACGTCCCGCCCGGACGGGCGGCGACAGCACGAACAGGGTGGCTCCCGCCGGGCTCAACCGCGGGGGCCACCCTGCTGTTCCGGCTGCTGCCGTGCGCCGACCCGACCCGACCCGACCCGTCTGCCTACTTGGACTCGACCCGGCCGAACGCGTCCGGGCCCGACGCGTGCGCCTCGACGGCCGTCCGCCACGCGGCGTCGTCGGCGTACAGCACGCCGCGCAGGTAGGCCGAGGTGAGGTGGGCGAGTGCGGCGACGCGCGCGGGGTTCTCGTCGGTCGTCTCGGCGACGTCGTATCCGGAGATCCCGCCGAGGCCGTGTTCCGCCTCGAAGAGGGTGAGCAGGGTCTTGGGGCCGGGGGCGAGGGTGTACGGGTCGGCGTGCCAGTCCGGACCCATGACCGTCAGATGGCCGGACTCGTCCTTCTCGCCCCGGACCACGAGCGTGGGTGTCGCCATCCGGGAGAAGTCCGTGGTGGTGAGGAACGGCAGTGCCTCCGCCATGGGCGGGGTGATCGCGTCGCCGCCCCGGCCGGGTCCGGCCAGCACCACGCCCGCCTTGATCCGGGGATCGGCCAGCTCCACCTCCGTACCGTCGTCCGGATCCGTGAGGCTCGCACCCAGCAGGAGGCCCGCCGTGTGGGCGCCCATCGAGTGCCCGGCGACGGCGATCCGCTCCCGGTCCAGGCGGCCGGCGAGTCCGGGCACGGCCGCCTCGATCTCGTCGAACCGGTCGATGAGGCGCGCCATGTCCCCGGCGCGGGAGCGCCAGTGCATGGGTGCGCCGGGGGTCTCGGGCGGCAGGTCCAGCGTCGTCGAGCTGAGGTGGGTCGGCTGGATGACGGCGAACCCGTGCGCTGCCCAGAGGGCGACGAGCGGGGCGTAGCCGTTGAGCGAGGAGAGGTTGTTCGAGTGGCCCTGGCCGTGCGAGAGCAGGATGACCGGCAGCCGGTTCCCGTTCCCGGGCGCCTCCGTGGCGGTCAGGGGCAGGGAGACGCGGAACTCCAGGTCCACGGCTCGGTCAGGGGTGGGCAGCACCAGCGGGGCGACGGACAGGACGGGGGAGGCGGGTCGTCCGACGGCGTCTGTCGTGCGAGGTGTGGACGTACGCATGGGGAAGCCCTTCCGGGAGGCCCCCGCCGTGGATGAGAAGGATGGCAGGGCAGGGGGGTGGAAGCGTCCTGCTTCGGCTAAAGTGAAGCGGAGCGTTGTTCCATTTACGATACGGAGCGCTGTTCCGCTTTGTCAACGGCGATGCCTGGCGATGGATCCAGGTGAGGAGAGGGGTGCGCGGTGGCTGCCGCCGATGAAGCCGCAGGGGCGTCCGCCCGACCGAAGCGGGCCGACGCGGTACGCAATCAGCGGACGCTGCTCGCCGCCGCCGCCGAGGTGTTCGTGACCTCGGGGGTCGACGCGCCGATCCGCGAGATCGCCCAGCGGGCCGGGGTCGGGATGGGCACGATCTACCGGCATTTCCCGACCCGGGCGGATCTGGTGGTGGCCGTCTACCGCCACCAGGTCGAAGCCTGTGCCGAGGCGGGGCCGGCCCTGCTGGCCGAGGAGAAGTCCCCGTTCACCGCGCTGGAGCGGTGGGTGGACCTCTTCGTCGACTTCCTGGTCACGAAGCACGGGCTCGCGGACGCGCTGCGCTCGGACAGCGGCGGCTTCGAGGCGCTGCACGCCTACTTCCTCGACCGCCTGGTGCCCGTCTGCGGGCAGCTGCTCGACGCGGCGGTCGGTGCGGGGGAGGTCCGGCCCGGCACCGCGCCCTATGAGCTGATGCGCGGCGTCGGGAATCTGTGCGTGGGGCGGGACGACGACCCGCGTTACGACCCGCGACGGCTGGTGGAGCTGCTGCTGCGCGGGCTGCGGGAGCCCCGGCCGTCCTGAGGCGGGGGCGGGCCGTTCAGTCCGTCTGCGACCGGTCGCCCGGCGCGGTTGCCGTGGACGCGGGCGCGGGTGCGTCCAGGTCGGACAGGTCCAGGACGAACCGGTAGCGGACGTCGTTGCGGCCGAGGCGCTCCAGCGCCTCGTTCACCCGGGCCGAGGGGAGCACCTCCACATCGGCGGTGATGCCCTGCTCGGCGCAGAACTCCAGCATGGCGGCGGTCGCGGGGCGTCCGCCGCTGCCCGCCGAGCCGAGCTTCTTGCGGCCCACCAGCAGGTCCATCGCGTTCACCTCGACCGTGCCCAGATGTCCGAGGAGGCTGAGCGTGCCGTCCAGCGCGACCAGGCGCAGATACGGGGCGAGGTCGTGCGGCGCGGAGATGGTGTCGATGACGACGTCGAAGCTGTCCCGGGCCCGGTCCATCTGTGCCTCGTCCGTGGAGACCACGAGCCCGTGGGCGCCGAGGCGGCGGGCGTCGTCGGCCTTGTCGGGTGCGCGGCTGATGACCGAGGTGGTCGCGCCCAGGGCGACCGCCATCTTCACCGCGAGGTGCCCGAGGCCGCCGAGACCCGCCACGGCCACCCGGCTGCCGGGCCCCACGCCCAGTGCGCGCAGGGGCTCCCAGACGGTGATGCCCGCACAGAGCAGGGGAGCGGCGCCCGCCGGGTCGAGGCCGGCCGGCAGCGCGTAGGCGAACGCTTCGCGGACGACGTACTCGCGGGAGTAGCCGCCGAGCGTGGTCGAGCCGTCCTGCCGGTCGGATCCGCCGTAGGTGAGCGTGGGGAAGGTGTGGCAGAAGTTCTCCTGGCCCGCCAGGCACATGGCGCACGTGCCGCACGAGTCGACGATGTTGCCCACGGCCACCGGGTCGCCGACCGCGAAGCGGGTCACGGCGGAACCGGTCGCGGTCACCATGCCGGTGAACTCGTGACCCGGTACGAGAGTGGCCCGCTCGCTGAGGGCGTGCAGGGCGTGCAGGTCGGTGTGGCAGACGCCGCAGAAGTCGACCCGGACCGCGAGGTCGTCGGGGCGCAGGTCGCGGCGTTCCAGCGAGCTGCGCCGCAGTTCGGGTGCGGTGCCGCCAGGGTGTTCGGGGCTCGCGGAGCCCTCGGGGGCCGCGAAGCCGTTGCGGCCGTCGGGGGTGACGGAGGCGTCCGCCAGCCAGCCGGTCGTCGTACGCATGGCGCATCTCCTTAAACAGACTGTTCGGTCTATCCGACTCCTCCGAGCGTAGGCGCGATCGACCCGATCGGCAAACCAACTGTTCTGTTTGATAGCGTCGGGGCATGGCGGACCAGCCCACGACCACCCGCGGAGCCGCGACGTATCAGCGGATCCTCGACGTGGCGACCCAGGAATTCGCCCAGTACGGGATCGCGGGGGCGCGCATCGAGCGGATCGTGTCCGCCGCGCAGACCAACAAGGCCCAGCTGTACGCGTACTTCGGCAACAAGGAAAAGCTCTTCGACGCGATCTTCTTCGCCTCGATGGAGCGCATCACGGACGTCGTCCCGATCGACGCGGACGACCTCGCGGACTGGGCCGTCCGCCTCTACGACGAATACCTCCGCCGGCCCGACCTCATCCGGCTGGCCACCTGGGCGCGCCTGGAGCGCAGGCCCACCGGCCATCTCGTGGGGGACGGCCGCCGGCTCGACGACCGGAAGCTGCGGCTGATCGCCGAGGCGCAGGAGGCCGGGCGGGTGCGGCCGGGTGATCCGTTCGACGTGATGGCCATGGTGATCGCCATGTCGATGGCCTGGTCGCCGGTGAGCAACGTCTACGCGGCGTCGGCCGACGAGCCCGCCGACGCCCACGAGCAGCGTCGCGCCCTGCTGCGTACGTGCGTACGGCGGGCCGTCGCCCCCGAGTGAGCGGCCCGGCCCGGGCGCTCGATCCGGGTGGGCCGGCGCTCAGTTCAGGCAGAACTCATTGCCCTCGGGGTCGGTCATGACGATCCAGCTCCCGCCCTGTTCGTCGTACGTGCGCAGCGCCCGCGCGCCCAGCGCCGTCAGCCGCTCGGCCTCCGCGTCGCGCTGACCCGGGGCGGAGTGCACGTCGATGTGGAGGCGGTTCTTGACCGTCTTCGGCTCCGGCACCCGCTGGAACAGCAGCCGCCGCCCCTGCCCCGTACCGCTGACCTCGTCATACGGGTCGTCCGGGTGCCGGGCGGCCGCGAGGTCGAGCCAGGCACGGCGGCCGTGGGCGCGGGTCGTGATGGCCTCGGGCACGGCCCCGGCCGCGAGCAACTGCTCGACCAACGGGCTGTTGTCCTCGACGAGATAGCCCAGGGCCTCCGCCCAGAATCCGGCCTGCGCGTGCGGGTCGGCGCTGTCGATCACAAGCTTCCAGGACAGTGTCTGTGTCATGGAAACCGTTTATAGTGGTTACATGAACGGGACGGCAATGGACACGCCGGGGCTGTTGTTGCGGCATCCGGACGGCAGCTCGTTCCGCTTCGATCCGGGCGCGCTGTGTCTGGAGCTGCTGCCGACCGGCGGCCCCGGCCCCCTGTCGTACTTCGAGGTGTTGCACGAGCCGGCCGACCTGGTGCGCTGGGCGGAGGAGAGCCGGTTGCCGGGCGGGCTCGGCGCAGGTTCCGGATCTGGTTCCGGTTCCGGTTCCGGTGGCGGGCTCGCCGTGAGCGCGGCGGAGGTGGCGGACGCGCGTGCGCTGCGCGATGCGCTCTGGCGGCTCACGGAGGGCTGGGTGCGGGAAGCGCCCCCGGACCCGGACGACCTCGCCACCCTCAACGACGCGGCGGCGCGGCCGTCGTTGACGTCCCGGCTGACCGTGGGCGGCGCGCGGGCATGGACGCCCGGAGGCACCGGGACCGGGCTGCTGTCCACCGTCGCCCGCGATGCGGTCGACCTGTTCACCGGGGCGTACGCCCACCGGATCCGCACCTGCGGCGCGCACGACTGCCGGCTGCTGTTCGTGGACACCTCCCGCCCCGGCAAGCGCCGCTGGTGCTCGATGGAGCGCTGCGGCAACCGGCACAAGGTCCGCGCCCACCGTGCCCGGCTCACCGCACCGGGCTCGCCGCCTCCGACGAGTGAAGCCGCCGACTGACGAGCATCGACCAACGCATCGACCAACGCATCGACCAGCGAATCGACCAGCGAAACGGCGAATCGACCGATGAGTCGACCGACGAAGGGGACTGTCATGCCGACCGGACTCACGCAGGACGCGGGCTGGGAGAT
Source organism: Streptomyces sp. NPDC058576 (assembly GCF_042718715.1). Taxonomy (NCBI): domain Bacteria; kingdom Bacillati; phylum Actinomycetota; class Actinomycetes; order Kitasatosporales; family Streptomycetaceae; genus Streptomyces; species Streptomyces sp. NPDC058576. The sequence continues at coordinate 14,680 of NZ_JBHXPF010000076.1, read as the reverse complement.
CGGTGTCTCCCGGACCATCCACCGGCCGCCGTCCGCCGTATGGGACTTCGTCACCGCACCGGAGGGCGCCGCGCTCTGGCTCGGCCTCGACGGCCCGCTGCCCACCGAGAAGGGCGCTCCGTACCGGACGGCGGACGGCATCGAGGGCGAGATCCGCAGCTACCGAGCCCGTGACCGGGTCCGCCTCACCCACGGGACCTCCACCCTTCAGGTGGCCGTGACGGCGGGCAGTTCCGAGGACCGGACCGTGCTGCGCTTTCATCAGGAGCGCCTGGCGAGCGCGGAGGAGCGCGAAGAGCGCCGTACGCACTGGAAGAGCGTGATGGACCGGGTCGAGGCCGAGCTGACCTGAGGGGCCCTAGGTCCCGCGTGGCGGTGGGGCGGGACAGGCGAAGCATCGGTGCCGGTCGATCGCGGCCAGCAGACGCGTGGCCGCCGTGCGGACGGCCTGCGCCGGGGAGGGGCCCCCGACCTCGGGTGTGTCGGGTACGTCGCGTGCGACGGGCGCATGCGGCGCGGCGGCCAGCCGAACGGCCGTGGCGCGCCCCTCCGCCACCGCCTCGTGTGCCGCGCGGGTCCACGTCGGGTGCTCGGGATTGCCGGCGGCCAGGATCGTGGCGAGCAAGTCCAGCACGCCCGCCCGGTCCCTGACCGTGTCCGTCGCCGCCAGCTCCCAGAGGAACGGCACCGTCGCCGCCGTCGAGTCGAAGACGGGCGGGGTGCCGATCCACCGCTCCAGATCGTTCAGGGCCTCGTCCGACGACGGTGCGTCGCCCCAGGCGATCCGCGACAGCACACCGGGAACCTGGGACGCGGAGCCGTACGCGTGCTGCAGCTCGTGCCACCGCACGTTCCTCATGGCCCCCAGGACAGTCCCCATCCGGGCACTCAATCAGCCTTTACCGCACGGCGTCCACCATGCCGGGGAACCGTTCCGTGGGCAGTCCCGTGGAGGGCCCGGTGGACGGCCCGGTGGACTGTTCCGCGGACCGGCCCGCTCCATGCAGCCGGCGCAGATACTCGTGTACCGGGCCGGCGTCGTCCCCCGGGGCGAACACGCCCACGTGGTGGTCGGGGCGGACGACCACGACGGTGCCCGGGCCCGTATCGCCGGAAGCTCCCGTTCCGGCGTGGGCGGCGTACGCGGCGGCCGCGTGCCCCGTGTCGTCGACCACCGCGGCCGGCTGCGCGCCGCCCCGGTCCTCGTGCGCCGCGTACACCCGGCAGGTCCGCACCCCGGCGTCGCCGTAGGCGTCCGCCAGCTCGCGCAGGACCGCCGCGCTGCCCGGGCCGAAGCCGAGGACGGTGGTGCCGGGACCCGCGAAGACGCGATGCAGCCGGGTGCGAGCCCCGGTCCCGGCATCGGTGCACGGGGCGTCCGGGGCCCGGTCCCCGGCCTGCGGGGCGGGGACCTCGCCGCCCGGCGCGCGATCCCCGGCGGCCGGAGCGTCGGACGCGCCGTCTCCGGGCCGGTGGGCGGCCAGGGAGCTCCAGCGGTAGCCGACGCCCAGTCCGGTCGTGTCCGAGGTGATCGCCGCGTCCAGGCCGCCGCCGGGCCGGCGGATCGCCTCCAGCGTGGCCCGCAGCCGCTCCGAGGTGAGGTCCAGGGTCCGGGCGGCCACCGGAAGCCGCTCCTCCTCGTACGTGTCCAGCAACTCCACGCCCGCGTGACCGGCGAGCACCAGGCCCAGCTTCCAGCCCAGGTTGAACGCGTCCTGGATGCCGGTGTTCATCCCGAGGCCGCCCGCGACGGCGTGCACGTGCGCCGCGTCGCCCGCGAGGAAGACCCGCCCCGCGCGGAACCGGTCCGCCATCCGCACGTTGACCCGGTACGTCGACAGCAGCTCGGCCCGCGTCAGGGCCCGGCCGGGCAGTGCGGTGTGGCGGGCGAGCAGCCGCCGGAACCCGTCGGCGGTGGGCGCGAGCGGCCGGCCCCGCCCGTCCCGCTCCGGCCCGGCCTGGAACCACCAGCCCGTCCGCGTACCGGGGATCGGGCAGAGCATGACCGCGCCGTCCGCGTCGAACCACTGATGCCAGCGGGTGCGGTCCAGGGCGCCTTCGGCCAGGTCGACATCGCCGCAGACCATCACCTGGTCCTCGGCGGTGGTCCCCTCGAACCCGATCCCGAGCACCTTCCGTACGGAGCTGTGGGCGCCGTCGCACCCGACGACGTACCGCGCGCGTTCCGTCCGGCCCTCGGGGAACGTCACGTCCACATGCGGCCCGCCGGCCACCTCCGTCAGCCCCACGACCTCGCGGCCCAGCTCGACGCGGACGCCGTACCCGGCCAGCCGGTCGCGGAGGATCTCCTCCAGCCGCCACTGGGCGATCAGCCGTCCCCGGTCGTACGGGGCGTCCGGGGACGGCGCGGAGTCCGCCCACGGATCGGCCTCCGCGACCGGGAGGCGGTGGCGGTACTTGAGCATCGGCAGCGGGGCCGAACCGGCGGCGAGCACCTCCTCGGCCACCCCGAGATCGTCCAGGATCTCCAAGGACCGGGGGTTGGGGCCCTTGGCGCGCGAGGTGCGCGGCGGCGCGGGGGACCGGTCCACGATCCGTACGGCGGCCCCGCGCCGGGCCAGATCGCAGGCCAGCACCAGCCCGGTGGGTCCCGCTCCCACGATGAGTACGTCGGTCATGCCCATGCTTCTCCTTCGGTCGCGCTCTCCCGGCTCCGTGCGGGACCAGGAAAACGCAACTGAGTAAGAAAAGCAACTAGGTAACCTTTTGTTCCGTGGGGCCCGGCAGTGTCGGCGTGGGGTCCGGGATCGCGTTGGCCGGTGCGGCGGCCGCCGTCGCCAGCAGCCGTACCGCCAGCGCCCGATTGCGCCGAGCGGTCCGCAACGCGTCCCAGGTCAGCAGCGACAGCGCCAGCCAGACCAGGGCGAACCCGGCCCACCGCTCGGGCGGCGTCGCCTCCTTGAAGTAGAGGACGCCCAGCCCGAACTGGAACACCGGGGCCAGATACTGGAGGAGCCCCAGCGTGGACAGCGGCACCCGGATCGCCGCTGCGCCGAAGCAGATCAGCGGGATCGCGGTGACGATGCCCGTCGCGGCGAGCAGGAACCCGTGCCCCGCGCCCCCGGCCGTGAACGTCGACTCGCCGGTGGCGGCGAGCCAGAGCAGGAAGCCGAGCGCGGGCACGAAGAGCACGGCGGTCTCGGCGGCCAGGGACTCCAGGCCGCCCATGTTCACCTTCTTCTTGATCAGTCCGTACGTGGCGAAGGAGAACGCCAGCACCAGCGAGATCCACGGCGGCCTGCCGTACCCGATCGCCAGAACGAGTACCGCCGCCAGGGCGATGGTGACCGCCGCCCACTGGACGGACCGCAGCCGTTCGCCCAGCAGCAGGACGCCCATGGCGATGGTGACCAGCGGATTGATGAAGTAGCCGAGCGAGGCCTCGACGACCTGGCCGTTGTTCACGGCCCAGATGTAGAGGCCCCAGTTGAGCGTGATCGTCGCCGCCGCGACCGATATCAGGCCCAGCTTGCGCCGGTCGCGGACCAGTTCGCCGATCCAGGCCCAGCGGCGTACCACCAGCAGGGCGACGATGACGACGGCCAGCGACCAGACCATCCGGTGGGCGAGGATCTCCATCGCCCCGGACGGCTCGAGCAGCGGCCAGAACAGCGGGACCAGGCCCCACATCCCGTACGCGCCGATTCCGTACAGCAGGCCTGCCCGCTGCTCGTTCCTGCCCTCCACGATCTTCCCCTCCACGTGCCCTCCCGGCCCGCTCGCACCGGCGGATCCGCCGACGGATCCGCCGACGGCACGACGGTAGCGCCGGAAGGGCTTCGTGTCATAGCCGTCTCATGGAAACACTCATGACAGTGCTGTGTGCGGCGAGGTGGGGCGGGGATGGGAGCGGGGGCGCGTCGAGGCTCAGGCGGCGGACAGGGCGGCGCGTACGGTCTCGGCGAGGGGCGTCGTCGGGCGGTCGATGAGCCGGGCGAGGTCCCCACTGGTCCCCGCCAGCCGGCCGCGCTCGATCGCCTCGTCCACGTCGACGAGGATCGCGGCGAAGCCCTCGGGCAGCCCCGCGCCGACAAGGATCTCCTGGTGTGCGGCGGCCGGGACGTTGTTGTACGCGATCGTCCCGCCGGTCAGCTCGGACAGCAGCGCGGCGTACTCCGCCAGCGACCAGGCGGTGTCGCCGCTCAGCTCGTAGGCGGTGTTCAGGTGGCCGTCGCCGGTCAGCACGGCGGCCGCGGCGGCGGCGTAGTCGGCCCGGGTGGCGGAGGCGATACGGCCCTCGCCCGCGTTGGCGACGACCGCGCGGTGCTCCAGGACCGGGGCCAGGTTGGCGGTGTAGTTCTCCGTGTACCAGCCGTTGCGCAGGAAGGTGTACGGCAGTCCGGAGTCGAGGATCAGCTGCTCGGTGGCCCGGTGCTCGTCGGCCAGCGTGAAGTCCGCGTCCGGTCCGCCGAGGATGCCGGTGTACGCGAGCTGGGCGACGCCCGCCGCCTTCGCCGCGTCGACGACCGCGGTGTGCTGCGCCACCCGCTTGCCCACCTCGCTGCCGGAGATCAGCAGCACCCGGTCGCCGGACCGGAAGGCTCCGGCGAGGGTCTCGGGGCGGCTGTAGTCCGCGATGCGCAGCTCCACTCCGCGGGCGGCGAGCGTGGCGGCCTTCTCCTTGTCGCGCACGACCGCGACGACCTCGCCGGCCGGGACCGTCGTCAGTAGGGCGTCGACGACGAGGCGGCCGAGCGCGCCAGTGGCTCCGGTGACAACGATGCTCATGGGGGGCTCCGATTTCGCGCTGTTTCGGTGGGCGGGGGTTCCGGTGGCGGGCGTTCCGGTGGACCGGCCCGCCGTGCTTCACCCACAACCCTAAGGGAAGCGCTAACCATCAGAAAGTACCCACTTTGAAGTAAGGTACTGGCATGGCAGTGAGTGTGATCGCGGACGTCAAGCAGCCCATGTGCCCGTCCCGGCTGATCCTGGAACATGTGACGAGCCGCTGGGGCGTGCTCGTTCTGGCGGCGTTGCTGGAGCGTTCGTACCGCTTCAGCGAACTGCGGCGCTCGGTGGGCGGCGTCAGCGAGAAGATGCTGGCCCAGACCCTCCAGACGCTGGAGCGTGACGGGTTCGTGCACCGGGACGCGAAGCCGGTGATCCCGCCACGGGTGGACTACACGCTCACCCCGCTCGGCATCGAGGCAGCCGAGCAGGTGTGGGCGCTCGCCCGCTGGACCGAACGCCAGGTGGACGCGGTGCAGGCGGCACGCGAGGCATACGACGAGGCCCGGGCCTGATCCCGTGGGGGATCGGGCCCGGGCCCCGGGCGGCGCGCGTACGGTCCTCGCCCGGTCTCAGCCGATGACCGTCCAGGTGTCGTTGCCCGCGAGGAGCGAGCCGAGGTCGCCCTTGCCGTCGCGCTCGATGGCGGCGTCGAGCTGGTCCGACATCAGCGTGTCGTAGACCGGCCGCTCGACACTGCGCAGCACCCCGATCGGGGTGTGGTGCAGGGTGTCGGCGTCGGCGAGCCGGGACAGCGCGAACGCCGTCGTGGGCGACTCCGCGTGGGCGTCGTGGACGAGGACCTGCGAGCGGTTCTCCTCCGTGATGGCCACCACCTTCAGATCGCCGGTGGCCGGATCGCGCACGACACCCTTGGGCTCCTGGGAGCCGAAGAGGATCGGCTGCCCGTGTTCGAGGCGGATGACGGCCTCGGCGGCCTGCTCCTTGTCCTTGAGGACCTCGAACGCGCCGTCGTTGAAGATGTTGCAGTTCTGGTAGATCTCCACCAGCGCCGTGCCCGAGTGCTCGGCGGCCGCGCGCAGCACGCTCGTGAGGTGCTTGCGGTCGGAGTCGACCGTCCGTGCCACGAACGTCGCCTCCGCCCCGATGGCGAGCGACACCGGGTTGAAGGGCGCGTCGAGCGATCCCATCGGCGTCGACTTGGTGATCTTGCCCAGCTCGGAGGTGGGGCTGTACTGGCCCTTCGTCAGCCCGTAGATCCGGTTGTTGAACAGCAGGATCTTGAGGTTGACGTTGCGGCGCAGGGCGTGGATGAGGTGGTTGCCGCCGATGGAGAGCGCGTCGCCGTCACCGGTGACCACCCACACCGACAGGTCCCGGCGGGAGGTGGCGAGTCCGGTCGCGATGGACGGGGCCCGGCCGTGGATGGAGTGCATCCCGTAGGTGTTCATGTAGTACGGGAAGCGGGAGGAGCAGCCGATGCCGGAGACGAAGGTGATGTTCTCCTTCGCGAGACCCAGCTCGGGCATGAAGCCCTGGACGGCGGCGAGGACCGCGTAGTCGCCGCAGCCCGGGCACCAGCGCACTTCCTGGTCCGACTTGAAGTCCTTCATGGACTGCTTCGCCTCGGCCTTGGGCACCAGCTGCAGCAGTTCGTTGTGCCGCAGTTCGTCGGTGTCAGGCATCGATGGCCTCCTTGAGGGCCGCGGCGAGCTGCTCGGCCTTGAACGGCATTCCGTTGACCTGGTTGTAGCTGTGGGCGTCCACCAGATACTTCGCCCTCAGCAGCATCGCGAGCTGGCCGAGGTTCATCTCCGGCACGACGACCTTGTCGTAGCGCTTCAGTACCTCGCCGAGATTCTTCGGGAAGGGGTTGAGGTGGCGCAGGTGGGCCTGGGCGATGGGCGCCCCCGCGGCGCGCAGCCGGCGGACGGCGGCCGTGATCGGGCCGTACGTCGATCCCCAGCCGAGCACCAGCGTGCGGGCCTCGGCCGGGTCGTCGACCTGGAGGTCGGGCACCTCGATGCCGTCGATCTTCGCCTGGCGCGTGCGGACCATGAGGTCGTGGTTGGCCGGGTCGTAGGAGATGTTGCCGGTGCCGTCCTGCTTCTCGATCCCGCCGATGCGGTGTTCGAGGCCGGCCGTCCCGGGGACCGCCCAGGGGCGGGCCAGGGTCTGCGGGTCGCGCTTGTAGGGCCAGAAGACCTCGGTGCCGTCGGCCAGGGTGTGGTTCGGCGCGGTGGCGAACGGCGTCTTGAGGTCGGGCAGCGAGTCCGTCTTCGGGATGCGCCAGGGCTCGGAGCCGTTGGCGAGATAGCCGTCGGAGAGCAGGAAGACCGGGGTCCGGTACGCCAGGGCGATGCGGGCCGCTTCGATCGCGGCGTCGAAGCAGTCGGCCGGGGTCTGCGGGGCCACGATCGGGACCGGGGCCTCGCCGTTGCGCCCGTACATCGCCTGGAGCAGGTCGGCCTGCTCGGTCTTGGTCGGCAGCCCGGTGGACGGACCGCCGCGCTGGATGTCGATGATCAGCAGCGGCAGCTCCAGCGACACCGCGAGACCGATCGTCTCCGACTTCAGCGCCACCCCGGGGCCGGACGTCGTCGTGACGCCCAGCGCCCCGCCGAACGCCGCACCGAGCGCCGCGCCGATCCCGGCGATCTCGTCCTCGGCCTGGAAGGTCCGGACGCCGAAGTTCTTGTGCCGGGACAGCTCGTGCAGGATGTCCGAGGCCGGGGTGATCGGATACGAGCCCAGGTAGAGCGGCAGGTCCGCCAGCTGCCCGGCGGCGATCAGGCCGTAGGACAGGGCGAGGTTCCCCGAGATGTTGCGGTAGGTGCCGGTGGGGAAGGCCTGCGACGCCGGGGCGACCTCGTAGGAGACCGCGAAGTCCTCGGTCGTCTCGCCGAAATTCCACCCGGCTCGGAACGCGGCCACGTTCGCCTCGGCGATCTGCGGCTTCTTCGCGAACTTCTGCCGCAGGAACGTCTCCGTGCCCTCGGTCGGCCGGTGGTACATCCACGACAGCAGCCCGAGCGCGAACATGTTCTTGGACCGCTCGGCCTCCTTGCGGGGGAGCCCGAACTCCTTCAGCGCCTCCAGCGTCAGCGTCGTCAGCGGCACCGGGTGGACGTTGTAGGCCTCCAGCGAACCGTCCTCCAGCGGACTGGTCGCATACCCCACCTTCGCCATCGGCCGCTTCGTGAACTCGTCGGTGTTCACGATGATTTCCGCGCCGCGCGGTACGTCGTCGATGTTCGCCTTCAGCGCGGCGGGGTTCATCGCGACCAGGACGTTCGGGGCGTCGCCCGGGGTCAGAATGTCATGATCGGCAAAGTGGAGCTGGAAGGAAGAGACTCCCGGCAGCGTGCCTGCGGGAGCACGGATCTCGGCCGGGAAGTTCGGCAGGGTGGAGAGATCGTTGCCGAAGGAAGCGGTCTCCGAGGTGAACCGGTCACCCGTGAGCTGCATACCGTCACCCGAGTCACCCGCGAAGCGGATGATCACCCGGTCCAGGCGGCGAACTTCCTTTCCGTCGCCGCCCGTGGTTCCCGTCGTACCTGGCAGAGGGGCTCGCTGGCCCCCGAGGATGGCGTCATTGGCCTCATCGGCCTTCTCTGCCGCGCTACTGACCTGGCTCGTCACTGAACTGGACCTCCCTTGGGCGGCGGTTCGGAACCGTCCGGCCAGCCGGCGATCCCAGAGGCCACCCTACGTCCGCGTAGGTGGCCCTCCAGGGACCGATCATATGGTGGACGCCGTTTTGAGACACCCTTTTAGTAAGGCTTGTCACGTTTTGCCAGCCCCCGATCATGAGATGGAGATGCCTGCCCCCTGGGCCTTTTGACCTAGGCCCCCGCGCTCTCCCCTCTCGGCCCTCCTCGGCCCTCCGTGGCCCCTGGCCTCGACCTCGGGCCTCCTCGGCCCCCCTTGATCAGGGGTGCCCCTCCGGCGCTCGCCGGACACCCCGGCTCCTGCGCAATGCCCCCGAAGCGCTCCCGTAGCGCTCCCGAAGTACTTCAGGACACTCATGGGCGCCGGGGCGCCTGGATGCCGGGGCGTCCAGGTGCTCAGGTGTTCAGGTATCCGGACACTCCAGTATCTGACAGGGTGTCAGATTGTTAGGAATTCAGGTAGGTCAACACCGCGAGGACGCGCCGGTGGTCGCCGTCGCTGGGGGAGAGCCCCAGCTTCAGGAAGATGTTGCTGACGTGCTTCTCGACCGCCCCGTCGCTCACCACGAGCTGCCGGGCGACCGCGGAGTTCGTCCGGCCCTCGGCCATCAGACCGAGGACCTCCCGCTCGCGCGGCGTCAGCCCGGCCAGCACGTCCTGCTTGCGGCTGCGTCCCAGCAACTGGGCCACCACTTCCGGGTCCAGCGCCGTCCCGCCCTGCGCCACGCGGACCACCGCGTCCACGAACTCGCGGACCTCGGCCACCCGGTCCTTCAGCAGATACCCCACCCCGCGGCTACTGCCCGCCAGCAGCTCGGTGGCGTACTGCTCCTCCACGTACTGGGAGAGGACCAGCACCCCGACGTCCGGGTAGTCCCTCCGCAGCCGAACCGCCGCGCGCACCCCCTCGTCGGTGTGCGTCGGCGGCATCCGCACATCGGCGACCACCACATCGGGAAGCGCCTGCTCGGCGTCGAGCTCTGCCACGGTCTTGAGCAGCGCCTCCGCGTCACCGACCCCGGCGACCACGTCGTGCCCGAGATCGGTGAGCAGACGGGTGAGCCCCTCCCGGAGCAGGACCGAATCCTCGGCGATGACCACGCGCACCCTGTTCTCCACGTTCTCCACGACTGCCAGTTCCCCCACTGTTCGAATATGCCGCGTTCCCCGCGACCCCGCACGCACCACGCCCTACCACCGCGCGCCGCGCCCCGTCCGCCCAAGCATCCCAGGACCCGGACACGGATGGGGGGCCTGTGGATAACCCACGCGGACCGGGAGCAGGGTGGCAGGGCGCACGGACGCGAAGAGGAGGCAAGGGGGCAGCCGGGGGCGGGCGGGGGAGGAGCCCCGAGGAGAACAGGGGACCCGAGGAGAACCGAGCTGAACAGGGGACGACCGGGACAGCGGACGGAGGGGGGCGGAGGACGGGAGGGGGCGGAGAGGCGCGCTCCGGCCAGCCCCGCCAGGGCAGCTCGGCCGTGACCGTCCGGGCGGGGAGGCGCGCTCCGGTCAGCCGCGCCAGGGCAGCTCGGCCGTGACCGTCCGGGCGGGGAGGCGCGCTCCGGTCAGCCGCGCCAGGGCAGCTCGGCCGTGACCGTCGTCGGGCCGCCGGCCGGGGAGTCGACCACGAGGACCCCGTCCACGGCGTCCAACCGCTCCGTCAGCCCGGCCAGGCCGCCGCCCGAGGCCGGCGACGCCCCGCCCCGGCCGTTGTCCGTGACCTGGAGCATCAGCCGGTCGCCCGCCCGCCACACATCGACCGTGGCCCGGGTCGCACGGGCGTGCTTGCTGATGTTCTGGAGCAGCTCCGAGACGGTGAAGTACGCGATCCCCTCGATCGCCTGCGCCGGCCGCGAGTCCAGGTCCACCTCGACGGTCACGGGCACGGTGCAGCGGGAGGCTATCGCGGAGAGCGCGGCGTCCAGGCCGCGGTCGGTGAGGACGGCGGGGTGGATGCCGCGGGCCAGGTCGCGCAGCTCCTGGAGGGCCACCTTCACCTCGCCGTGGGCTTCGTCGACCATGCGGGCCGCGGCCTCGGGGTCGTCGGTGAGCTTCTCCTTCGCCAGGCCCAGATCCATGGCGAGGGCGACCAGGCGGGCCTGGGCGCCGTCGTGGAGGTCGCGTTCGATGCGGCGCAGGTCGGCGGCGGCGGTGTCGACGACCACACCCCGGTCCGACTCCAGCTCGGAGACCCGGGTGGCCAGCCGGGACGGCCCCAGCAGACCGGTGACCATCAGCCGGTCCACCGACAGCAGACCCCGCACGATCCAGGGCGCCGCCAGCACCAGCACCAGGCCCACCGCCCCCGTCACCGCCAGCTCGGCGGGCGAGTCCAGATACTCCTGGTGGGTGCGGTCCCCGTACAGCTGGAGGCCGTCCTGCCCACCGAACACCGGGAAGAGCCAGAACCACAGCGGATACGTCAGCGCCGCCAGGCCGTACGTCCAGAACGTGATCGCGACGACGAACGTGAACGTGGCCCACGGGAAGTGCAGCAGCGTGTACAGCAGGTGCCGCCAGGACACCCCGCTCTTGAGAACCGCGCCCATCCAGGACATCGGGCCGCCGGTCTTCCCCCGCACCCGCTCCGGATTCGCCACCTCCACTTGCAGCAGCGCGCGCGCCCTGTGCCGCTCCAGCGCCCCGAAACCCCGGCAGACGGCGAGGCCGGCCGCGAGCACCGGTATCCCGATGAAGGTGACCAGCAGTCCCGCGCTCAACGAGGTCATGGTGACCGCGAAGACGAACATCGCCGTGCTCAGCGGGAAGCTGAGCAGCGCGTAGAGGAGCTCGCGCCAGGCACGGGCCTCCAGCGGCGCACGCAGCGGCGCGGGGAGGAAATGCTTCGCCGGGGTCCTCGTCCCGAAGCCGGGGGCGGAACCCTCGTGCTTCCGGTCCCTCGTGTCCGGTCCGTATGCCGTGGCCATGAGTCCCGTCCGTTCCGTCTCTGTCTCAGTCTCTCAGTGGGCTGTACATGGGGCGTGCGCCGCGGTGGCGCCGGAGGCGTCCTGTCACACGGACCGTTCCTCCCCCGTTCTCCCTCCAGGGTGCTGGCCGACGGCCTTCCGCACCATGAGGTCCCTCTCCGTATCCGACCGGGGGTTTTCCCTACCCCCTTCCGGTCAGGCGGTCATGCGGTCGGGTCGCGCGGTCCGGTCGCGCCAGGGCAGCTCGGCGGTGACGGTCGTCGGCCCGCCCTCCGGCGAGTCCACGACGAACACCCCGTCGACCGCGTCGAGCCGCTCGGCGAGCCCCGCCAGCCCCGAGCCGCCGTCCATCCGGGCTCCGCCCCCGCCGTCGTCCGTGACCTGGAGCATCAGCCGGTCCCCCGAACGCCACACGTCGACGGTGGCCGACCGTGCCCCGCTGTGCTTGCTCACGTTCTGGAGCAGCTCCGAGACGGTGAAGTACGCGATCCCCTCGATCGCCTCCGCCGGACGCCCCCGAAGTCCCACCGACACCTTGACCGGGACCGTGCAGCGGGACGCGATGGCGGACAGCGCGGCGTCCAGGCCGCGGTCGGTGAGGACGGCGGGGTGGATGCCGCGGGCCAGGTCGCGCAGTTCCTGGAGGGCCACCTTGATCTCGCCGTGGGCTTCGTCGACCATGCGGGCCGCGGCCTCGGGGTCGTCGGTGAGCTTCTCCTTCGCCAGGCCGAGCCCCATGGCGAGGGCGACCAGGCGGGCCTGGGCGCCGTCGTGGAGGTCGCGTTCGATGCGGCGCAGGTCGGCGGCGGCGGTGTCGACGACCACGCCCCGGTCCGACTCCAGCTCGGCGATGCGCCGCTCCAGCTCGTCCGAGGGAGACAGCAGCCCGCGCACCATCGCCCGGTCCACCGCCGTCAGCCCCCGCGCGATGAACGGCAGCACCGGCCACAGGACGAACAGGCTCACCAGGGTCACCGCGAACGTCAGCACCCCCCACGGCAGTCGGATGAACCCGTACAACAACGCTCGCCAGCCCACCGGGTCCTTCAGCCCCGTCCAGAGCCGGACGAAGAACCCCTGGTCCCGGTGGCCGCGCGCCGGCGGGCTCGGCTCGTCGACCCGTACACCGAGCATCCCGCGCGCCCGCCCCCGCTCCAGCCGGCCCAGCAGTCGTGAGCCCTGGAGCCCGCCGACCAGCAGCGGCAGACCGACCACGGTGACGGAGAGTCCGGCGCCGACGGCGATCACGAGCACCGTCCAGACGAACCCGACGACGGCCAACGGCAGATTGGCCAGCAGATACGCGATCTCCCGCCAGGTCCACCGGTCGAAGGCGAAGCGGGCGGGCGGCGGCCGGTCGGGGTCCGGACCGGAAGGGCTCATGGTCATACCCACAGCCTGCCGGGCCGTGCCCGCGCACACCATGGGGCTCATGGGTGGGGTGAAGTAGGGATAACCCCACCTGATGCCCGACGCGGCTGCTTACGCTCCGTTTAGCAGGCCCTAGACTCCCGTGCGTACAGAACCCGTGCGCACAGAACAGGCACGCGGGACAGGCGCTGACGAAGAGGGAGCGGGGGGCGGACGTGGCCGACGTTACGGACGTGACCGGCGTGGCGGACGCGGCGGGCATGACCGGGGTGTCCGGCGTGCCGGTGGACGGAGCCACCGCACTCGCCTCGGAGTACTTCCAGAGCTACTCGGTCATCGGCCTGCTCGCCCTGGTCGGCGTCCTGTTCGTCGCCGTGGCCTTCGGGGCCGGCCGGCTGCTGCGCCCCGTCGTCCCCACCCCGGAGAAGCTGCTCACCTACGAATGCGGCGTCGACCCGGTCGGCGAGGGATGGGCGCACACCCAGGTCCGCTACTACGTCTACGCGTTCCTGTACGTGATCTTCGCGGTCGACTCCATCTTCCTGTTCCCGTGGGCCACGGTGTTCGCGGCGCCCGGATACGGGGCGACGACCCTGGTCGAAATGTTCATCTTCCTCGGCTTCCTGGCCGTGGGACTGCTCTACGCATGGAAGAAGGGCGTCCTCGCATGGGCCTGACGAGCCGGCCGACCCCCGCGTCGCAGCAGCCCGCGCCCCCGCCCCCGTCCGACCCGGTCCTCCTCCCCGAGCCGAAGCGCCTCGGCGTGCTCTCCCGGCTCGCACCGGAGCCGATGAAGGTCGTCCTCAACTGGGGCCGCCGCTACAGCCTCTGGGTCTTCAACTTCGGACTCGCCTGCTGCGCCATCGAGTTCATCGCCGCGTCCATGGCGCGCCACGACTTCATCCGGCTCGGCGTGATCCCGTTCGCCCCCGGGCCCCGTCAGGCCGACCTCATGATCGTGTCCGGCACGGTGACGGACAAGATGGCCCCGGCCGTGAAGCGGCTGTACGAGCAGATGCCCGAGCCGAAGTACGTCATCTCCTTCGGCGCCTGCTCCAACTGCGGCGGCCCCTACTGGGACTCGTACTCCGTGACCAAGGGCGTCGACCAGATCATCCCCGTCGATGTGTACGTGCCCGGCTGCCCGCCCCGGCCCGAGGCGCTGCTCCAGGGCATCCTCAAGCTCCAGGAGAAGATCGCGCGCGAGTCCCTCGCCGAGCGGTACGCCTCCGGGGCGACGAGCGGCGGCCCGTCCACCGAGGCCCTGCGCAGCGGCCTGGTCGCCGCGCCGGCGGCGGCTTCGCAATCGGACGAGGAGGAGCGGCGATGAGCGACCGCGACAGGCACGCGAAATCCGCGGCGGCCGAGGCCTACGACCGGCTGCCGGACGCCGTCACCGACCTGTTCGGCGACGAGGCCACGGCGGAGTCGGCGTACGACCTGCTGACCGTCGACGTCCCCGCCACCGCCTGGCTCACCGCGCTGGCGACCGCCCGCGACGAACTCGGGTGCAGCTACTTCGACTGGCTCAGCGCCGTGGACGAACCGGGCGTCGGCTTCCGCGTCTGCGCCCATGTCGCGGCCCTGGGCACGGGCACGGTGCGGCGGCTGATGGTACGGACGACCGTGCCGCACGACGCGGCGGTTCTGCCCAGCGCCATCGACGTGTACGCGGGCGCGGCGTGGCACGAGCGCGAGACGCACGAGATGTTCGGCGTCGCGTTCGACGGCCACCCCCATCTCGTACCCCTGCTCCTTCCGGAAGGCTTCGAGGGCCACCCGCTGCGCAAGGACTTCGTCCTGGCCGCACGCGTCGCCAAGGCCTGGCCAGGGGCGAAGGAACCGGGGGAGCCGGCGGAGGGCCACACCGGTCCCAAGCGTCGCGCGATGCTCCCGCCCGGGGTCCCCGACCCGAACGAATGGGGCCCCCTGAAGGGCCAACTCCTCCCGGCCGCCGCCCGCCCGGCCCGGGCCGCGCGCGGCGCGGGTGCGGCCGAC
>NZ_JBHXPF010000075.1:0-31683 GCF_042718715.1 Streptomyces sp. NPDC058576 | reverse complement strand
CCGCCCTCGGGGCCCGGGCTCGCCGTGACCGTTCCGCCGTGGGCCACCGCGATCGACCGGACGATCGAAAGACCGAGGCCCGACCCCGGGCCCATCCGGTCCCGGCCCTCGCCCCGCCGGAACGGCTCGAAGAACCCCGCGATATCGGCTTCGCAGACCACCGGGCCGGTGTTGCGCACCAGCAGGGCCCCCTCCGCGCTCAGCGAGACCTCCACCGAGCCGCCCGGCACGTTGTACGTGACCGCGTTGGCCAGCAGGTTCGCCACCAGCTGGGCGAGCAGCAGCCGGTTGCCGCGCACGGAACAGGCGGCCGCCGCGACCGTCACGGTGGGCCCGTCGTCCGTCCTGTGGCCCGCCGGGCCGCCGATCGCGCCCCGTACCGCCGGATGCCGGGCCGTCTCCTCCGTGACCACCTCGTCGAGGCGGACCGCCTCGCGCTCGTCCGTGGCCAGTCCCCGTTCGCTGTGGGCCAGCACGAGCAGCCCCTCGATGAGCCGCTCGCTGCGCCGATTGGTGTCCAGCAGGGTCTGCCGGGTGCGCACGAGGTCCTCGGGGGACGGGTCGTCCAGGCCGATCTGGATCGCGGCGCGCTGGGTGGCCAGCGGGGTCCGCAGCTCGTGCGAGGCGTTCGCGATGAACCGCCGCTGGCTGTCGAACGCCTTCTCCAGGCGGCCCAGCAGTGCGTCCAGGGTCTCGCCCAGCTCCTTCAACTCGTCGTCGGGGCCGCTGGACGCGATCCGCTCGTGCAGGGTCCGCTCGGAGAGCCTGCGGGCCTTCGCGGTCATCGCGTGGACCGGCCGCAGCACCCGGCCCGCTATCCACCAGCCCACCCCGACCGCACCCGCCGTCATCACGAGCAGCGCGGCGAACGACCAGTTCATGAGCTGTCTGCCCGCCGCGTCGCTGACATGGTCGGTGATCTCGTAGACGGTGGGCGATCCGACGGAGCTACGGGTGATGACAGGGCCGTTCACCGTGGCGCCGGGCGGTTCGACGACGTATCCCGGCGGGCCGACGACGTATCCGGGCGGGCCCACGGCCGCCGAGGAGGCGATGGCCCGCGCATCGGTTTCCGTACCGGCGCGGGAGGCCAGGTTGACGGTGGCCAGCAGCGCGGTGCCGAGCACCAGGAAGACACCCCCGTACACGAGGGCGATGCGGGTCCGGATCGTCGAGTGCGGCAGCTTCGAGGCGTCCACCAGCCGCCGCAGCAGAGCCGTCCGCTTCACAGGGCGTACCCGACGCCCTGCACGGTGCGGATCAGCGCGGGCTCGCCGATTTTGGCGCGGAGCTTGCTCATACAGACGCGCACGGCGCCGGTGAAGGGGTCGGCGTTGGCGTCCCAGGCCCGTTCCAGCAGCTCTTCCGCGCTGACCGTGCCGCCGTCGGCCTCCAGGAGCAGTTGCAGCACGGTGAACTCCTTCGGCGAGAGGTCCAGGTCCCGGCCGTCGCGGAGCGCGGAGCGCCGTACGGTGTCGAGCCGGATGCCGTGCCGTTCCAGCTGTGGCGGTACGGGTCTGGCGCTGCGCCGGCGCAGGGCGCGTACCCGGGAGACCAGTTCGGGGAACTCGAACGGCTTGGCCACGTAGTCGTCGGCCCCCAGGTCGAGCCCGGCGACCCGGTCCTCCATGGCGCCGGAGGCGGTGAGCATCAGGATCCGGGTGCGGGAGCCGGAGGCGACCAGCCGGCGGGCCACGTCGTCGCCGTGCACCCGGGGGAGGTCGCGGTCGAGCACGACCACGTCGTAGTCGTGGAGGCCGAGGTATGCGAGGGCCGCGTCCCCGCTGTACACCGTGTCGACCGCGAAGCCGGCCCGGCGCAGTCCGGTGGCGACCAGCTCCGCGAGGATCTCCTCGTCCTCGGCGACCAGTACCCGCATGGTGATGTCCCCTGCCTCGTGCACGCTTGTCCGCTCCCTCCCAGGATGCGACTTTCCTACGGGAACCATTACGGGAACCGATGTTTCGCAAAGCTCTCCACCGGAGGCCGTCCCTCCGCCCGCACGCGGGTCCCCGGTTATCCGGGTGAGTGGATCTTGATCGGGCCGTTAGGATTTCGACCATGGCGGCCACTGGATCCGAGAAGCAGGGGGCGACGGCGTACTACGTCTCGACCCCCATTTACTACGTCAACGACGCTCCTCACCTGGGCCACGCCTACACGACCGTCGCAGGCGACGTGCTCACGCGCTGGCACCGCCAGCGCGGCGAGAAGGTGTGGTACCTCACCGGCACGGACGAGCACGGTCAGAAGATCATGCGCACGGCCGAGGCGAACAACGTGACTCCGCAGGCCTGGGCGGACAAGCTCGTCGAGGAGGCGTGGAAGCCCCTCTGGGAGCATCTGAACATCGCCAACGACGACTTCATCCGGACGACGGAGAAGCGGCACACCGACCGTGTGCAGGAGTTCGTGCAGGACCTGTACGACAAGGGCGAGATCTACAAGGGCGGGTACGAGGGCCCGTACTGCGTGGGCTGCGAGGAGTACAAGCTCCCCGGCGATCTGATCGACGGCGAGGGCGAGTTCGCCGGGCAGAAGCTGTGCCCGATCCACAAGAAGCCGGTGGAGCTCCTCAAGGAGGAGAACTACTTCTTCAAGCTGAGCGAGTACGGCCCGAAGCTGCTGGAGTTCTACGCGGCGAACCCCGGCTTCATCCAGCCGGAGTCGGCGCGCAACGAGGTCGTGAACTTCGTCGAGCAGGGCCTCCAGGACCTGTCGATCTCGCGCTCGACCTTCGACTGGGGCGTCCCGGTCCCGTGGGACGACAAGCACGTCATCTACGTCTGGATCGACGCGCTCCTCAACTACGCGACGGCCGTGGGCTACGGCGCCAACCAGGAGAAGTTCGACGGTACGTTCCCGGCGAACGTGCACCTGATCGGCAAGGACATCCTCCGCTTCCACTCGGTGATCTGGCCCGCGATGCTGATGGCGCAGGGTCTGCCGCTTCCCGGCAAGGTCGTCGCCAACGGCTGGCTGATGGTCGGCGGCGAGAAGATGTCGAAGTCGAACCTGACCGGCATCAAGCCGCAGGACCTGACCTCGCACTTCGGCGTGGACGCCTACCGCTGGTACTTCCTGCGGGCCATCGCGTACGGCAGCGACGGGTCGTTCTCCTGGGAGGACTTCTCCGCCCGCTACACCTCCGAGCTGGCCAACGACTACGGCAACCTCGCCTCGCGCGTGGCGGCGATGGTCGGCAAGTACTTCGGCGGGGCGCTGCCGGAGGACACGGCCGCCGGTGACGCCGAGCGGGCCGTGCGGGAGGGCCTGGCGAACGCCGTGGCGACGGCCGACCGGAAGATCGGCGAGGAGCTGGACTTCCAGGGCGGCATCCTGGCGATCTTCGACTTCGTGAAGCAGGTCAACGGCTACATCACGGAGCAGGAGCCGTGGAAGGTGGCCAAGGACACCACCCCGGAGGGGCAGGCCCGCCTGGCGACCATCCTCTACACGGCCGCCGAGTCGCTGCGCGGGGTCGCGGTGCTGCTCAACTCCGTGATGCCGGAGACCTCGCAGAAGCTCTGGGAGTCCCTGGGCGCCGAGGAGTCCCTGGGCGCGCTGGCCGACCAGAAGGTCCAGGACGCGGGCGCCTGGGGCATCCTGCCCGTGGGAGCGACGGTGACGAAGGGCGCGGTGCTGTTCCCGCGCCTGGAGGAGAAGCCGGCGTAACGCGTTCGTCCGTACGTCAGGAGCCCGGGACCAGGTGGTCCCGGGCTCCTGACGTACGGCGCCGGATCAGCGTGTCCAGTTCTTGAGCGGCTCGGTGTCCAGCTCGATCCCGACCGGGTCGGGGAGGGTGACGGTCTTGCCGTACGGCACCGTCACGACCTGCTCGTAGCGCACACCGTCGGGCTGCGAGTGGACCTTGACCTCGCAGGTGTCCCGGTCGATCAGCAGGTAGACGGGGATGCCGGTCTCGGCGTACGCACGCGGCTTCTCGACGCGGTCGCGGCGGTCGGTGTCCTCGTCGTACGAGGTGACGTCGACGACCATGAGGACGTCGTCGGGACCGGCCCATTCGCCTTGGCCGACAAAGGTGTCAAGGGGAGCCAGGCTCGCATCGGGACGGGCGTTGCCCTTGCGGTAGGACTCGATACGAAGGCCTTGTTCGCCGAAGAGCCATTGGCTTCCGGGCCACCGGGTCACTTGTCCGGGGATCATCCTCAGCGTACGGCCAAGGAACCCCGCCCGTACGCCCGATCACGACCTCACCGCCCCAGCGTCTCCCCGTCGCCCATCACGATCACCGGGTTCATCGCCGGGTCCAGGGTGCGCAGGAGTTCCTCCATGCGCTCCTCGGGGACGGAGACGCAGCCCTGGGTCGGGCCGCCGTGGTCGACGTGGATCCAGATGCCGCCACCGCGTTCGAGGCCCAGCGGGCGGCGGCGGTTCAGGGGGCTCACGCCCTTCTTGCGGTTGTAGTTGATCGCGACGACGTAGTCGAAGGAGCCCTCCAGCGGCTCGCCGAAGAAGCCCTCGCCGTCCACCGCGAACCGGGGGTGCTCGTCGTACGGCAGCAGCGCGCCCGGGTCGGGGAGCCGGCCGCCCGCGTCGGTGAGCGTGTAGACGCCTGTGGGCGATCTCAGGTCGCCGGCCACGTGGTAGTCCGTCCAGCCCTCCATGCCGTTGTGGGCGGGCCAGGGGCCCGCGACCGGCTCCCAGCCCCTTGCCGGGTCCTCGCGGCTGTACAGGATCGCGCTGGACTTGTTGGAGTCGGCTTCCTCGCCGGTCACGACGAACGCCTGCCGGGCCTCGGCGGGGATCTGGGCCAGGGTCTCCGGTCCCAGGTCCGGGATCTCGGCGGGGCGCGGGGCGGGGGAGGACCGGAGCGCGGACGCCGCGTCGGACTGCGGGCCCGCGGCGCCCTGCCCCGGGGCGCCGACCGGGGTTTTCGCCGGAGCCGCGCCGGAGGAGCAGCCGGTGAGCAGCAGGGCCAGGGCGAGAAGCGGTGCGGCGAGCAGGGCGGGCGGGCGGCGGGGGACGGACACGGTGGCGGGCTCCTCGGGTGGCGGCGGACGGCGCGTCGCGGCAAGGCGGGGTGCGAGAGGGGTGTCTCGGTGCCAGTCTTTGCCGGACCCGACCCGGCCGAACCCGAACCGGGGCCATCCGGCTGTACCGCGTCGCCCGGCTGTCACCGGCGCTCCCGGGTGTGCAACGAAACAGCCCCCGATCGGGTGATCGGGGGCTGTTTCACGTGAAACATGCGCAGAGCGGAGTGGCTCCTCCTTGTCGGGCTCCTACTTGTCGGCGGCGGGCTTCTCCGACGCGCCCTTCGCGGCGACCGGCTTGCACAGCTGGATGTTCAGCTCGCGCAGCCGGGTCTCGTCCAGCTCGGTCGGGGCGCCCATCATCAGGTCCTGGGCGTTGCCGTTGAGCGGGAAGGCGATCGTCTCGCGGATGTTCGGCTCGTCCGCGAGCAGCATCACGATGCGGTCGACGCCGGGAGCGATGCCACCGTGCGGCGGGGCGCCGAGGCGGAACGCGCGCAGCATGCCCGCGAACTCGTGCTCGACGGTCTCGCGGTCGTAACCGGCGATCTCGAAGGCCTTGAGCATCAGTTCGGGCTCGTGGTTACGGATGGCGCCCGAGGACAGCTCGATGCCGTTGCAGACGATGTCGTACTGCCAGGCCAGGATGTCCAGCGGGTCCTTCTCCTCCAGGTCGGCGAGGCCGCCCTGGGGCATCGAGAAGGGGTTGTGCGAGAAGTCGATCTTGCCCGTCTCCTCGTCCTTCTCGTACATCGGGAAGTCGACGATCCAGCAGAACCGGAAGACGCCTTCCTCGAAGTGGCCGGCGCGCTTGGCGGCCTCGACCCGGACGGCCGACATGATCTTGGAGACCTCGTCGAACTCGCCCGCGCCGAAGAAGATCGCGTGGCCCGGGACGAGCGAGAGGCGCTCGGTGAGCGTCTTGACGTCGGTCTCGGTGAGGAACTTGGCGATCGGTCCGGCCAGCGTGCCGTCCTCGCCCACGCGCACCCAGGCCAGGCCCTTGGCACCGTGCTCGACAGCGTACTCACCGAGGCCGTCGAAGAACTTCCGGGACTGGCCCGCGGTGTCCGGGACCGGCAGCGCGCGCACGTGCTTGCCGGCGAACGCCTTGAACCCGGAGTCGGCGAAGACGTCCGAGATGTCGACGAGCTCCAGCTTGGCCCGCAGGTCCGGCTTGTCGTTGCCGTACTTCAGCATCGACTCGCGGAACGGGATGCGCGGGAACGGCGAGGTGACCTCGCGGCCGTTGCCGAACTCGGTGAAGAGCTCGGTCATCAGCTTCTCGATCGGCTGGAAGACGTCCTCCTGCTCGACGAAGGACATCTCGACGTCGAGCTGGTAGAACTCGCCCGGCGAGCGGTCCGCGCGGGCGTCCTCGTCGCGGAAGCAGGGCGCGATCTGGAAGTAGCGGTCGAAGCCCGAGATCATCAGCAGCTGCTTGAACTGCTGCGGGGCCTGCGGCAGCGCGTAGAACTTGCCGGGGTTCAGCCGGGACGGGACGACGAAGTCACGGGCGCCCTCGGGGGAGGTCGCGGTGAGGATCGGGGTCGCCATCTCGTTGAAGCCGAGGGCCACCATCTTGGAGCGGATGGAGGCGATCACGGCCGAACGCAGCAGGATGTTGCGGTGCATGCGCTCGCGGCGCAGGTCGAGGAAGCGGTACTCGAGGCGCCGCTCCTCGTTGACACCGTCCTCGGTGTTGATCGTGAAGGGCAGCGGGCCGGCCTCGCCGAGCACCTCGACCTCGGTGACCTCGATCTCGATCTCGCCGGTCGGCAGCTCCGGGTTGACGTTGTCCGCGCCGCGCGCGGAGACCTTGCCGTCGATCCGGACGACGGTCTCCTTGGTGAGCTTCGCCAGGGCCTCGTTGCCGGGGGTGCCGGGGCGGGCGACGAGCTGCACCAGACCGTAGTGGTCGCGCAGATCGATGAAGAGGATGCCACCCAGGTCTCGGCGATTGTGCAGCCAGCCGCTCAGCCGGACGTCGGTGCCGACGTCAGAGGCGCGGAGCTCGCCGCAGGTGTGGGACCTGTACCGATGCATCGTCGTTCATCCAGTCTTCGCGGTTAGGGGTGGATTGAGCGTCCCCAGGCTACCGCCCGGGGCCGGGAGGCTTCATTTCCCTTTGCGCCGCCGCACCCCTCGCCCCCTGGGCAGGTGGCCGCCCCTCGGTGGCGTGCGCCGAGGAGACCTTCCTAAAGTGGGGCAATGCGCACCGAGGATGTCCTGGCCGCGATCGCGACGGGCCTGTGGCGCTGGGACAACGCAGCCGGCACGGTCACGCTCGACGCGGAGGCGGCCCGGCTCCTCGGCCTGCCTCCCGAGCCCGGCAGCTACCGGGAGTCGGCGGTGCGCTCCCGTTTCCACCCGGTCGACTGGAACGAGATCTACGGGGTGGTGAACCTCGCGGTCACCGAGGGCACCCTCGCCGAGGCGCGGCTGCGGATCGTGGACGAGCGCGGGCAGGTCCTCCGTACCGTGCGCAGCCGCTCCAAGCCGGTCCTCAGCACGGACCAGGACGCCGAGGCCTACGTCCTCTTCGGCACGCTCCAGGAGGTGGCCGAGCCGCAGCCCGGCTCCACCGACGCCGCCCACACGCCGATCACCGGGGACTGGCGGCGGTCCCGGGAGGCGTTCCTCCTGGACGCCGGGCGGGCGCTGGCCGAGGCCCGGTCCACCGAGGAGGTGCTGCGGGTCGCCGGATCGCTGTCCATGCCCGGCTTCTCGCCGGACGGCCTCGCGGTCTTCGGCTCGGCCGGGGAGCGGCTGACGATCATCGGGCACCACGGGCACAACGTCGGGGACGAGGAGCCTTTCACCGACATGCCTCTGGACACCGACTACCCGGCCGCCGAGGTCGTCCGCACCGGGCGCGCGATCTATCTCCCCTCCCCCGACGAGTACCGCCGCCGCTATCCCGCCACCTGGCCGCTCGCCCGGCGCTTCGGCCGCCAGTCCTGGGCCTTCCTGCCGCTGGTCTCCGCCGGCCGCACGATGGGCGCCTGGATGGCCGGGTTCCGGCATCCGGTGGGCTTCTCGCCGGACGAGCGCGCGGTGCTCTCGACGGTCGCCCGGATGCTCGCCCAGGCGCTGGCCCGCGCCGGGGTGGCCGAGACGGAGCGCGAGCTGTCCCTGGGGCTCCAGCGCTCGATGATGCCGACCCTGGGCCCGGAGATCCCGGGCATGACCGTGGCCGCACGGTACGTGCCGACCGGCGGCGGGCTCCAGGTCGGCGGCGACTGGTACGACATGATCCCGCTGCCCAACGGCCGCATCGCCCTGATCATCGGCGACGTCCAGGGCCATGACGTGCGGGCCGCCGGGCTGATGGGCCAGCTCCGCATCGCCCTGCGCGCCTACGCCTCCGAGGGGCACCGCCCGGACGCCGTGCTCTCCAGGGCCTCGCGCTTCCTGTCCGGCCTCACCGACGCGTACGAGAGCGTCGAGGGCGACGCGGAACCCCCGGCACCGCGCTTCGCGACCTGCCTGTACGCGGAGGTGGACCCGGAGGCCGGAACCCTGGACATCGCCCGCGCGGGCCACCCCGACCCGGTGGTGATCAGCGCCGACGGGACCGCGGTGATCCGGCAGACGGCCGGTGGGCTGCCGCTCGGGATCGAGACGGACTCCGACTACCCCACCACGCGGGTGGTCCTGGAGCCCGGCGAGACGATCATGCTGTGCACGGACGGCCTCATCGAGACCGGCGGCCACGACATGGCCACCGGCTGGACCCGGCTGCGCCCGGTCCTGGAGCGGCCCGTCGAGGACCTGGAGGAGCTCGCCGACGCCCTCGTCCAGGCCGTGCACGGGCCGACCTCGCACTACACGACGGGGCCGCTCGCGGACCGGCGGGAGGACGACATCGCGGTCCTGGTGCTGCGGCGCGAGAGCGTCCCGGCCCGGAAGGCGCCCGCCCGCCGCAGCGTCCTGACCATCGCGCAGGCCGAACCCGAGCGGATCTCCGTCGGCCGGCAGCTCGTGCGTGAGCTGCTGCACGACTGGAGTGACGCCGAGCAGGTCGACTCGGCGGTCCTGATGGTCTCCGAGATGGCCACCAACGTGCTCGTCCACACGGACGGGGACGCGCTGATGGTGGCGGAGGTCTCCGGCGAGCGGGGGGAGCGGCGGCTGCGTGTCGAGGTCGCCGACGCCAGTGACGAACTGCCGCACAAGCGGCGGCCGGGCGAGATGGCGTCCAGCGGGCGGGGTCTGGTGCTGATGGAGATGCTCGCGGACGCGTGGGGGGTGGATCCGCGGGGGGAGGGGAAGTCGACCTGGTTCGAGCTGTACGAGTCGGATGAGCCGGGGGAGTTGGCGGCGGCCGCGGCCTCCTGAGCGTGGGGCCCTTCGGGCCCGGTTCCTCGGAGGTCCTGGGGCTCGGGCCCCTTGAGAGCGCGGGCCCACCACCGCGAGGGTTCCGTCCTCAAGCGCCGGACGGGCTGGGAATCCGGGCCTCGGCCCCTCCCGGAGCGCGGGCCCTCCGCCCGCGCGGTTCCGTCCTCAAGCGCCGGACGGGCTGGGGTGGGCGCCCGACGGGCCTGGGTGGCCGTCCGGCGGGCCCGGGTGGCCGTCCGATGGGCCGGCTCCTCTGCGCAGTTCGCCCAGGACGCCGAAGGCCGCCGCGCACAGGGGTACGGCCAGGAGCATGCCCAGCAGGCCGGCCACGCTCGCGCCCGCCGTGATCGCGATCATGATCATGGCCGGGTGCATCTGGACCGTACGGCTCTGGATCATCGGCTGGAGCACATGGCCCTCCAGCACCTGGACCGCGAGCACCACCCCCAGCGTCCACAGGGCGATCACGAACCCCCGGTCGGCCAGCGCGACCAGAACGGCGACGGCGCCGGAGAGGAAGGCCCCGAGGTACGGGATGTACGCGCCGACGAACACCAGCGCGCCGAGCCCGACCGCCCCCGGAACGTCCAGGATCAGCAGGCCCACCGTGATGCACACGGCGTCGATCAGGGCGATGAACGTGGTGCCGCGCATGAAGCCCTCGACGGCCTCGAACGCCCGGCGTCCCATGGCCTCCACCAGGTCCCCGGTGCCGCGCGGGGCCACCGTGTGGGCCAGGTGCACCGCCCGGTCCGAGTCGCGCAGGAAGAAGAACGTCAGCAGCAGGGCCAGCACACTGGTCGCCACCAGCGAACCGATCAGGCTGATGCCGCTGAGCAGACCGCCCGCCGCGCTCGCCCCGAACTTCTCGACCAGGTTCTTCGCGTTGTCGGCCAGGTCGTCCACGTTCGTGGCCCCGGCGATGTCGAGGTGGTCGACGACCCATTGGCCGGCGTCCTTCAGCGAGGCGACGATCTGGTCGCCGGAGTCGACGAGGGCGGTGACGACGATGTAACCGGCGCCCCCGACCACGCCGACGAGGGCCGCACAGGTCAGTCCGGCGGCCAGGGAACGGTTGAGGCGACGCGCGACGAGCCGGCGGTGGACGGGGCCGAGCAGAGCCGTGCCGAGCAGGGCGAGCAGCACCGGGGTGACCGCGGTCTTGAGGGCGACCACCAGCCAGATCGCTACGGCGGCAACGCCCACGACGAGCAGGACGACACCGCACCAGGCGGCCGCGCGGCGGGCGCTCTCGGGGAGGAGGGGCTTGGGTGCGGGCACCCTCCCAGCCGATCACGGTGTGCGTCGGCGGGCTCGTCGACGCACACCGTACGGGTGACGGCTCGTCACATGCCGTGGACCGCGGGGACCGTGCCCAGGCGGCCTGCCTGGAAGTCCTCGAAGGCCTGCTTCAGTTCGGCCTGACTGTTCATCACGAACGGCCCGTAGTGGGCCATCGGCTCCCGGATCGGGCGGCCGCCGAGGAGGACGACCTCCAGGTCCGGGGTGTTGCCGTCCTGCCGCTCGTCCGCGCGGACGGTCAGCGAACCGCCGGCCCCGAACACCGCGGTCTGGCCCATCGTGACGGGGCGGCGCTCCGCGCCGACCGTGCCGCGGCCGGCCAGGACGTACGCGAGGCCGTTGAAGTCCTCGCGCCAGGGCAGGGTCACCTCCGCGCCGGGCCGGACGGTGGCGTGGATCATCGTGATCGGGGTGTGGGTGATGCCGGGGCCCTGGTGGCCGTCGAGTTCACCGGCGATGACCCGGAGCAGCGCGCCACCGTCGGGGGAGGCGAGGAGCTGGACCTCGCCGCCGCGGATGTCCTGGTAGCGCGGGTTCATCATCTTGTCGGCCTTGGGCAGGTTCACCCAGAGCTGGAGGCCGTGGAAGAGGCCGCCGGACAGGACGAGCGACTCCGGCGGGGCCTCGATGTGCAGCAGACCCGAGCCGGCGGTCATCCACTGGGTGTCACCGTTCTCGATGGTGCCGCCGCCACCGTTGGAGTCCTGGTGGATAAAGGTGCCGTCGATCAGGTAGGTCACCGTCTCGAAGCCGCGGTGCGGGTGCCAGGGGGTGCCCTTCGGCTCCCCCGCGGCATACTCCACCTCACCCATCTGGTCCATCATGATGAACGGGTCGAGGTGCCGGTAGTTGATCCCCGCGAACGCGCGGCGGACGGGGAAGCCCTCGCCCTCGAAGCCGCTGGGCGCGGTCGTGACGGCGAGCACGGGACGGGCCGCGGCGTCACCCGAAGCGGCCACCTTGGGCAGGGTCAGCGGGTTGTCGACAGTCACTGCGGGCATGTGAGCCACCTCCGGGCGAGTCTTCTGCGATCAATTTAGTTGAATGGTGAACATCCTGCAAGGCGTCGCGCATTCCCGGAGCACGGCCACACAGGGCGAGGGCCCGCGCCGCACCAGGCGCGGGCCCTCGCCCGACAGAAGAAACCGCAGGTCAGCGACCCACAGACGCAGCACTCCTACCCGTACATGCGCCGCATCGCGAAGTCGACCATCTGCTCGACGGCCTTGGCGTCGAAGACCATCCGGTGATCGCCCTCCATGTCCAGGACGAAGCCGTACCCCGTCGGCAGCAGGTCGATCACCTCCGCCCCGGTGATCACGAAGTACTTGGACTCCTTGCCCGCGTACCGCCGCAGCTCCTTGAGCGTGGTGAACATCGGGATCACCGGCTGCTGCGTGTTGTGCAGCGCCAGGAAGCCGGGGTTGTCGCCGCGCGGGCAGTAGACCTTCGACGTGGCGAAGATCTGCTGGAAGTCCTCGGCGGAGAGGGAGCCGGTGGTGAAGGCCCGGACCGCGTCGGCCAGGGAGGGCGGCGACGGTTCGGGATACAGCGGCTGCTCCCCGTAGCCGCCGCCCATCTGACCCATCTGGCCCATCTGACCCATCTGCTGCTGAGCACCAGGGTTCTGGTCGTAGCCGTACATGCTGCAAAGAGTAATCGGACACATCTACGGCTTGAGGGGTTGCGCCTTATTACTGACGGGTAGCATCATCGGAGAGGTCAGCTGATAGACCTACGCCTGCCTGTCGCCCGACCCGCATCTCTCCCCGGGGCGCTGCGCGCCACTGCTATTGATTACGGAGCCTTCCCATGGGGCACTACAAGTCGAATCTCCGCGACATCGAGTTCAACCTCTTCGAGGTGCTCGGGCGCGACAAGGTGTACGGCACCGGTCCGTTCGGTGAGATGGACGTCGACACCGCGAAGAGCATCCTGGACGAGGTCGCCCGCCTCGCGGAGAACGAGCTCGCCGAGTCCTACGCCGACGCCGACCGCAACCCGCCGGTCTTCGACCCGGAGACCAAGACCGCCCCGGTCCCGGCGAGCTTCAAGAAGTCGTACCAGGCCTTCATGGACTCCGAGTACTGGCGTCTGGGCCTCCCGGAGGAGATCGGCGGAACGACCTCCCCCCGCTCCCTGATCTGGGGCTATGCGGAGCTGCTGCTCGGCGCGAACCCGGCCGTGTGGATGTATTCCTCCGGCCCGGCCTTCGCCGGCATCCTCTTCGACGAGGGCAACGAGGAGCAGAAGAAGATCGCGGAGATCGCCGTCGAGAAGCAGTGGGGCTCGACGATGGTGCTGACCGAGCCGGACGCCGGCTCGGACGTCGGGGCCGGCCGGACGAAGGCCGTGCGGCAGGACGACGGCTCCTGGCACATCGAGGGCGTGAAGCGCTTCATCACCTCGGGCGAGCACGACATGTCCGAGAACATCATCCACTACGTGCTGGCCCGCCCCGAGGGCGCAGGCCCCGGCACCAAGGGCCTCTCGCTCTTCATGGTCCCGAAGTTCCACTTCGACTGGACCAACGGCGAGCTGGGCGAGCGCAACGGCGTGTACGCGACGAACGTCGAGCACAAGATGGGCCTCAAGGCGTCCAACACCTGCGAGATGACGTTCGGCGACCAGCACCCCGCCAAGGGCTGGCTGATCGGCGACAAGCACGACGGCATCCGCCAGATGTTCCGCATCATCGAGTTCGCCCGCATGATGGTCGGCACGAAGGCCATCGCCGCCCTCTCCGCGGGCTACCTGAACGCCCTGGAGTACGCCAAGGAGCGCGTCCAGGGTCCGGACCTGGCGAACTTCATGGACAAGACGGCGCCCAAGGTCACCATCACGCACCACCCCGACGTGCGCCGCTCGCTCATGACGCAGAAGGCGTACGCCGAGGGCATGCGCTCGCTGGTGCTCTACACCGCCTCCGTCCAGGACGCGATCCAGGAGCAGGAGGCCGCGGGCGAGGACGCCAAGGCGCTGAACGGCCTCAACGACCTGCTGCTGCCGATCGTGAAGGGCTACGGCTCCGAGAAGTCCTACGAGCAGCTCGCGCAGTCGCTCCAGACCTTCGGCGGCTCCGGCTACCTCCAGGAGTACCCGGTCGAGCAGTACATCCGGGACGCCAAGATCGACACCCTCTACGAGGGCACCACGGCGATCCAGGGCCAGGACTTCTTCTTCCGGAAGATCGTCCGCGACCAGGGCGCCTCGCTCAACACGCTCTCCGAGGAGATCAAGAAGTTCCTCGCGGGCGCCCAGGGCAACGAGGAGCTGGCCCCCGCGCTGGACTCGCTCGCCAAGGCCGCCGTGGACCTGGAGGCGATCGTCGGCACGATGATCACCGACCTCACCGCGACCGGCGAGGACGTCAAGAACATCTACAAGGTCGGCCTCAACACGACCCGCCTGCTGATGGCCTCCGGCGATGTCGTCGTCGGCTATCTGCTGCTCAAGGGCGCGGCCGTGGCCGCCGAGAAGCTGCCGACCGCCTCCGCCAAGGATGTCGCCTTCTACCAGGGCAAGATCGCCGCCGCGAAGTTCTTCGCCACGAACGTCCTGCCCGGCGTCTCGACCGAGCGCGCGCTCGCCGAGTCGATCGACAACTCGCTGATGGAGCTGGACGAGGCCGCGTTCTAAGGAATCGCTCCCCTGTTTCGTCAACACGCGCCGCCACCCGGAATTCGTTCGGGTGGCGGCGCTGTCGTATCAGCTGGGTACGCTGAGTGCACGGCCCAGAATCCCGTCCATGGGAGGAACCATGACCGCCGAGGCACAGTCCGAATCGCTGCACCGTCCGTCGGACGGCTCCAAGTGGCCGGTCCCGCCTGCGGACGGCTACACCGTGGACGAATTCTTCACGCTTGACCTCCCGCCGCACACAGAGCTGATCGACGGGCGCCTGGTTTTCGTGAGTCCGCAGCGGAAGTTCCACACGCTGGCGATGTATCTACTGGAGCAGGGTTTGCGCCTCCATGTGCCCGGGCACCTGCGCGTGCGTCGGGAGATGGCGGTCGTCCTGGGCAAGCGGAGTGTGCCCGAGCCGGATCTGGTCGTGGTGTCGGCAGAGGCGGACGGCAATCAGCTCCAGACCCGCTACGAAGCCGCCGACGTCCTCCTCGCCGTGGAGGTCGTCTCCCCCGACTCCGAGGACCGGGACCGGGACACCAAGCCGCACAAGTACGCGGCGGCGGGCATCAAGCACTTCTGGCTGGTCGAGATGGCCGGCGAGAACGACCGCCCCATGGTCATCACCTACGAGCTCGACCCGGTCAACAAGACCTACGTCTCCACCGGCGTCCACCACGACCGGCTCAAGCTCTCCGCCCCGTACGACATCGACATCGACCTGACCTCGATCGACGAGCTGTAGGGGCTGGGATCTCTCCCGGTCACCGGATACCGGACCCCGGGTCCTCGTTACAGTGAAGAACATGAGTTCCCCTCTCCGGTTCGACCGTGCGCACACCGATGACCTGATGTCCTTCCTGGCGGCCAGTCCGTCCCCGTACCACGCCGTCGCCAATGCCGCCGCCCGGCTGGAGAAGGCCGGCTTCCGGCAGGTCGAGGAGACCGCCGCCTGGGACGCCTCGACGGGCGGGAAGTACGTGCTGCGCGGCGGGGCGATCGTCGCCTGGTACGTGCCGGAGGGCGCCGAGGCGCACACCCCGTTCCGGATCGCCGGGGCGCACACCGACTCCCCGAACCTGCGGGTGAAGCCGCTGCCCGACACCGGGGCGCACGGCTGGCGCCAGATCGCCGTCGAGGTCTACGGCGGGACTCTGCTGAACACCTGGCTGGACCGGGATCTCGGTCTGGCCGGGCGGATCTCGCTGCGCGACGGCACCCACCGGCTGGTCAACATCGACCGGGCGCTGCTGCGGGTGCCGCAGCTCGCCGTGCACCTGGACCGGTCCGCCAACGCCGAGGGGCTCAAGCTCGACCGGCAGAAGCACATGCAGCCGATCTGGGGACTCGGCGATGTCGAGGAGGGCGACCTGATCCGCTTCGTCGCCGAGGAGGCGGGCGTCGACGCGGAGGACGTCACCGGCTGGGACCTGATGCCGCACGCCATCGAGCCGCCGTCCTACCTGGGCCGGGACCGGGAGCTGCTGGCCGGGCCCCGGATGGACAACCTCCTCTCGGTGCACGCGGCGACCGCCGCCCTGGCCGCCGTCGCCGGGCAGAGCGACGCCGACATCCCGTACATCCCGGTGTTCGCGGCCTTCGACCACGAGGAGAACGGCTCGCAGTCCGACACCGGGGCCGACGGCCCGCTGCTCGGATCGGTGCTGGAGCGTTCGGTGTTCGCGCGCGGCGGTAGTTACGAGGACCGCGCCCGTGCCTTCGCCGGGACGGTCTGCCTGTCCTCCGACACCGGCCACGCCGTGCACCCCAACTACGCGGAGCGGCACGACCCGACACACCACCCGGTCGCCAACGGCGGACCGATCCTCAAGGTCAACGTCAACATGCGGTACGCCACCGACGGCAGCGGCCGTGCGGTGTTCGCCGCGGCCTGCGAGAAGGCGGGCGTGCCGTGGCAGAGCTTCGTGTCCAACAACGCGATGCCCTGCGGCACCACGATCGGACCGATCACCGCGGCCCGGCACGGCATCCAGACCGTGGACATCGGCGTGGCGATCCTCTCGATGCACAGCGCCCGTGAGCTGTGCGGCGCGGACGACCCGTATCTGCTGGCGAACGCGCTCACCGCGTTCCTGGCCGGCTGACCGGAAGAGGCCCAACCGCTCCCGCACACATGGTTGTTGCCGGGCCGGGTACGCGGGTCGTACACCGGCCCGGACTCACCGGGCGGTCGAGGAGGCGGAATTCATGGGACTCGGAGGATGCATTCTCCTGATCGGTGCGGGCGCGATCCTGGCGTTCGCCACCGACTGGAAGATGGACACCGTCAATGTCGACCTGGTCGGCTGGATCATGATGCTCGTCGGCCTCGTGGGGGTCTTCGTCTACATGAGCATCGCGCGGCGCCGCCGGATGGTCGTGCCGCCCACCACCACCGTCGTCCAGGACGACCAGCAGCGCTACCAGTGACGGCCCGCGCCCCGGGCCGCCCCGAGCAGGGGCGACCCGTCCGGCGCATCAGCCCTGCTCGTCCATGCCTGCCAGCACCAGCGGCAGCCGGGGCGTTCCTCCCGCGGTCACGCGGACGGGGACGCCCCAGTCCTGTTGGTGCACATGGCAGGCCGGGTACTCGTTGGCCGGGTCGTCGTCGCAGGACGCCGCCATCGCGGAGACGTGCAGCACGCCCTCGGTGACGCCGTCCGCGAGGACCAGATCGCGCCCGAGGTCCGTTCCCGCGCCGGAGCCCTCCGCCAGCAGCTCGGGCGGGGTGGCGGAGACCAGGAGCCGGGTCGAGGGGCCGTAGCGGGTGTCCAGCTTCTGCCCGGCGGGCGCCTGGAAGACCACGTCGAGGCGGAGGGTGCCGGGGGCGATCTCGGTGGCGGCCCGCTGGGTGCGGTGCGCCTGATCCACCACCTGGACCGCCTCCTCGGGCAGCCGGAGACGGGTCAGCCGGTGCCGGGCCGACTCGACGACGACGAGATCGCCGTCGACCAGCACCGCGTCGCTGGGCTCGCGGACATCGGTGGCCAGCGTGGTGACCTCGCCGGAGGCCGGGTCGTAGCGGCGCAGTGCGTGGTTGTACGTGTCGCTGATCGCGACGGACCCGTCGGGCAGCGCGGTCACGCCGAGCGGGTGTTGCAGGAGCGCCTGGGAGGCTGCCCCGTCGCGGTGGCCGAAGTCGAAGAGGCCGGTGCCGACGGCGGTGTGGACGTGCCCGTCGCGGTCGACCCAGCGCAGCGCGGAGGTCTCCGAGTCGGCGACCCAGAGCCGCTCCCCGTCGGCGGAGACGGCGAGCCCGGACGGCTGGGCGAACCAGGCCTCGGCGGCCGGCCCGTCGACCAGGCCCTCGTTGGTGGTCCCGGCGGCGACGCGTACGGCCTGGGCCTCCGGGTCGTACGACCACAGCTGGTGCACGCCCGCCATGGCGATCCACAGCCGGTCGCCGAACCAGGCGAGGTCCCACGGCGAGGAGAGGTCCACCTCGCGCGCCGGACCGCTGGTCGGGGTCCCCTGCCACCACTGGCGGCCGGTCCCGGCGAGGGTGCTGGTCACCCCGGTCGTGAGGTCCAGGGCGCGGATCGCGTGGTTGACGGTGTCCGCGACGGCGATCCGGCCGTCGGGGAGCGCGGCGAGCCCCTGCGGTTCGCTGAACCGGGCCTGGTCCGGGCCGCCGTCGCTCAACCCGCGTTCGCCCGTGCCGAAGTGGCGTCGAACGGTCTCGCCGTCCGCGTCCAGCTCGACGATGCGGTGGCGGGTGGTGTCGGAGACCAGGAAGCCGCCGTCGGGCAGGAGCAGCGCCTTGCCGGGGAACCGCAGATGCGTGGCGACGGGCTCGGGCGCGACGTACGGGCCGTCGCCGCGGCGCAGCGTCCCCTTGGCCCCGTGCTCGGCCTCCAGCTCCTCGACGAGCTTCTCGATGGCGTGCGCGTGGCCCTCGCCCGCGTGCTGGGCGACGACATAGCCCTCGGGGTCGATCACGACGAGCGTCGGCCAGGCGCGGACGGCGTACTGCTTCCACGTGGCCAGCTCGGGGTCGTCGAGGACGGGGTGGTGGACCTCGTAGCGCTCGACCGCGTCGACGACGGCCTGGTGCTCGGCCTCGTGGACGAACTTCGGCGAGTGGACGCCGATGATCACCACCGTGTCGCGGTGCTTCTCCTCCAGCTCGCGCAGCTCGTCCAGGACGTGCAGACAGTTCACGCAGCAGAACGTCCAGAAGTCGAGGATGACGATGCGTCCTCGCAGGTCAGCGAGGGTGTACTGCTGGTCGCCTGTATTGAGCCAGCCGCCTTTGCCGATGAGTTCGGGGGCGCGGACGCGTGCACGTGTAGCCATGCCACCAGTCAACACCGTGACCGCCTGCGCGCATTCCGCCGGGCCCCGGGGGAACCTGTGACCCATGAGACTTCTCGTACGTGAGCGGCTGTTCGCCATCGGTGACGACTACTGGATCGAGGACGACGGGGGCCGGAAGGTCTTCCTGGTCGACGGCAAGGCGATGCGGCTGCGCGACACCTTCGAGCTGAAGGACGCCGACGGCCGGGTCCTCGTCGAGCTGCGGCAGAAGCTGATCAGCCTGCGGGACACGATGCTCATCGAGCGGGGCGGCGAGGAGCTGGCCAAGGTCAAGCGCAAGCGGCTGTCGCTGCTCCGCAACCACTACCGGGTGACGCTGGTCGACGGCACGGAGCTGGACGTCAGCGGCAAGATCCTGGACCGCGAGTTCGCCATCGACTACGACGGTGAGCTGCTGGCCCAGATCTCGCGCCGCTGGCTGACCCTGCGGGACACGTACGGCATCGACGTCGTCCGGGACGACGCCGACACCGCGCTGCTCATCGCCGTGGCGATGTGCGTGATCGTGCTGGCGGACAAGGACAACGAGGACTGAAGCGCCCGCCCGCCCGTGGGAGTTGCGCACTGTTTCACGTGAAACGTCGGGCCTCTCGCGCACAGCTGCTCGGGAGGCTCCCGGGCAGCCCTCAGAGCGGCGGCGGCGCGAGCCCCAGACGGCGGCCCTTCAGCGCCGGGAACTGCTCCCGCGTCGCCCGCACCTTGTCCGCGTCCAGCTCGACGGTCAGGATCTCCTCGTCCGCGCCCGCCCGGGCCAGCACCTCGCCCCACGGGTCGACGACCATGCTGTGGCCGGCCTGCTGGACGTCGGCGTGGGTGCCCGCCGTCCCGACGGCCAGGACGTACGCCTGGTTCTCCACGGCGCGGGCCTGCGCCAGGAGCGTCCAGTGGGAGCGCCGGCGCTCGGGCCAGCCCGCCGCGACGATCAGCGTCTCGGCGCCCGCGTCGACGAGCCCCCGGAACTGCTCGGGGAAGCGGAGGTCGTAGCATGTGGCGAGGCCCAGGGTGGTCTCCGGCAGGGCGACGGTCACCAACTCCTCGCCCGCGCCCATCATCACCGCCTCGCCCTGGTCGAAGCCGAAGCGGTGGATCTTGCGGTAGAAGGCCGAGCGCTCGCCCTCGGGCGAGAAGACCAGGCTGGTGTTGTAGAGGGTGCCGTCGTCCGCGCGTTCGACGAAGGATCCGGCGTGCAGCCAGACACCGGCCTCGGCCGCGGCCTTCGCCATCACCTCGTGCGTGGGCCCCTCCAGCGGCTCGGCCTCCGCCTCGAAGGCGGTGTAGGCGAACGCCCCGACCGGCCAGAGTTCAGGAAGGACCACCAGGTCAGCGCCCCGCTGGGCGACCACCAGGGAAGCCGCTCGCACCCTGCGGGCCTCGACGGATTCGTCCGGGTCTACTGCGATCTGGATGAGGGAGGCGCGCACACTACCACCGTCCTGGCATTCAAGCCGTCAACACGGGCCTACGATCGTCACACGAAAGCACTGCCGGGGTGCCTGCTCGCAGCGTAACTTAGCGGTCGAACCTCCCACGCAGCTCGCCGACAGCGCCGTCAGTGCCCGCCCACCCGCCAGCACTCCCTGCTCTCCTAAGCCCATGCACCGCAGAACCGCACGAGGGGTCCCGTGACCGTCCATCCCAGCCTCCAGACCTACGCCGACGCCGCGACCCACTCCATCGAGGCCATAGCCGAGCTGGTGAAGCCCCTCGCCGAGAGCGAGTGGAACCGCCGTACGCCCTGCCCGGGGTGGTCGGTGCGCGACATCGTGTCGCACGTCATCGGCATGGAGTGCGAGATGCTCGGCGATCCCCGGCCGATCCACACCCTGCCGCGCGACCTCTACCACGTACAGAGCGACTTCGCCCGGTACATGGAGATGCAGGTCGACGTCCGGCGGCACCACACCTCCCCGGAGATCACCGCCGAGCTGGAGTACGTTCTCATCCGCCGGGCCCGCCAGCTCCGCAACGAGTCACGCGCCCCCGAGACCACGGTCCGCGCCCCGCTGGGCACCGAGCAGACCCTCGAAACGGCGTTGCACCTGCGGGCCTTCGACGTCTGGGTGCACGAACAGGACCTGCGCGCGACGCTCGGTCAGCCGGGCAACCTGGACTCCCCCGGCGCGCTGATCACCCGGGACATGCTGCTCGCCGGGCTGCCGAAGGTGGTCGCCAAGAGCGCGGGAGCGCCCGCCAATTCGGCGGTCGTCTTCGACGTGCACGGCCCGGTGGAGTTCCTGCGGACGGTTCGGGTCGACGCGGAGGGCCGCGGTTCGATCGACGGCGCGCCGTCGCTGGGCCCCGCCGTGACGCTGTCGCTGGACTGGGAGACGTACGTCCGGCTCGCCTGCGGCCGGGTCCGTCACGCGGCCGTCGCCGACCGGATCAAGGTCGAGGGCGACCAGGAGCTGGCCACCGCGATCCTGGACAACTTCGCCGTGACCCCGTGACTCCGTTACCCCGTGGCCGCTTCACCGGGTACGTGCCCGCGCCCCGGGGGGTCACGCGGGCACGTGCGCGGGAGGGCTACGCAGGTACGTGCACGGCCTCGACGCGGCTGACCACGTGGTGGTCGCGTTCCCTGAGCGCCGCCCGGCGGCGCAGCCGCAGGATCTGGGTGACGCCGAGCGCCTCCAGGACGAAGACCGAGGCGAACGCGACGCGGTAGTTGTCGCCCGTGGCGTCCAGCAGGACCCCGACGGCGAACAGGGTGGTCATCGAGGCGACGAACCCGCCCATGTTGACGATTCCCGACGCGGTTCCCTGACGCTCGGGCGGGTTGGCCGGCCGGGCGAAGTCGAAGCCGACCATCGAGGCCGGTCCGCAGGTGCCGAGCACCAGGCACAGGACGACCAGCAGCCACATCGGCGTGTGGTCGGCCGGGTAGAGGATCGCGGACGCCCAGAGCAGGGCCGTCGTCGCCACCGTGCCCAGCGCGATCGGGACGCGTGCCTCGTGGTGGCGGGCGATGATCTGCCCGTAGACGAGCCCGACCACCATGTTGGACAGCACGACCAGGGTGAGCAGCGTGCCCGCCGTGCCCCGGCTCAGCCCCTGCGCCTCGACCAGGAACGGCATGCCCCACAGCAGCAGGAACACCATCGCCGGGAACTGCGTGGTGAAGTGCACCCACATCCCGAGCCGGGTCCCGGGCTCCCGCCAGGCGGCGGCGATCTGCCGCCGGACGTACGCGGCCCCGGCGTGCTCGGCGGGCGGCGGCTCGTGGCCCTCGGGGTGGTCCTTGAGGAACAGCAGGAGCGGCACCAGCACCACGACGCCCGCCAGCGAACTCCCGACGAACGTCGTGGTCCAGCCGTAGCTGTGCAGCGCCCGCGCGATGAACAGCGTCGAGACGAGGTTGCCCGCCATCCCGAACAGCGCCGCGACCTGCCCGATCAGCGGCCCGCGCCGGGCCGGGAACCAGCGGCTGCCGAGCCGCAGCACGCTGATGAACGTCATCGCGTCGCCGCAGCCGAGCAGGGCGCGTGCCGCCAGCGCCATCCCGTACGAGGGGGAGAGCGCGAAGCCGAGCTGCCCGACGGTGAACAGGACGACCCCGATGGTGAGGACCCTCTTGGTGCCGAGCCGGTCGACCATCAGCCCTACGGGTATCTGCATGCCCGCGTAGACCAGGAGCTGGAGGATGGAGAACGTCGAGAGCGCCGAGGCGTTGACGTCGAACCGGTCGGCGGCGTCGAGTCCGGCGACGCCCAGGCTCGTACGGAAGATGATCGCGACGAAGTAGACGGCGACGCCGATGCCCCAGACCCAGGCGGCACGCCGGCCGCCGGGCGGGTCACCGGGCAGGGAGAGCGTGGGGGCGGCCGAACTCACCGGTCCTCACCCCGCACCAGCACCCGCACCCGGCCGACATGGCGGCGCACGACCAGGGCCGCCCCCTCGGCGTCCCCGGCCCGGATCGCCTCCAGCAGCTCACCGTGCTCGGTGATGTTGGCCTCGATCCTGCCCGGGTGGGCCTCCATCACCGCGACGCCCATCCGCAGCTGACGGTCGCGCAGCTGGTCGTAGAGGCGCGAGAGGATCTCGTTGCCGGCGTTCTTCACGATCTCGGCGTGGAAGCAGCGGTCCTTGACGGCCACCGCCGCCAGGTCGCCGGCCTCCGCCAACTGCCGCTGCTCCTCCAGGAGCTGTTCGAGGCGCTCGATCAACCGCGGCGACGCGGGGACCGCCTTGCGCGCCGCGAACTCCTCCACCAGCAGCCGGGTCTCGACCACGTCCTTGATCTCCTGCGCGGAGACGGCGAGGACGAGGGCGCCCTTCTTCGGGTAGAGCTTGATCAGCCCCTCGACCTCCAGCCGCAGCAGCGCCTCGCGCACGGGCGTCCGCGAGACGCCGACCGCGTCCGCCAGATCCCCTTCGGTGAGCAGCGTCCCACCCTCGTAGCGCCGGTCCAGAACGGCTTCCTTGATGTGCGCGTAGACCCGCTCGGCGGCGGGCGGGCGCTTGAGGGAGGAGGGAGTGGGCCGGACGGGGGCGGAGGCGGCGGCAGGCATGCGCACAGCATAGATACAACATGCACGCATAAGGAGCGGCGTCCGGATTCTGGACCTCTGGAACGACCGGAGGTCCTCATGGTTCACGCTTCCCTGAATTCAGAGATCGCTGTACTGTCACCCCATGCTGACCGTCGCTTCCGACATCGAGGTGCTCGCGCGGTTCGGCCGCGCGCTCGCCGACCCGATCCGCTGCCGCCTGCTGCTCGCGCTCCGCGAGGCCCCGGCGTACCCCTCCGACCTCGCCGAGGCACTCGGCATCTCGCGCACCCGGCTCTCCAACCACCTGGCCTGCCTGCGCGACTGCGGCCTGGTGGTCACCGTGCCGGACGGCCGCCGGACGCGTTACGAGCTGGCCGACGAACGGCTCGGCAGCGCGCTGGGGGACCTGCGCTCCGCGGTGCTGGCCGTCGAGACCGACCGCACGTGCCCGGACGCGGAGACGAAGGGCTGCTGCTGATGACCGCGCTCTCCCTCGGCCCCTCCCCGGCCCGCCGGGACGCGCTCACCCGCCGGATACGGCTGCTGGTCGCCGTCACCATCGCCTACAACGTCATCGAGGCGGTGATCGCCCTCACCGCCGGAACGATCGCCTCCTCCAGCGCGCTGGTCGGCTTCGGCCTGGACTCCGTCATCGAGGTCTCCTCCGCCGCCGCGGTCGCCTGGCAGTTCTCCGCCCGCGAGCACGCGGTGCGCGAGACCCGGGAGAGGACCGCCCTGCGCATCATCTCCGTATCGTTCTTCGCGCTCGCCGCATACGTCGCCGTCGACGCGGTCCGGGCGCTGACCGGGACCGGCGAGGCCGAGCCGTCCCCGCTCGGCATCGTCATCGCCGCGCTCTCGCTGGCGGTCATGCCGTTCCTGTCGGCCGCCCAAAGGAGGGCCGGGCGCGAGATCGGATCCGCCTCCGCCGTCGCGGACTCGAAGCAGACCCTGCTGTGCACGTACCTCTCCGCCGTCCTGCTCGTCGGACTGGTCCTCAACGCCACGCTCGGCTGGTCCTGGGCCGACCCGGTCGCCGCTCTCGCCATCTCCGTCATCGCGGTCAAGGAGGGCCGCGACGCCTGGCGGGGCAAAGGCTGCTGCGCACCGGCCAGCCAGGGTCAAGGCTGCGGAAAATCACCCGTTCGGTAACGCATCCATTGCCCCGGCCCAGGAGTCTCACCACCGAGCGGCACCCATATGTGGCCGCACATCAGGGGCATTTGGAGCGTTCACTTGAAAATCGGCATCAAGCGCATAAATCGCGTCACCGTCACGGCCACCGTGACGCTCACCGCCGGTGCGGTGCTCGCGGGCAGTGCTTTCGCCTCCACGGCACACGCCGCCGCGCCACCGGCTCCGAAGATCGTCGCCAAGGGCGGCTTCGTGATGAACGACGGCACCGGGAAGACCCTCTTCACCAAGTCCGCCGACACCCGCCGGGCCACCGGCTCGACCACGAAGATCATGACGGCGCTGGTCGTCCTGTCGCAGAAGAACGTGAACCTGAAGTCCAAGGTCACGATCCAGAAGGCGTACAGCGACTACATCGTCTCGAAGAACGCCTCGTCCGCCCGGCTGATCGTCGGCGACAAGGTCACCGTGGGCCAGCTCCTCTACGGCCTGATGCTCCCCTCCGGATGTGACGCCGCGTACGCCCTGGCCGACAAGTTCGGCTCCGGCAAGACCCGTGCGGCCCGCGTGAAGTCGTTCATCGGCAAGATGAACTCCACGGCGAAGAGCCTCAAGCTGAAGAACACCCGCTTCGACTCCTTCGACGGCATCGGGAACGGCAACAACTACTCCACCCCCCGTGACCTGACGAAGATCGCCAGCAAGGCCATGAAGAACTCCGCGTTCCGCACCGTCGTCAAGGCGAAGTCGACGAAGCAGAAGGTGACCACGAAGAGCGGTGGCTACCGCTACATGTCGTGGACCAACACCAACAAGCTGCTCAGCAGCTACAGCGGCGCGATCGGCGTCAAGACCGGCTCCGGCCCGACCGCCAAGTACTGCCTGGTCTTCGCGGCCACCCGCAAGGGCAAGACGGTCATCGGCACCGTGCTCACCTCGACCTCCGAGGCCAACCGCACCGCCGACGCGAAGAAGCTGATGGACTACGGCTTCAAGAAGTAACGCGGAAAGCGGTACGCGAAGGGGCCCTGCCCGCACGGTGTGTGCGAGCAGGGCCCCTTCGCGTACGCGCTGCGGGTAAACCCGTCACGCCCAGGTGATCAGGCGCTTCGGCTGCTCCAGGATCGCCGCCACATCGGCCAGCACCTTGGAGCCCAGCTCGCCGTCGACCAGGCGGTGGTCGAACGACAGGGCCAGCGTGGTGACCTGACGCGGCTTCACCTTGCCCTTGTGGACCCACGGCTGGAGCTTGATCGCGCCGACCGCCAGGATCGCGGACTCGCCCGGGTTGAGGATCGGCGTACCGGTGTCGACGCCGAAGACGCCGACGTTGGTGATCGTCACCGTGCCGCCCGCCATCGCGGCCGGGGAGGTCTTGCCGTCCCGGGCCGTGGTGACCAGTTCGCCCAGGGACGCCGCGAGCTGCGGCAGCGTCTGGTCGTGCGCGTCCTTGATGTTCGGCACGATCAGACCGCGCGGGGTGGCCGCCGCGATGCCCAGGTTCACGTAGTGCTTCTGCACGATCTCCTGGTTGGCCTCGTCCCAGGCGGCGTTGACCTCGGGGTTCCGCTTGATCGCGACGAGGAGGGCCTTGGCGATGATCAGGAGCGGGTTGACCCGCACCCCCGCCATGTCCTTGTCCTCCTTGAGCTCGGCCACGAGCTTCATCGTGCGCGTCACGTCGACCGTGACGAACTCGGTGACGTGCGGCGCGGTGAACGCGCTGCCGACCATCGCCTGCGCGATGGCCTTGCGGACGCCCTTGACCGGGATACGGGTCTCGCGGGCGGAACCCACGGCGGCCCGGGGTTCGGTGGCGGCCGCCGCCACCGGCTCGGCGGCCGGGACCGCCGCGGGGGCCTCGGCAGCGACCGGAGCCGCCGCCGCGTGGACGTC
The DNA here is from genome assembly GCF_042718715.1 of Streptomyces sp. NPDC058576. NCBI lineage: Bacteria > Bacillati > Actinomycetota > Actinomycetes > Kitasatosporales > Streptomycetaceae > Streptomyces > Streptomyces sp. NPDC058576. Next base: position 5,579 of record NZ_JBHXPF010000075.1, on the reverse strand, counting down.
CTCGCGGGTGATGATCCCGTCCTTGCCGGTCGGGGTGACCGTCGCCAGGTCGATGCCCAGGTCCTTGGCCAGCTTGCGGACCGGCGGCTTGGCGAGCGGACGGCCACCCGGCACACCGGCCTGTGCCGGCACAGCGGGAGCAGCGGCGGGAGCAGGCGCCGCGTGTCCGTTCAGCTCGGCCTGCACCGCCGCCGCGACGGCGGCGGCCTCCGGAGCGGCGGCCGCCCCCTTGCGCGGGCGGCGCTTGGTGGAGGACTCGGCGACCCCGTAGCCGACCAGGACCGGCGTGCGGCCCTTCGGCTCGGCCTCGGCCTCCGGCGTCTCCACCGGCTCCTGGACCGGAGCGGCGGCCGGAGCGGGCGCGTCGCCGCTGCCCGGGGCCACGTCGATCGCGATGATCACCTGGCCGACGTCGACGGTCGTGCCCTCGGGGAAGCGCAGCTCGTGCACCACCCCGTCGAACGGGATCGGCAGCTCGACGGCCGCCTTCGCGGTCTCGACCTCGCACACGACCTGGCCGTCGGTGACGGTGTCGCCGGGCTGGACGAACCACTTGAGGATCTCGGCCTCGGTCAGTCCTTCGCCCACGTCGGGCATCTTGAACTCACGGAAGCGAGCAGACGTTTCGGTCATCGTCGTCACGAACCCTCTCCTCAGAACGCCAGCGAGCGGTCGACGGCGTCGAGCACCCGGTCCAGGCCGGGCAGGTACTCGTCCTCCAGCCGGGCCGGCGGGTAGGGGACGTGGTAGCCGCCGACCCGCAGCACGGGGGCTTCGAGGTGGTAGAAGCAGCGCTCGGTGATCCGGGCGGCGATCTCCGCGCCGGAGCCGTAGAAGACGGGCGCCTCGTGGACGACCACGACCCGGCCGGTCTTCTCCGCCGACGTCTGGACGGCGTCGAAGTCGATCGGGGACATCGAGCGCAGGTCCAGGACCTCGATCGACTTGCCCTCCTCCTGGGCGGCCGCGGCCGCTTCCAGGCAGACCTTGACCATCGGCCCGTACGCGACGAGCGTGAGGTCGCTGCCCTCGCGGGCGGTCACGGCCTTGTGCAGCGGGCCGGGGATGGACTCGGTGTCGACCTCGCCCTTGTCCCAGTAACGCCGCTTGGGCTCGAAGAAGATGATCGGGTCGTCGCTCTGGACGGCCTGCTGCATCATCCAGTAGGCGTCGCTCGCGTTGGACGGCGAGACCACCTTCAGGCCCGCGACGTGCGCGAAGAGCGCCTCGGGGGACTCGCTGTGGTGCTCGACCGCGCCGATGCCGCCGCCGTACGGGATCCGCACGACGACCGGCAGCTTGACCTTGCCGAGCGCGCGGGCGTGCATCTTGGCGAGCTGGGTGACGATCTGGTCGTACGCGGGGAAGACGAAGCCGTCGAACTGGATCTCGACGATGGGGCGGTAGCCGCGCAGGGCCAGGCCGATCGCCGTGCCGACGATGCCGGACTCGGCGAGCGGGGTGTCGATCACCCGGTCCTCGCCGAAGTCCTTCTGGAGTCCGTCGGTGATACGGAAGACCCCGCCGAGCTTGCCGACGTCCTCGCCCATGATGAGGACCTTGGGGTCGGTGTCGAGGGCGAGGCGGAGCGACTCGTTGAGCGCTTTCGCGATGGACATCTTTTCCACGGCCATGGCTACTTGCCCTCCTCGGCAGAGTCGGCGAACGATGCCTGGTAGGCGGCGAACTGGGCCCGCTCCTCGTCCACGAGGGAGCTGCCGTCGGCGTAGCCGTGCTCGAACAGGGCCATCGGGTCCGGGTCGGGCATCGCGCGTACCGCTTCCCGTACCCGCTTGCCGAGGGTCTCGCTCTCCTCGTCCAGCGCGGTGAAGAAGGCCTCGTCCGCGAGCTTCTCCTTCTCCAGGTACGCGCGCAGCCGCAGGATCGGGTCCTTGGCCTCCCAGGCGGCCCGTTCCTCGTCGGCCCGGTACTTCGTCGGGTCGTCGGAGGTGGTGTGGGCGCCCATCCGGTAGGTGAACGCCTCGACGAGGGTCGGGCCCTCGCCGCGGCGGGCCCGCTCCAGCGCGGAGCGGGTGACGGCGAGGCAGGCGAGGACGTCGTTGCCGTCGACCCGGACGCCGGGGAAGCCGTAGCCCTGGGCGCGCTGGTAGAGCGGCACGCGGGTCTGGCGCTCGGTGGGCTCGGAGATGGCCCACTGGTTGTTCTGGCAGAAGAAGACGACCGGGGCGTTGTAGACCGCGGAGAAGGTGAACGACTCGGCGACGTCGCCCTGGCTGGAGGCCCCGTCACCGAAGTACGCGATCACGGCGGAGTCCGCGCCGTCCTTGGCGACGCCCATGGCGTAGCCGGTGGCGTGCAGCGTCTGCGAGCCGATGACGATCGTGTAGAGGTGGAAGTTGTTGCTGTTCGGGTCCCAGCCGCCGTGGTTCACGCCGCGGAACATGCCGAGCAGATTGGTCGGGTCGACGCCGCGGCACCAGGCGACCCCGTGCTCCCGGTAGGTCGGGAAGACGTAGTCGTCGTCGCGCAGGGCCCGGCCACTGCCGATCTGGGCGGCCTCCTGGCCGAGCAGCGAGGCCCACAGGCCCAGCTCGCCCTGACGCTGGAGGGCGGTCGCCTCGGCGTCGAAGCGGCGCGTGAGGACCATGTCCCGGTACAGGCCGCGCAGCTCGTCGGCGCTCAGGTCGATGCTGTAGTCCGGGTGCTCGACGCGCTCACCCTCGGGCGTCAGCAGCTGTACGAGCTGGGGCTCGGAACTCTGCGGCTTCTTCGCGGCGCTGGTCCGCTTACTGGCGCGTCGCGGTTTACGCGCGGCGGCAGTGCTCTCCACGGTCACGTGCGTGCTCCTCCGTCGGTCCGGCCCCCGGGGTCTGCCGGGAACCAGTGCGGCTCGCCTGAATCCGACAGCCGTGCACGGGGTGGGTGCCGGTCAGCCGGGATCAGGCGTGACAGGTGCCCCGGCGAGCGCCCTGTCATAGGCACGTTACCCAGTGCATCGCATAACTGCGAAACCCTATCTGACCTGCGATTTTGCTTGGATTTCCAAGTAAATCGAAAAAATCGCGAAGCTCTGCTGGTCAGGGCACTGGAAACAGCCTTGCAGGCCGCCGGAACAACGGCACGTTATCCCGCGGATCAGCGCCAGGGAAGAGCGAAGGGGAGGCGAGTATGTGAGACTGCGACCGTGCGCGAAGATGGAAAAATCACGGTATTTCTGCTCGACGATCATGAAGTCGTCCGGCGTGGCGTCCATGAGCTGCTCTCCGTCGAGCCAGACATCGAGGTGGTCGGCGAGGCCGGCACGGCCGCGGACGCCCTGGTGCGGATCCCGGCGACGCGGCCCGATGTGGCGGTGCTCGACGTGCGGCTGCCGGACGGCAGCGGGGTGGAGGTGTGCCGGGAAGTCCGTTCCCAGGACGAGAACATCAAATGCCTGATGCTCACCTCGTACGCCGACGACGAGGCGCTTTTCGACGCGATCATGGCGGGCGCGTCGGGATATGTGCTGAAGGCGATCCGCGGCAATGAACTGCTGAATGCCGTACGGGACGTGGCCGCCGGAAAATCCCTGCTGGACCCGGTGGCGACCGCCCGGGTGCTGGAGCGGCTGCGCGACGGGGGCAGCGGCAAGGGCGACGACAAGCTCGCCGGTCTCACCGAACAGGAGCGCAAGATCCTGGACCTGATCGGCGAGGGCCTGACCAACCGGGTCATCGGGGAGCGCCTGCACCTCGCCGAGAAGACCATCAAGAACTACGTCTCCAGCCTGCTGTCCAAGCTGGGCATGGAGCGGCGTTCGCAGGCCGCCGCGTACGTCGCGCGGCTCCAGGCCGAGCGTCGCTGAACTCCGACCCGCCGCGGGGGACTTTGGTCCCGGGCCACCCGGGGCAGGGGACTCTTACGCGGCCCCTACGCCCGGGGGGACAGTGGAAGCCATGTCCTTCGACTCCCACGGCTCCCGCCACGCACGCCGCGCGGTCGGCACGATCGAGCGGGCCGACCCGATCGAGCTGCTCGGCCGGGTCCCGTACGGCCGTCTCGCGACCAGCATGCGGGCCCTGCCGTTCCTGGCGGTGGCCCGGCACATCGTGAGCGACGGGCGCATCCTGCTGCGGATGCACCGGGGTTTCGGCCACCATGAGGCGTGCGACGGGAGCGTCGTCGCGTACGGGGCGGACAACTACAACGACGCGGCCTCCGGCGGCGGCGGCAACCTGTGGTCGGTGCAGTTCACCGGGCCCGCCGAGATCGTGCGCCTCTGCCCCGAGCAGGAGGAACTGTTCGGCGAGGCCCCGGTCAGCGTCAACGGGGAGCCCTACGCGCCGGCCTATCTCCGGGTCGATCCGCACTTCGTCACGGAACACGTCCTCGACTTCGCCCAGGCCCTCGGCCCTAGCGCACCGGTGGCGTGACCGCAAGTCCGCGAACCGGACACGCAGAGTGATCTAACATCTGGTAAGTGCCGCGCTCATATGTCACTCGCCCACCTGTTCCCCCGGTCGGCGAGGTGCTGCGCCGTTACCCGGGCGTGGGCGAGCCGCTCGCCTGCGAGCCGATCACCAAAGGCCTGCTGAACCACGGGTACCGCGTCTCCACCACGAGCGGCTCGTACTTCCTCAAGCACCATCTCGACAAGAAGCACCTGGACGACACCAGCGGCGAACGCGCCGCGATCGTGCGCCAGCACCGCGCCACCCAGCGCCTGCAGTCGCTCGGCGTCCCCGTCGTCCCGCCCCTGACGGACACCCGGGGCGACACCGTCACCGTGATCGGCGAACGCTGCTACGCCCTGCACCCCTGGGTCGACGGCCTCCACCGGGTCGGCGCCCAGCTGACCCTGTCCCAGTCGCGCCGGCTCGGAACGCTTCTCGGCACCGTGCACACCGGCCTGGAGCAGGTGATGGCGCCGCGCGACGGCCCGCGTCCCGCGAGTCCTCCCGCCCGGCCGGGGCACCACAGCCCGGACGCCGCCGACACCTTCGCGCTGATCGACGACCTGCTGGCCGCCGCGCGCGGGCAGGGCGACCGGAACACCCCCCGCGACGCCTTCGACGAACTCGCCGTCCACCGGCTCGTGGAGCGCCGCGCCCTGCTCGAACAGCACGCCCACCGGCGCCCGCCCACTCCGGACGGGCCCGCAACCGGCTGGGTCCACGGGGACTTCCACCCGCTGAACCTGCTCTACCGGGGCGCCGACCCGGTCGCGATCGTGGACTGGGACCGGCTGGACGTACAGCCGCGCGCCGAGGAGGCGGTCCGGGCGGCGGCGATCTTCTTCGTCCGGCCGGACGGGGAGCTGGACCTCGCGAAGGTGCGGGCGTACGCCCGCGCGTACCGGCGGGCCGCCGGGGCGGGGTCCGTGGAGCTGGCGGCCGCGGTGCACCGGGTGTGGTGGGAGCGGCTCAACGACTTCTGGATACTCCGCTGGCGCTACCGCCTGGACGACCGCAGGGCCGACCCGCAGTTCCCCGCGGTGTCGGCCCTGGCGGTGTGGTGGACGCGGGAGTACGAGGCGGTGTGCGCGGCCTTCACGGAGTGACGCGCGCGGCCTGCCCCGACGGCCGGCCGGCCTTCCCGGACCGGAGCGTGGTGCGACACGCAGGAGCCCGGCGCGCGCC
>NZ_JBHXPF010000074.1:0-31899 GCF_042718715.1 Streptomyces sp. NPDC058576 | reverse complement strand
GCGGAACGGGCCCTTCCGTCTGCTCGTACGGTCAGTCCAGGCCGCGCGCGCGTTCGAAGCGGGACCGGGCCTCGGCCAGGTCCACCACCGGGTCCGGGTAGTCGACGGCTGCCCGGTCCAGGCCCGCCAGCTTCCAGGGCTCGTGGATCGCGGACTTGTCCACCTCCGCCAGCTCCGGCACCCACCGCCGTACGTAATCGCCGCGGGGGTCGAAGCGCTTGCCCTGGATCACCGGGTTGAGGATGCGGTTGGGGCGGGTGTCCGTGCCGGTGCCCGCCACCCACTGCCAGTTGAGCTGGTTGTTCGCCACATCCCCGTCGACCAGCAGGTCGAGGAAGTGGCGGGCGCCCACCCGCCAGTCCACGTACAGCGTCTTGGTGAGGAAGCTCGCGGCCAGCATCCGGCCCCGGTTGTGCATCCAGCCCTCGTGCGCGAGCTGCCGCATCGCCGCGTCCACCAGCGGATAGCCGGTGTGCCCGGTCTTCCAGGCGTCGATCTCCTCCTCGTCGGAGCGCCAGCGGTCGTGGCGCGGCCGGTAGTCGGACCAGGAGGCGTCGTGGCGGGCCGCGAGGACCTGGTGGTGGAAGTCGCGCCAGGCCAGCTGCCGGACGAACGCCTCGCCGCCGGGTCCGCCCTTCTCCCGTGCGCGGTTGGCCAGTTCGGCGGCGGAGACCGTACCGAAGTGCAGATGCGGGGAGAGCCGTGAGGTGGCGTCGCCGGCCAGGTCGTCGTGGCCGTCCTCGTAGTCGGCCATGGGGCCGTGCAGCCAGGAGGTCACCAGCTTGCGGCCTGCCTCCTCGCCGCCCCGGGCCAGGCCGGGGGAGAGATCCTTGACGCTGTCCCGGTCCGGGAGCGGGTCGCCGGAGACGTCGTCCGGTACCCGGACCGTGCGGGGAGCGGTCAGTGTGCCCCGTACTCCCTCCGCCTCCCAACGGCGGAAGTACGGGGTGAACACCGCGAAGTGGTCCTTGCCGCCCGTCGGGACCACCCGGCCCGGAGCGAGCGCGGTGACCACCGCGTCATGGATGCGCAGCTCGCAGCCCGTGCCCGTGAGGGCCTCCCGGATCCGCTCCTCGCGCCGTGCCGCGTACCGGCTGACGCCGGCGGCGACGTGCACGGACTCCGCCCCGGTCTCCCCGACGACCCGCTTCACCTCGCGGGGCGTCTCGCCCTGGCGGACGATCAGCCTGCCGCCCCGGTCACGGAGTCCGGCGTCCAGGTCCGCCAGGCAGTCCGCGAGGAACGCCAGCCGGTTGGGCGCGTCGAACCCCGCGCGGTGGACGGCGTCGTCCCGGACGAACAACGGGACGACCTCGTCCGCGTCCCGCAGGGCGGCACGCAGTACCGGGTTGTCGTGCAGACGCAGATCGGAGGTGAACAGCACCACCGCGACACTCATGGAACACGTGCTCCCTTGCGCTATGCGTCGACCGGCGGCCGGACGGTGCGGGGCCGGTCGGTCAGCGGCCATTGGTCAGTGGCCGTGTCGGTCAGGCGGTCGGTCAGGCGGTCGGGAAGTCCATCAGCGCCACCGGCGACGAGGTCGGTTCGGCGGAGCCCCCGGCGGGCTCGACGGTGATGCCCATGCCGGACGCCCGGTCCACGGGACCGTCCAGCAGGACCGCGTCGTCGCTCGCCTTCGGGTCCATCAGGCCCGCCGAACGCATGGTGCCCTCGTCGTTGAACCAGATCTGGTAGACCTTGCCGCTCGGCGGCCGTTCCATCCCCGAGGCCAGGAGCACCGCGCGGTTGTGGCTCTGCGAGACGACGACGGTGCCGTGCGCGCCGCTGCCCAGTTCGGCCGAAGAGCTCTTCGCGTCCGGGGCGGAGAGCACCTGCGCCACCTGATCGTTCTGCCGCTGCGCCTGGTTCGCCTCCTGCCGCGCGTCCTGTGCCACCTGGTTCTGCCAGACCGCGACCCCGCCGAACGCGGCGGCCGCCGCGATGCAGGCGGCGAGCGCGTAGGCGTACCACCGTCCGGTGCGTCCGCCGCCACCGGTCCGCTCTCGTCTGCCGTGGGCCGGAGTCTCCTGGCGTACGGTCGTGATCTCCCGCAGCACCCTCTCGCGCAGCTCGCGCGGAGGGGCCTCGGCGACGGCGAGGCCGAGCCGGGCGGCGGTGGCCGAGAGCTCCCGCACCTCCTGGGTGCAGGCCTCGCAGTCCTCCAGATGACGCTCGAACGCCTGCCGTTCGGACTCCGGCAGCGCGTGCAGGGCATAGGCCCCTGTCAGCGTGTGCAGGTCGGCCGTGCTCATGCGCTCACCCCCAGGCAGTCGCGCAGCCGGATGAGGCCGTCGCGGAGTCGTGTCTTGATGGTGCCCAGCGGCACGGAGAGGAGTTCGGAGACCTCACGGTAGGTCAGGCCCCGGTAGTAGGCCAGGGTCACCGACTCCCGTTGCAGCTCGGACAGGGTGCGCATACAGCGCCGTACCTGTTCTCTCTCCAACCGGGTCTCGACCTGTTCGGAAACCTCGTCGAAGGCGGGCGTCCGGTCCAGCAGTGCCGCCTTGTGCTCCCGGGCTGCGGCGGCCTCGGCCGAGCGGACCCGGTCGACGGCCCGGTGGTGGGCCAGGGTGAGCACCCAGTTCATCGCGCTGCCCCGGGCGGCCTGGAAACGGGGCGCGGTGCGCCACACCTCCACCAGCACCTCCTGTGCCACCTCCTCCGACTGGGCCGGATCGCGGAGCACGCTGCGCACCAGGCCGAGCACGGGCCCGCTCACCGCTTCGTACACCGAGGCGAACGCGTCCTGGTCACCCCGCGCGACCCGCACCAGGAGCTCCTGGAGATCGGGACCCGGCGAGGGCACCCCACTGATGTGTACGGCTTCCTTCACGCGGGTTTCCTCCCGGGACGATCGTCGGTTCCAGCAGTGATACGGAGCCGACGGCCGAGCGGATTGGTCGGGTGCGGGCGATCTTCGCAGATCCGGTCCGGTCCCGGGAGGACGCGCAACTCAGCCGATCGGCGTTTCGCGCCGACGCCGGCGCAGCCGGAGAGCGCGAACGGCGAGGAAGATCAGCAGCCCGAACGGCGACAGCAGGATCGTCAGGACCAGCAGCGGCCCCATCAGCAGCGGCGAGAGCCCGAGCTTACGGCTCTGGAGGTACATCCACTGCCCGAGCAGGAGATCCCAGGCGATCACCTGCGCCCAGACGGCCCCCGCTCCGCCCGCCAGCGCCGTCAGATCACGGAAGGTGTCGATGTCCGGGCTGCTCACCGCCGTCCAGAGCTCCGGGAACACCGGGACGGCCAGGACGACGTAGACGACGAGCACGGGGAGCACGGTCAGCGGTGAGGCGACGGCACGGGCGGTGCCGGACCAGGTGGGGGCGAAGATCATCAGCAGCCAGAACGGGGCGGCCAGATAGAACGTGATCTCGAACAGTGCGCCGGTCATGCCACGTGCTCCTTGTCCGCGGCGGAGGAGGAGGTACGGGCCGGGCGGGCCGGGGCGACCGGGCGCAGCGCCCTCCAGGTCCCGTACGCCACCCCCGCGAGGATCGCTCCGGCGACGGTCAGCGTGGCCCCGTCCGGGTGGATCAGCGGCTGGCCCCGCAGCGCCTGCCAGGTGATGAGCGCGACGAGCGCCGCGTAGCCGCCGACGGCGACCCGTACCAGGCGCAGCCGCACCCCCGCGTCGCGCAGTGGAGCGACGCGGGGCGCGAGCAGCACCAGCGCGATCAGGAGCAGCGGGAGCATCTGGAGCGCGTGCATGCCCACGAAGTGCGGGGCCCGCAGATCGCCTCCGGTCGTCGACCAGCCGGTCAGCGCCATGGACGGGCCGCCGTCCGGTACGCCCACGGAATGCGCGCCGATCACATCGGCCGTGTCGAGGTTCCCGGCCGCCCGCTGGCTCTCGCTCGGCCGCGCCATCAGGAAGCCGAGAGCCGCGCCGGCCAGGGAGATCAGCAGGCCGCCCCGGACGGCCAGAGCCGTCGCACGGTCCGGGAGGCGGGTGCGCAGCAGCAGGACGGCGATCACCAGCGTGGCCGCCCACAGAACGACGATGGTCATCCCCATCGCGTCCCACAGCGCCGAGTCGAAGGCGGTCGCGGTGTTGAAGTGGCTGCGCTTCCCCCGGACGACCTGCACGGTGATGATCAACATCTCGGCCAGACCCGTCAGCACGACGACGTGTCCCGCCCACCGGCCGATCCGCCGCCCGCGCGTGAGGAGCGTCAGCATCCAGGCCAGCGTCAGGCAGTACGCGGTGAAGGACACGGCGAACTTGAACGGCTTCGCCCAGATCGGCGCGCCCACCAGCATCCGGTCGTCGACCACGAGGCCGACGGCGGAGACGACGGCGAGAGCGGCCATCGCGGCGGAGAAGACGACTAACGGGCGATGCCAGGAACGCCAGGACGACATGAGGGACCCCCTGATGGTGATGAGACCAATATGGATAGTCGCACTTACCGCTATCCGATAGGGGGACTATCTATGATGGGGATGGTTTCTGGCAAGGGTGAAAGGGCGAACACGCGGTGCGCATCGGTGAACTGAGTCGCAGATCCGGGGTCCCGGTGCCGACGATCAAGTACTACCTACGTGAAGGACTCCTGGCCGCAGGGGAGTTGACCAGCCCGAACCAGGCGCACTACGGCCCCGGGCACGAGCGCAGACTGCGCCTGATCCGGGCGCTGCTGGACGTCGGCGGCCTCTCGCTCGCCACCATCGGCGGGGTCCTGGAGGCCATGGACGATCCCGAGCAGCCGGTGCACGAGGTGCTCGGTGTCGCGGCGGACGGCGTCACGCCGACCGGCCAGGAGACGCCGGGGCCTGAACTGGAGGACGCGCGCGAGGAGGTGGCCGAGCTGGTGCGGCGGCGCGGCTGGGAGGTGGACGAGCGGGGCTCCGCCGCCGAATCGCTCGCGGGGGTGCTGTGCGCGCTGCGCAGGGCCGGACACGGCGGATACATCGACCTGCTGGACGTCTACGCGGACGCCGCCGAGCCGGTCGCCCGCGCCGACCTCGACTACGTACAGCGGCGGGTGGCCCGCGAGGACCTGGTCGAGAGCGTCGTCGTGGGAACCGTCCTCGGCGAGGCGATGTTCGGCGCGCTGCGGAGGCTGGCGCACATCGATGTGTCCTTCCGGCGCTTCGAGTCGCCGGAGTACCTCTCGGGGCCGGTCGAGCGGGAGGGGGGCGGTGGCGCGGAGGGGGCCGGTGCCAGGGAGGGGTCCGGTCGCTCGGAGGGGTCCGGGGGCGCGGAAGACTCCGGTGGCGCGAAGGGTCCCCGTGGTATGGAGGCGGGTGCTGCGGGCGGCTGAAGCCGGGGCCGGCTCCCCGCCCCGCCGTGCCCCCCCAACGGGCGGACCCCGCGCACCGCGATGCGCGGCGGACGGGGTCCGGGGTCGGCCGGCCGGGCGAGCGGGCACCCCGGCCGGCCGAAGCCGCTACGCGGCGGCCGTACCGCTCTCCTGCTCGCGCTCCACCTGCTCGTTCCACTCGCGCTTGACGGCACGCCAGGCGTCGTCGTCCTTGCCGAGACGCCAGTAGCCCGAGATCGACAGCTGGGCCAGCGGGATCTGCCGCTCCACGCGCAGGTGTCGGCGGATCTCCTTCACGAAGCCCGCCTCCCCGTGCACGAACGCCTGGATCTCGCCCTCGGGGAAGTCGAGCCCCTTCACGGCGGCGGTCAGCAGCTCGCCGACGGGCCGGTCCCCGCGGTGCAGCCAGGTCACGGCCACCCCGTCGGGCGTGACGATCTTCTGCTCCTCCGAGGCGTCCGGCACCTCGACGAAGGCGTGCACCGGCGCGCCCGCGGGCATCTGCTCCAACGCCGCCGCGATCGCCGGCAGCGCGCTCTCGTCGCCGACCAGCAGGTGCCAGTCCGCCGAGGCGTCGGGTCCGTAACCGCCGCCGGGACCGAGGAAGGTCACCTGCTCGCCCACCCGCGCCCGCTGGGCCCACGGTCCCGCCAGGCCCTCGTCGCCGTGCACGACGAAGTCGACGGCCATCTCCCGGGCGGCCGGGTCCCACGAACGCACCGTGTACGTACGGGTGGTGGGCCACAGCTCGCGCGGATACTCCTCGCGGATCGCGGCCATGTCGAACGGGTGCGCGTAGTCCGCGCCCTCGGGCGCGAAGCACAGCTTGATGTAGTGGTCGGTGAAGCCGGAGAGGGTGAAGTCCGCGAGCCCTTCGCCGCCGAGGACCACCCGCACCATGTGCGGGGTGATCTGCTCGGTGCGCACGACCCGCGCCCCTTGGGCCTTGGGTCCCTGCCGGGCCGGCCGCTCTGCCACGAGGTACTCCCTGGTTCGTAGACTTCCGAAGACTTAGGTATACCTAAGTTAGCACTTCACCGCTGAAGCACGGTCAGCAGTCGCTGCAGGGCCCCGCCCAGCCCCCACTGCTCCGCCAGCGCCTCCAGGGCGGCCGGGTCGCGAGGCTCGCGCGGCAGTGCCGGATCGAAGTCGGGCAGGGGGACGTCCCCGGCCACCCGGACCACCTTCGGCGCGACGGCCACATAGGCGCGCGACTCGTCCAGCCGCTTGCGCTGCGAAGGGGTCAGCTTCGCCTTCGGGTCGTCCACCGCGGCCATGATCCCGTCGAGATCGCCGTACGCGTCCAGCAGCTTCGCCGCCGTCTTCTCGCCGATGCCGGGGACGCCCGGGAGCCCGTCGCTCGGGTCGCCGCGCAGCAGCGCCAGATCGACGTACCCCGCGCCGTCCACGCCGTACTTCTCGCGCAGCCACGCCTCGTCGGTCACCTGGAGGGTGCCGACGCCCTTGAGCGGGTAGAGCACGCGCACCCGGCGGGCGTCGTCGACCAGCTGATAGAGGTCCCGGTCGCCGGTGACGATGTCGACCGGGCCGCTCGCCCGCGCCGTGAGCGTGCCGATGATGTCGTCCGCCTCGTAGGGCGTGACGCCGACCCGGGCGATCCCGAGGGCCGCCAGCACGTCCTCGATGATCGGGACCTGCGGGGAGAGCGTGTCCGGGATCTCCTCCTCGTCCGTCTGCCCGGCGGGCGTCTCCTCGGCGACCCGGTGCGCCTTGTACGTCGGGATCAGGTCGACCCGCCACTGCGGCCGCCAGTCGTTGTCCCAGCAGGCGACCAGCTCGTCCGGCCGGTGGTCGTGCACCAGGCGGCCGATGAAGTCGAGGAGGCCGCGCACGGCGTTCACGGGCGTCCCGTCCGGCGCGCGCACCGAGTCGGGAACCCCGAAGTAGGCGCGGAAGTACAGGGAGGCGGTGTCGAGGAGCATCAGGCGTCGCGTCACAGACCCGATGATGCCCCACCGTGCCGACAGTCGCTCCGGGTAACCGCTTACTTTCCCTCCGTCGCAGGTCAGTGACCTGAGTCACGGTCGCGTTTGCGTTGTGTAAGTGCGGGCAGGCGCGCCACCGGAGCGGACCACGTCGCACTTTCAACTAGTGCATGTGCCACGCGGACAGAGCCCGCATCGCTCCACGGTCTGCCGGAGGGGGTGGCAGACCGTTTTTCGGTTCAACGCGTGAGGTGTATGTGTCCAGGCTGCAAGCCGAACACTTGTACAAAGTCTTCGGCAGACGACCCGATGAAGCCGTGCGGAAGCTCGAGAGCGGCACCGACCGCGACGAGTTGCGCGCCGACGGAACGACCGCAGCGGTGATCGACGCCTCGTTCACCGTGGAGCCGGGTCAGATCTTCGTCGTCATGGGGTTGTCCGGCTCGGGCAAGTCCACCCTGCTGCGGATGCTCAACGGTCTGCTCGACCCCACCGCGGGCCGGGTGCTCTTCGACGGCCAGGACCTGACCGCCCTGAGCCCCCGCGACCTGCGGCACGTCCGCTCCACCAAGATCAGCATGGTGTTCCAGCACTTCGCGCTCTTCCCCCACCGGAGCGTCCTGGAGAACGCGGCGTACGGCCTGGAGGTCCAGGGCGTCCCGCGTGAGGAGCGCGAGGCGCGCGCCGCCGAGGCGCTGCGGCTCACCGGCCTCGAAGGCTGGGAGAAGTCCTGGCCCGACGAGCTGTCCGGCGGTATGCAGCAGCGCGTGGGCCTCGCCCGCGCCCTGGCCACCGACGCCGACCTGCTGCTCATGGACGAGTCCTTCAGCGCCCTCGACCCGCTGATCCGCCGTGACATGCAGGACCAGCTCCTGGAGCTCCAGAAGCGGCTGAAGAAGACCATCGTCTTCATCACCCACGACCTCAACGAGGCCATGCGCCTGGGCGACCGGATCGCCGTGATGCGCGACGGGGAGATCGTCCAGCTCGGCACCGCCGAGGACATCCTCGTCACCCCGGCCAACGACTACGTCGCCTCCTTCACCCAGGACGTCGACCGCTCCCGGGTGCTCACCGCGGGCGCGATCATGGCCGAGGCGCACACCGTGATGGGCACCAGGGCGGCGGACGGCAGGGAACTGCGCACCCCGCAGGACGTGCTCGCCGCGGCCCCCGCCACGGTCCCGGAGTCCACGCCGATCATCGACCTGTTCACGCCCTGCTCGCAGAGCGCGAACCCGGTCGCCGTGACCGACGCCAAGGGCAAGCTCGTCGGCGTCGTCCCCAGCTCCCGGCTACTCGCCGTCCTCGGCGAGCCGATGACGCCGGCCGAGGCCCCCCGCGACACCGACACCGACACCGAACCCGCGCCCGCGGGCGGCGTGAAGAAGGTGGCCAGTGTTTAGGCTCCCCCTCGGCGAATGGGTCGACTCCGCGGTCGAATGGCTGCAGACCCACCTCGCCTGGCTCTTCGACGCCATCAGCTCCCTCGTCAGCGGCATGTTCGACGGCATAGCCGCCGTCCTGTCCGCCCCCGCGCCGCTGCTGTTCGCGGGCATCGTCGCCGTCATCGCCTGGTGGCTGCGCGGCCTGCCCGCGGCCCTGCTCACTTTCGTCGGGTTCGCCCTCATCGACTCCGTCGAACTGTGGGACGAAGCGATGGACACCCTCACCCTGGTGCTCGTCGCGACCCTCGTCACCCTGGTCATCGCCGTGCCGCTGGGCATCTGGGCCTCCCGGTCCAAGACGGTCAGCGCGATCACCCGGCCGGTCCTGGACTTCATGCAGACCATGCCCGCCATGGTCTACCTGATCCCCGGCGTCATCTTCTTCGGCGTCGGCGTGGTCCCCGGCATCATCGCCACGATCATCTTCGCGCTGCCCCCGGGCGTCCGGATGACCGAACTCGGCATCCGCCAGGTCGACGGCGAGCTCGTCGAGGCGGCCGAGGCCTTCGGCACCACCTCGCGCAACACCCTGCTGCGCGTCCAGCTGCCGCTCGCCCTGCCCACGATCATGGCCGGAATCAACCAGGTCATCATGCTCGGCCTGTCCATGGTCGTCATCGCGGGCATGGTCGGCGGCGGCGGCCTCGGCGGCTCCGTCTACCGTGCCATCGGGAACGTCGACGTCGGCCTCGGCTTCGAGGCGGGCATCTCCATCGTCATCCTCGCCATGTACCTGGACCGGATGACCGGCGCGCTGGGCACCGAGGTCTCCCCGCTGGGCCGCCGTGCGGTGGCCAAGGCCCAGGCCATGGCCGAGGGCTGGAAGATCTGGACCTACCGCCCGCAGCCCCGCATCGCGGCCGTCGGCATCGTCGTCCTCGCGCTCGTCGCGGGCAGCATGAGCATGTTCGGCGGCGGCTCCAAGGACGACACCGCCGGCGCGAGCGCGCAGATCGGCGACGGCAAGAAGGTCAGCATCGGCTACATCCCGTGGGACGAGGGCATCGCCTCCACGTTCCTCTGGAAGGAGCTGCTGGAGCAGCGCGGCTTCGAGGTCGACGTCAAGCAGTACGAGGCCGGCGCGCTGTACACCGGCATGGCCAACGGGCAGATCGACTTCCAGACCGACTCCTGGCTGCCGGTCACCCACGCCAGCTACTGGAAGAAGTACAAGGACCGCCTGGAAGACCTCGGCGCCTGGTACTCCCCGACCTCGCTGGAGCTCGCGGTCCCCGCGTACATGAAGGACGTCCGGACCATGGACGACCTGAAGGGCCGGGCTTCCGAGTTCAAGGACCGGATCGTCGGCATCGAGCCGAGCGCCGGTGAGATGGGCCTGCTCAAGGACAAGCTGCTGCCGGGCTACGGCCTGGACAAGGAGTACAAGCTCATCGACGGCTCCACGCCGTCCATGCTGGCCGAGCTGAAGCGCGCCTACGCCAAGAAGGAACCGATCGTCGTTCCGCTCTGGTCGCCGCACTGGGCGTACAACGAGTACGACCTCACCAAGCTGAAGGACCCCAAGGGTCTCTGGGGCAAGGGCGACGGCGTCCACAGCCTGGCGCGCAAGGGCTTCTCCGCCGAGAACCCCGAGGTCGCCAAGTGGGTCAAGAACTTCAAGATGAGCGAGAAGCAGCTCACCAGCCTTGAGGCCGAGATCCAGAAGTCCGGTTCCGGCAAGGAGCAGGAAGCCGTCCGGACCTGGCTGAAGGACAACCCGGGCGTCGCCGACAAGTGGACCCCGGTCCCGAAGGACGCCCAGGCAGCAGGCGGCAAGGACGAGCGCGACCGCGCTCTGGAGGTCGCCTGGTTCCCCTGGGAGGAGGACATCGCCGCCACGTACCTGTGGAAGGCGGTCCTGGAGGAGCGCGGCTACAAGATCAACCTCAAGCAGTTCGAGGTCGGTCCGATGTACGCCGCGATGTCACGCGGCCAGATCGACGTGCAGTTCGACGGCTGGCTGCCGTACACCCAGAAGAATTACTGGGACAAGTACGGCGACCAGCTGACGGACATCGGCTCCTGGTACGGGCCGACCTCCATCGAGGTGGCCGTCCCCGACTACGTCAAGGACGTCAAGACCCTCGACGACCTCAAGGGGAAGGGCTCCGACTTCAAGGGCCGGATCGTCGGCATCGAGCCCGGCACCGCCACCATGGAGAACCTCAAGAAGAACGTCCTGCCGAGTTACGGCCTGGACGGGGAGTACGAGGTCCTCGACTCCTCCACGCCCGGCATGCTGGCCGAGCTGAAGCGCGCGTACGCCAAGAAGGAGCCCATCGCGGTTCTGCTGTGGACCCCGCACTGGGCGTACAACGAGTACGGCATGACCAAGCTGAAGGACCCGAAGAAGGCGTTCGGTGAGGGCGACCGGCTGCACACCATCGCCTCCAAGGAGTTCCCGAAGCAGTACCCGCAGCTGACGAAGTGGTTCAAGGACTTCAAGCTCACCGAGAAGCAGCTCGGCGGACTGGAGAACGAGATCCAGAAG
The DNA here is from genome assembly GCF_042718715.1 of Streptomyces sp. NPDC058576. Taxonomy (NCBI): domain Bacteria; kingdom Bacillati; phylum Actinomycetota; class Actinomycetes; order Kitasatosporales; family Streptomycetaceae; genus Streptomyces; species Streptomyces sp. NPDC058576. The sequence continues at coordinate 20,741 of NZ_JBHXPF010000074.1, read as the reverse complement.
CGCGGCGCGGGTCACGAGGAGGAAGCCGTGAAGGCCTGGATGGACGACAACCCGGGCATCGCGGACACCATGGCGCCCCAGTAGGGGCCCACGGGCACGAAAGCACAGGTCGAGAAGGGGTGGCTCCCGCCTTCGGGCGGGGCCACCCCTTCCGGCTGCCCGGAGTCGTTTTCCGGACGTCGTGCGCAACCATGTGCGTAAGGTGCTGGCAACCGCGAGGATGGGCGGGTGCGGGAGGGAGCTCGGACATGGACGACAAGGACACGCCGCGGGTAGGCGCCGCGGTCCGGCGTCGGCGCAGAACCCTCGGCCTCACGCTGGCCGCGGTCGCCGAGCGCAGCGGGCTCTCCGTGCCCTTCCTCAGCCAGATCGAGAACGAACGGGCCCGCCCCAGCGCCCGCTCCCTCGACCGGGTCGCCGAGGCGCTGGAGACCACCACCAAGAAGCTCCACGCCGCCGCCGACTCCGCCCGCGCCGTGGACGTCGTCCGGGGCGAGGAGGGCGAGGGCGTACGCCGCCTGGTGCGCGGCCGGCACCAGCTCAGCGCCCTGGAGTTCTCCGGCGAGCCGGACCTCGGGCGCGAGTTCCAGCACCGCAACGACGAGCTGATGTACGTCGTCGCGGGCGCCGTCGACGTCGAGGCCGAGGGCCAGGTCCACCGCCTGGAGAGCGGCGACACCCTGTTCCTCTCCGGCGGGGTCCGCCACCGCTGGCGCGCCACCGTGCCCGGCACCCGGCTCCTGGTCGTCTCGGTGGCCGAGCACATCGACGCCACCTTCGACTCGCGCCGCTGAGTGGCCGGGATGCCTGTGCGCGTCGTCTCGCTGGTCCCCTCGCTCACCGAGGCCGTCGCCGTGAGCGCCCCCGGGCTGCTCGTCGGCGTCACCGACTGGTGCACCCACCCCGCGGACCTCACCGCCGCCCGGATCGGCGGCACGAAGAACCCTGACGTGGCCGCGATCATCGCCCTCGCCCCCGACCTCGTGATCGCCAACGAGGAGGAGAACCGGGCCCCCGACCTCGGCGCGCTCCGGGCCGCCGGGCTCGACGTCCTGGTCACCGAGGTCCGCACCCTGGACCAGGCCTTCACCGAACTGCACCGCGTCCTCGTCGACGGCTGCGGGCTCGCCCGGCCCCGCTGGCTGGACGAGGCCGAGGCGGCCTGGGCCGCCCTCCCCGCCCCGGCCGGAGACCCCCGCCCCGCCGTCGTACCGATCTGGCGCAGGCCCTGGATGGTGCTGGGCCACGACACCTTCGCCGGCGACCTGCTCGCCCGCCTCGGCATCCGCAACGTGTACGCCGACCACGCCGAGCGCTACCCCCGCGTACCGATCGACGAGCTGAACGCCTCCGGGGCCGCACTGGTCGTGCTGCCCGACGAGCCCTACCGCTTCACCGCCGACGACGGGCCCGAGGCCTTTCCCTCCCTGCCCGCCGCACGCGTCGACGGGCGGCTGCTCACGTGGTACGGGCCGTCGCTGGCCGAGGCGGCACGGGCGCTGCCGTCAGCGCTCCGCTGAGCACCCCGCGCACCGTCCGCGTCCCGGCCGCCGCCCACGCCGCGACCAGGGCCACGTACAGCGCCACCGCCAGCCAGGTCAGCGCGTCCAGACCGGTGTGCCGGGCCAGACCCGCCGCGCCCGTCACACACGTACCGACGGGGAAGGTGAACGCCCACCACGTCATCGCGAACCCCATCCCGTCCCGCGCGGCCCGTACCACCATCGCGGTCGCCAGGGCCAGCCACAGCAGCGCGAAGCCCATCACCGGCACCCCGTACAGCACGGCGAACGCGCCGAACGCGGAGGCGTAAGGAGCCCCTACCGCCCCCGGGGCGACGTCGGCGAGCTGGTTCACGGCGGTCGTCGACTGGCCGAGCGGCCCCAGCACCAGAAACAGCGCCGGGGTCAGCGCGAGCGGCAGCGGCCCGTGGTGGACCAGCCGCGAGAAGACCAGCGGCAGCACCACCAGCGTGGCCAGCAGCGACAGGCCGAACATCGCGTAGCAGGCCAGCAGCAGCGCCTCGCGCCCCTGCCCGGCCCCGAGGTGCGGCACCAGCAGCGCACCCTGCGAGGCCGAGACCATCGGCGCGACCAGCGGCAGCAGCCAGACCGGCGACGCGGTCCCGGGCGCGGGACGGTGGCGTACGACCATCAGATACGGCACCACGACGGCGGCCACCAGACCGATCACCGTGCCCGCCACGAACAGCACCACGTCCACCGCGAGCGCCGCCCGCGCGCCCACCACGTCCGCGCCGACCGTCAGGGTGGCCCCGCCGACGGCCATCAGCGCCATCGACAGACAGCCGTAGAACGGGGCGATCGTCGGGTCCAGCAGATGGGCGCGGGCCTGGTCGCGGTGGCAGAGCCAGTGCCCGGCCCGCGCGGTGAGGACGGTCAGCAGCAGCACGACCGACAGCGCCCACACCAGCGTGCACGCGGCCCGCAGACCGGGAACGTCCACCGGCAGCGCCGCGCCGGCGGACGCGACGATCGCGGTGCCCATCACGCTCGCGTACCAGTTCGGGCCGATGTGCCGCAGCGACGGCAGCCGCGTCGCGTCGCCGGTGCCCGCCGGGCGAGGCAGCAGTGCGGCGGAGGGTGACGGTACAGCGGTCCGGGTCTGCGGAAAGATGGCCATGACACGATTCTTCGCGGTGGGGCCCCCGCCCACCAGAGACCCCGTTCCTATGAGGTCATAAGCTGGATTGATGACCGGCGACGACGCACACGCACCCCGCATCCCCCTCTCCCACCGGGTCCCCGACCTCGGGGCGCTGGAACTGCTGCTCGCCGTCGCCCGGCACGGCAGCCTCGGCCGCGCCGCCAAGGACGTCGGCATCACCCAGCCCGCCGCCTCCAGCCGCGTCCGGTCCATGGAGCGGCAGCTCGGCGTCGCCCTGCTGGACCGCTCCCCGCGTGGCTCCCGGCTCACCGACGCGGGCGCGCTGGTCACCGACTGGGCGCGCCGGGTCGTCGAGGCGGCGGAGGCCTTCGACGCGGGCGCGCAGGCGCTGCGCGACCGCCGCGACTCGCGGCTGCGGGTCGCCGCCAGCATGACGATCGCCGAGTACCTGCTGCCGGGCTGGCTGATCGCCCTGCGCGGGGAACGCCCGGACACGGCGGTCTCGCTGCTCGTCGGCAACTCCGCGGCCGTCGCCCGCCGCCTGGTCACGGGCGAGGCCGACCTCGGCTTCGTCGAGGGCCTGTCGATACCGGAGGGCCTCGACGGCACCGTCATCGCCCACGACCGCCTCGTCGTCGTGGTCGCCCCCAGCCACCCCTGGGCCCGCCGCCGCACCCCGCTGCTGCCCGGCGAACTCGCCGCCACCCCGCTCATCCTGCGCGAACACGGCTCCGGCACCCGCCAGGTCCTGGACGCCGCGCTCGCCGTGCACGGCGGACTGGCCCAGCCGCTGCTGGAACTCTCCTCCACCACGGCGGTCAAGGGTGCGGCGGAGAGCGGCGCGGGCCCGTGCGTCCTGAGCGAACTGGCCCTGGGCGAGGAGCTGTCGGCCCGCCGGCTCGTCAAGGTCCCGGTCGCGGGCGTACGGCTGCGCCGCCAACTGCGCGCCGTCTGGCCCGGCGGCCACCGCCCGACCGGCCCCGCCCGCGATCTGCTGTCCCTGACCGGTCGCGACGCCTGACCCGGGAACCGAGGACCCCGAGGACCACCGAGAACTCGGCGAATTCCGAGAACTCGGGGACCCGGTGACCGTGTCGGAGCCGGACTTTAGAGTGTGGGCATGAGTTACGCGACGCCGCCCGGCTGGTATCCGGACACCGGCGCACCCGGCCTTGAGCGCTGGTGGGACGGCGCTGCCTGGACCGCGCACACCCGCCCGCTCGCCGCCCGGCCCGCACCGCAACAGCCGCCCGCACCGGCGGAGTTCGGCCCCGCGGAGTTCGGTCCGCCGTCGCGTCCGCTCCCGCACCCGCGCGGCCCCCAGGACGGACCAGCGGGCGGCAGCCGGACGAAGATCCTGGCGATCACGCTCTCCGGGGTGCTGGTCCTCGGCGCGGCCGTCACCGGGGCGGTCCTGCTGGGCCGTGACGACAGCGGCACGCCGGCTGCTCCGGCGCCGACGACCACCTCGTCCGCGGGCCCCGTCACCACTCCCACGGCGACCGCCACGACCTCCGCCGAGTCCGACCCCGGCGAGGATCCGGCCGTCCTCGTCGACCAGCTCAACGGGGTCACCTTGCCGGTGCCGGACGGCTGGGAGAAGCCGAAGAGCACCACCGCGGGCGTCCCCACCATCCGCACCGAGCAGTCCTACGACTGCCCCGGCGGCTCGTCGTTCTGCTACCACGGCACGGTCACCACCCACACCGCCCGGGGCGCCGAGAGCGATCCCCAGGCCCTCGCCGAGGCCGACATCGCCACCGCCGCCGACCGGGCCTACGAAGAGGACACTCTCGGCCAGCGCCTCCACGGCGGCATCAGATCCCACAAGGTGCTCAAGACGCAGGAGCTGACCGTAGCCGGACGCACGGGCTATCTGGTGCGCTGGCGGGTCACCACCGGCAGGGTGCCCGGCGGGTACGTGCAGTCCCTCGCCTTCCCCTCATCGGTGGGCACCGAGACCCCGGTGATCGTCCGGTTCGCCTTCGACGCCGACGAGGCCGACCTGCCGCTCTCCCTGATGGACACGATCACCCAGGGCATCCGCCCGCTCGGCGACAGCGGGACGAGCGGCGGCGTGGGCGCGTCCATCGGCCCCTGAACCCGCGCACGCCACAGCTCGGGCCAGGTCGGGTCGGGTCAGGTCCGTCAGAGGAAGGTCTGTCCCTCGCCCCGGTACGTCGGAACGCTCGCCGTGACCCGGTCGCCCTCGATCAGCTGCAGCGCGTCGAAGCGCTCGCACAGCTCCCCGGCCTTGGCGTGCCGGAAATAGACCTTGTCACCGATCAGCAGGTCGTCGGCGGGGGAGCCCAGCAGCGGCGTCTGCACCTCACCCGCGCCCTCCTGCGGGTCGTAGCGCAGCCCCTCCGGCAGATACGGCACCGGCGAGCGGTCCGCACCGGCCGCGCCGGACGCCGGATAGCCGCCGCCGAGGACCGTCACCACGCCCACGCCGGGCCTGCGCACCACCGGCTGGGCGAACAGGGCCGCCGGCCGGCCGGTGAACGACGTGTAGTTGTCGAACAGCCGCGGCACGTACAGCCCCGACCCGGCGGCGATCTCCGTGACCGCGCTCTCGGCCGCCGTGTGCTGCACGCTGCCGGTCCCGCCGCCGTTCACGAACTCCAGGTCCGGCGCGACCGCCCGGACCGCCCGCACCACCTCGGCCCGGCGCACCGCCAGCTCCTTGCGGGCGGCGGCCTGCATCAGCCGGATCGCCCGGGACCGCAGCGGCCGTCCCGCCAGCGCGTCGCCGACCCCGGCGACATGCCCCTCGTACGCCATCAGGCCCACCAGCCGGAAGCCCGGCCGCCGGGCCACCGAGCGGGCGAGCTCCGCGAGCTGGGCGGGGGAGCGCAGCGGCGAGCGCAGCGCGCCGATCCGCACCCGGCCGCCCAGCATGCGCAGCGAGGTGTCCAGCTCCAGACAGACCCGGATCTCCTCCTGGCCGCCCGCCCGGGACGCGTCGATCAACTCCAGCTGGGCATGGTCGTCGACCATCACCGTCACGGTCGCGGCCAGCTTCGGATCCGCGGCCAGCTCGGCGAAGGCGGCCCGGTCGGCGGAGGGGTAGGCCAGCAGCACGTCGTCGAACCCGGCCCGCGCCAGCCACAGCGACTCCGCCAGCGTGTACGACATGACCCCGGCGAACCCGGGCCGCGCGAGCACCCGCTCCAGCAGGGCCCGGCACCGCACCGACTTGCTCGCCACCCGGACCGGCTTTCCGGCCGCCCGCCGCACCAGATCGTCGGCGTTGGCGTCGAACGCCTCCAGATCGACGATCGCGATCGGGGCGTCGAGATGGGCGGTGGCCCGGTTGTAGCGGGTCCGGTCAGCGGCGCGGGCAGTCATGGCCGCAGCTTGCCAGAGAGCCGCTACGGCTGGGTAGGGGGACGATCAGGACAGATCCTCCGGCGCCGGGGCGTCCCGTTCCCCGCCGCCCGCCCGCAGCCCGTAGAGTGACCTGCACGCGAGCACCAACGGGCCTGTCAGCGGCGGTGATCCGTGGTCGGTACGAGGACGTGTATGCAGGGGGCCGGATGAGTACCGAAGCGCAGCGCGCCCCTGTGCCGCCCCGCCCGACGACCCCTCCCGCGCCCCCGGCTCCCGTACCCCCGGCACCTGCTTCCGCGCCCCCGGCGGCCGCCCCCGGACCCCCGCCGCCGGCTTCCGGGCTCCCGGCTCCTGCTTCCGTACCCCGGGCACCTGCTTCCGCGCCCCCGGCGGCCGCCCCTGGACCCCCGTCGCCGGCTTCCGGGCTCCCGGCTCCTGCTTACGTGCCCCGGGCACCTGCTTCCGCGCCCCCGGCGGCCGCCCCTGGACCCCCGTCGCCGGCTCCCGGGCTCCCGGCTCCTGCTTACGTGCCCCGGGCACCCGCTTCCGCGCCCCAGGCAGCCGCCCCCGGACCCCCGGCTCCTGCTTCCGAGCCGTCGGCACCCGCTTCCCTGCCGTCGGCGCCCGCCGCCGCTCCGTCGGCCCGCCCGGCGGCTTCGGCCCCGCAGGCCGTACCGGCGCCTTTCGCCCGGGTGGCCCCGCCCGCCCCTTCCACCTCGCCGGCCCCGCCGGCTCGGCCCGTCCAGCGGCCCGCGCCTGCCAGCGCGCCCTCGCCCGCGTCGCCCTCCACGAGCCCTCCGCACCCGGGGCCGCCCCCCGCGTCCCCTTCGCACCCGGTCCCGCCGCCCGTCACCCGGCGCAGGCCCGTCGGAGCCGTCGACCTGACGCCCGCGCCGGGAGCCGTCCCGCCGCCCCCCGGCGGTTACCGGGCGCCGGTCCGCTACGGCTACCCGGAGACCCCCGCCGAGACCACCACGCGGCTGCGCCCGGTCCGCCCGAGGCAGCGGTGGCGTACCGCCTCGGCCGCCGCCTGCGTCGTCCTCGGCCTCGGGCTGATCGGCGGGGCCGCCACCGGAGCCTGGCTGACCGGCGACTCCTCGGCCGAGACCACCAGGAGCCCGTACACCGCCGCACGCGCCGCCTGGCACAGCGTCCCCGTCGACAGGCTGTTCCCGCCCACCGTCCAGGGCAGGGGCGCGGGCCCCGGCGGCACCCATCGCACCTGGACCCGGGTCGCCGTTGCCGCCGACAGCACCTGCACCGGCGGGCTCGACCCGCTCCTCCTGACCACGCTCCGGTCCGTCGGCTGCGAACGGCTGGTGCGCGCCTCGTACACCGACGCCACCCGCTCCGCCGTCACCACCGTCGGCCTGGTCTTCACGGAGGCCGACGCCTCGGGCATGCGGGCCCTGCGCACCCGGTTCACCGAGCAGAAGCTCGGCGCGCGCAAGGACCTCATGCCCCGTACGTACGCCCCCGAGGGCACCCCCGCCGCCCCCTTCGGCGACGGACAGCGCGCCAGCTGGACGGTCAAGCCGCTCACCGAGATCCCCGTCGTCGTCCTCGCCGTCACCGGCTTCGCCGACGGGCGCGCCGTCGCCGAGCCCCAGCCCGCGGCCGACGCCATGGCCCCGGAAGCCGGGACGGACATCGCCCAGGCCGGGCTCGGCCACGAGGCGAAGGGCATCGCGGACCGGGTGGAGCGCGGGCTGCGCACAGCCGTCGCCGAACTCACGGAGCAGCCCGGATGACCCGACGACCCCACCGCGCCCTCGCCGCGGTCTGCGCCGCCGCCGTCCTCGTCCTCACCCCCGCCGCGCCCGCCCGGGCGGACGCCATCCGCGACCAGCAGTGGGCCCTGGAGGCCCTGCACACGGACCGGGCCTGGGAGACCACCCGGGGCGGGGGAGTCACCGTCGCCGTCCTGGACACCGGGGTCGACGACGCCCACCCCGACCTGACGGGCCAGGTGCTCCCGGGCAAGGACCTCGTCGGTTTCGGCGCCGCCCGCGGCGACTCCTCCTGGGCCCTGCACGGCACCGCGATGGCCGGCATCATCGCCGGACGCGGCAACGGCCCCGGCCGCACCGACGGCGTCCTCGGCATCGCACCCGAGGCCCGGATCCTCCCGGTCCGGGTCATCCTGGAGTCCAAGGACCCGGCCCGCGCCAAGGCCCGCAAGTCCCGCGGCGCCGCCCTCGCCGACGGCATCCGCTGGGCCGCCGACAACGGCGCCGACGTCATCAACCTCTCCCTGGGCGACGACAGCGAGTCCGCCCACCCCGACCCCGGCGAGGACGCGGCCATCCAGTACGCCCTCTCCAAGGGCGTCCCCGTGGTCGCCTCGGCGGGCAACGGCGGCGAGAAGGGGGACCGGATCTCCTACCCCGCCGCCTACCCGGGGGTGATCGCGGTCGCCGCCGTCGACGAGTACGGCACCCACGCCTCGTTCTCCACGCGCCGCTGGTATGCCACCGTCAGCGCCCCCGGCGTCGACATCGTGGTCGCCAACCCGGACGGGCACTACTACATCGAATGGGGTACCTCGGCCGCCGCCGCGTTCGTCTCCGGCGCGGTCGCCCTGGTCCGCGCCGCCCACCCCGGCCTCGGCCCGGCCCAGATCAAGAAGCTCCTCGCCGACACCGCCCGCGACGCCCCCGCCCAGGGCCGCGACGACGCCCGCGGCTACGGCACCGTCGACCCGGCGGAGGCCATCGAGGCGGGCGGCCGGCTGCGCCCGGCGGACCTGGACGCCAAGGCCGCCCCGGCCGGACACCAGGGGCGGTACTTCGGCGACGGCCCGACCCCGCCCCGTACCGAGGAGGCAACGGCCAATTGGGCCGCCCCGCTCGCCGGCGGCCTCGGCGCGGCGCTGCTGGCCGTCGCCGTCGTCCTGTGGCGCGGCAGAAACGCCCCCGGCCGCCGCTGAGCCGTCACCCCACCTCCTCACCGCCTCGCCCCGGGCAGGGCCTCCGCCCTGTCGCGCGGTCCAGGCTCCGGCTCCCCGGCCGGCCCGTCGCCGTGCGGCGCGGCCCCACGCCGCACCACGACCACCGCCACCAGGCCCAGCGCCAGGCCGAGCGCGGTCCGGAGCCCGAACGGCTCCCCGAACATCAGGGCGCCCCAGACCGCCGTGACCGGGGCCATCAGGAACATGAGCGTGTTGACCGCCGTGACGCCCGAGCGCCTCAGGATCAGCCAGTAGAGCCCGTACCCGCCGAAGGTGGACAGCACCACCAGCCAGCCGATCGCACCCCAGAACGCGAGCTCGGCGGGCGGCAGCGCGGTCCCGGTGCCCACGGCGAGCGCGGTGAAGATCACGGTGCTGGCGGCGCAGTGGACGGTCAGGGAGACCGATGGGGCCACCTGGACGGGCGAACGGCTCTCCAGGAACGTGGCGGCCACCAGCGCCAGCATGCCGGTGAACGGCAGCGCGTAGGCCCACCAGGCCACCCCGGCTGCGGCCGAGGCGTCGGCCAGCGTGACCACGGCGACCCCGCTCACCCCCAGACACAGGCCGAGCCACTGCCGGGCGGTGACGTACTGGCGCAGCAGCGGTCCGGCCAGGGCCCCCGCCACCAGCGGCTGGACCCCGTCGATCAGAGCTGTGGTGCCCGTGGAGACCCCGAGCTGGATCGCGTAGTAGACGGTGAGCAGATATCCGCTCTGGGACAGCGCGCCGATCGCGGCCTGCCGGACCACGGTCCGTGGTCCCAGACCCCGCCAGGACGCGCGGGCGGCGGTCAGCGCGATCACGGCCAGGACGACCGTCAGCGGCAGGAACCGCCACATCAGGATCGTCAGCGCGGAGGCGCTCCCCGCACCGAGTTTCGCCCCGATGAACCCGGAGCTCCAGCACAGCACGAAGGCGACCGGGAGCAGGACGTTCATGACACGCACCTCGCTATACAGATCGGTATACCCACGCTCGACTATACAGATCGGTATACTCGTCGTCATGGGTACTCCCGAGGAGCTGCGCCGGATCACCATGACGCCCGCCGCGCGACGGGCCCTGGCCGCCGCCGAGCGGCTGTTCTACGACCGGGGCATCCACGCCGTCGGGGTGGACCTGATCGCCGCCGAGGCCGGGGTGACCAAGAAGACCCTCTACGACCGCTTCGGCTCCAAGGAGCAGATCGTCGTGGAGTACCTCGCCGGCCGCGACGAGCGCTGGCGGATCTTCCTCGCCGAGCGCCTGGCCGCCGCGGCGGCCAGGCCGAGGGCCCGGATCGCGGCCGTCTTCGACGCCTCGCGCGCCTGGATGGCGGACCACGGTTCCAAGGGCTGCAGCATGGTCAACGCCCACGCCGAGATCAGCGACCCGGCCCACCCGGCCCACTCCGTCATCACCGGCCAGAAGCGGTGGATGCTGGACCTGTTCACCCGGCTCGCCCGGGACGTCGAGGGCATCGGCCCCGAGGCCGCCGACCGGCTGGGCCGGACGCTCATGCTGCTGCACGAAGGGGCCCTGGTCGCGCACGGCCTGAAGGTCTTCCCGGACCCCATCGCCCACGCCCGCGACGAGGCGGACGCCCTGCTGGCCGACGCGGCGAAGCGCTGAGCCCGCGCCCGACCCGGGCGCCGGCCCCCCGCCCCCACCTGCGGGCAGGCCACGGGACGCCAGGCACTACCCTCGTCCCGTGGAGCTCAAGAACATCCCGGACCCAGGTTTCTCCGACGACGACGGCTCGGCGTCCCCCGCCCTGACCACGGCCCTGGACGCCTGGTCCCGGGACCGGAGCGCCGTCGGCCCGGTCCTCGCGGCCCTGCGGAACGCCCGGCTCCTGGTCCCCGTCGTCGCCGTCCTCGGCGAGGTCGAGGAGGACGAGAAGGGGCTCCGGCGCGAGAAGACCAGCGACATGGCCGTCCCCACCCTCAAGGCGGGCGACCGGCGCGCGCTCCCCGCCTTCACCTCGACCGCCTCGCTCGCGCTCTGGGACCCCGAGGCGCGCCCCGTCGCCGTACCGCTGCACCAGGCCCTCCAGGCCGCCGCCCACGAGAAGGCCGACACCGTCGTGCTGGACCTCGCCGGGCCCGTCGCCTTCGAGCTGAGCGGGCAGGCGCTCCTGGCGCTGGCCGAGAACCGCACGAGCACCGACCCGCTCCGGGACCCCGCCGTCATCGAGGCCGTACGGGAGGCCGTGGCCGCCGACCCCGCCGTGGTCCGCGCCCATCTCGGGCCCGGCAGCGCGGACGGCACCCTCGCGCTCGTCCTCGCCCCGGACGCGGTGCCCGCCGAGGCGGCCCGCCGCATCGCCGGCGCGCTGTCGGCCAGTGAGGTGCTGCGGGCCCGGCTGGTCAGCGGCCTGGACCTGGCCGTCCTCCCGGCCGGTACGGCCACGCCGGGCGAGCCCCTCTTCGCCCGCTGACGAAGGGCCCTTCCCGGCCCGACGGGCGCGAACCGCCCACCGACGTGAGAATGATGCGGGAAATCGGAGAAATCTGGCATACCGGCCTACTCGCGAGGTGGTTCCATGCAGAAGCGGATCGTGGCGTCAGAGTTCCTCGGCACCCTGCTGCTGGTGTTCTTCGCCGTGGGGTCCGCGGTGGTCGCCGTCGAATACCTCGGCACGGTGGGCATCGCCCTCACCTTCGGCTTCACCCTCCTCGCCCTGGCCTACGCGCTCGGCCCGATCTCCGGCTGCCATGTGAACCCGGCCGTGACGCTGGGCATGCTGATGGCCGGCCGGATCGACCTCCGTACCGCCGTGGAGCGCTGGGTGGCCCAGTTCCTCGGCGCGATCGTCGGTTCGGCCCTGCTGTTCCTGCTCGCGAAGCAGATCCCCGGTCTGGAGACCAGCGGCGAGTTCGGCACCAACGGCTACGACGACCGCTCGGCCGTCGGCATCAACATCGGCGGCGCGTTCCTCGTCGAGGTGGTGCTCACCTTCCTGCTCGTCTACGTGGTCCTCGCGGTGACCCACAAAGTGGCGGTCACCGGGTTCGACGGGCTGCCCATCGGCGTGGCGCTCGCCGCGATCCACCTGGTGGGCATCCCGTTGACCGGCACCTCGGTCAACCCGGCGCGCAGCTTCGGACCGGCGCTCTTCGCGGGCGGCGCCGCCCTCTCCCAGCTCTGGCTGTTCATCGTCGCGCCCCTCGTCGGCGGAGCGATCGCCGCCTACGCCCACCGGCTCACCCACCCCTTCCCCAACGTCCTGCCCGAGGAGACCGAGGACGCCATCTGAGGACACCGCGAACCGCCCCCGGCCGCCGCGCACACGCGGGAGCCCGCCGCCCCACGGGGGACGGCGGGCTCCCGGGCGTACGGGGGAGAGGCGGCTAGCCGTAGACCGGGCCGGTGTACTTCTCGCCGGGGCCCTGGCCGGGCTCGTCCGGCACCAGCGAGGCCTCGCGGAAGGCGAGCTGGAGGGACTTCAGGCCGTCGCGCAGCGGTGAGGCGTGGAAGGTGCTGATCTCCGTGGCGCTCGCGTCCAGCAGCCCGGCCAGCGCCTGGACCAGCTTGCGGGCCTCGTCGAGGTCCTTGTGCTGCTCGCCCTCCTCGGTGAGACCGAGCTTCACGGCGGCTGCGCTCATCAGGTTGACGGCGACCGTCACGATCACCTCGACCGCGGGGACCTCCGCGATGTCGCGGGCCATGTCGTCGAAGCCGGGGTTCTCACTGCTGGGGGTCGCGTCACTCATGCCCACACGATAAGGCCAGGCCATCGCCCTCCCGCGCGCGGGAGGCGGCCGGGAGGCCGGGGCGGACGCAGGATTAGCGCACCCGGGACCGGGCTGCTAACCTTGTGCAACGACCGGCCGGACATCTATGTGCCCGGCCCACAAGTGGAGGCTCCGATCTCCCACCTGGCTGTCCTCACCGGACGGCGGGTCACCGGTCAGGCGGTCCCCATCGTTCCGTACGGACGATGGAACCGCCCGATGCGCCCCGCGGTTGACCGCGGCGGTGCTCCGGTAGTTCCTGGAGCCTCGCCTGTGTCCCGTCCGGGGCATTTTTGTGCTTCCGGCGCGGTTGGTCTTGACGTTTTAAGACGTTACGCGGCTGTCCGCCAGGCGGTCGCGTGGTGCTACCGAGGAGGATCCATCAGCGCCGAGCCCCGCATCAACGACCGGATTCGCGTTCCCGAGGTCCGACTTGTCGGTCCCAGCGGTGAGCAGGTCGGGATTGTTCCGCTTGCCAAGGCCCTGGAACTCGCACAGGAGTATGACCTCGACCTGGTCGAGGTGGCGGCGACAGCCCGTCCGCCCGTGTGCAAGCTCATGGACTACGGGAAGTTCAAGTACGAGTCGGCCATGAAGGCCCGTGAGGCGCGCAAGAACCAGGCGCACACGGTCATCAAGGAGATGAAGCTCCGGCCGAAGATCGACCCGCACGACTATGACACCAAGAAGGGTCATGTCGTCCGGTTCCTCAAGCAGGGCGACAAGGTCAAGATCACGATCATGTTCCGTGGTCGTGAGCAGTCCCGCCCCGAGCTGGGCTTCCGACTGCTCCAGCGTCTCGCTTCGGACGTCGAGGACCTCGGCTTCATCGAGTCCAACCCGAAGCAGGACGGCCGGAACATGATCATGGTTCTGGGCCCGCACAAGAAGAAGACCGAAGCCATGGCCGAAGCCCGTGAGGCCCAGGCCGCCCGCAAGGCGGAGCGTCAGGGCACGACCGACGCACCGTCCGAGGACGACACCGCTGAGGCCCCGGCCGCAGCGGCCGAGGCTCCGGCCGAGACACCTTCCGAGGCGTGACCTCCGGGGGCCGCCACCCAGGCGCCCCCGGGTCACCCCGGAATCCCATAGAGATCTGACGCCCCTGCAGTCCGGTGCCCCGCACCGAGAGGGGCGCCACTGACGAGGAGAGAACGGCGCGATGCCGAAGAACAAGACGCACAGCGGTGCCAGCAAGCGCTTCAAGATCACCGGCTCCGGCAAGGTGCTTCGCGAGAGGGCCGGCAAGCGCCACCTGCTCGAGCACAAGTCGTCCAAGAAGACCCGCTCGCTGACCGGCACGGTCGTCGTGGCTCCGGCCGACGCCAAGAAGATCAAGAAGCTTCTCGGCAAGTGAGGCTCGGCCTCCGGCTCGCCCCGGAGGCACGACCTCGATCACACCGGGACCAATTCGTTTCCGGGCCGTGTGAAGACACCCACGGCCCCGCTACAAGGAGTTAACAAGTGGCACGCGTCAAGCGGGCAGTCAACGCCCACAAGAAGCGCCGGGCAATCCTCGAAGCCGCCAGCGGCTACCGCGGTCAGCGCTCGCGTCTGTACCGCAAGGCCAAGGAGCAGGTCACCCACTCCCTGGTCTACAACTACAACGACCGCAAGAAGCGCAAGGGCGACTTCCGTCAGCTGTGGATCCAGCGCATCAACGCCGCTGCCCGCCAGAACGGCATGACGTACAACCGCCTCATCCAGGGTCTGAAGGCCGCCAACATCGAGGTGGACCGCAAGATCCTGGCCGAGCTCGCGGTCAACGACGCCAACGCGTTCGCCGCCCTCGTCGAGGTCGCCCAGAAGGCCCTCCCGAGCGACGTCAACGCCCCGAAGGCCGCCTGATCCAGGCACCACCTTCCAGGTACGTGAACCGGACCCGCAGGCGCACGCCGTCTGCGGGTCCGGTGCGTTGCCGCTGAATCCCACCGCCGTACGCAGAGAGGCTCGCCGCCGACCATGGGCACCCCCGAACTGATCTCCCCGCGCTCCCCGCGCGTCGCCGCCGCCCGCCGGCTGGCCCGCCGCAACTTCCGGAGCAAGGAGCGCAGGTTCATCGCCGAGGGGCCCCAGGCCGTGCGCGAGGCCGCCGCCCACCGGGGCGGGGACGGCGAGCCGACCCTCATCGAACTGTTCGCCACCCCCGAGGCGGCCGACCGCTACGCCGACATCGTCGAGGCCGCCCACGCGGCGGGCGCCCGGGTCCACCTGGCCGACGCCGACGTCCTCGCCGACGTCTCGCAGACCGTCACCCCGCAGGGCCTCATCGGCGTCTGCCGCTTCCTGGACTCCCCGTTCCAGGAGATCCTCGCCGCCAAGCCCACCCTGGTGGCCGTTCTGGCCAACGTCCGCGACCCCGGGAACGCCGGTACGGTACTGCGCTGCGCGGACGCCGCGGGCGCGGACGCCGTCGTCCTGACCGACGCCTCCGTCGACCTCTACAACCCCAAGTCCGTACGGGCGTCGGTCGGTTCGCTCTTCCACCTGCCCGTCGCCGTCGGCGTCCCCGTCGAGCAGGCCGTGCAGGGGCTCCGGGACGCGGGGGTGCGCATCCTCGCCGCCGACGGGGCCGGGGCCGACGACCTGGACGACGAGCTGGACGCGGGCACCATGGGCACGCCCACCGCCTGGGTCTTCGGCAACGAGGCCTGGGGGCTGCCCGAGGAGACCCGCGCGCTCGCCGACGCCGTCGTCCGCGTCCCCATCCACGGCAGGGCGGAGAGCCTCAACCTCGCCACCGCCGCCGCCGTCTGCCTCTACGCCTCCGCCCGCGCGCAGCGTCCGCGGCGCGCCCCCGACGCGTAACACAGCGCCCTCCCACGGCCCGTCAGCCCCCGATCCCGGCCATTCCCGCGCCCCCTCCCACCGGCGCACTCCCCTCCGCGCCCCCACAGGGTGTCGCCGGTTCACCGACGACTAGTAGGGTGACGAACTCGGGGGCCCACTGCACCGGTTCGAGAGGTGGGGATACGGGAAGATGGCTGTCGGCATGAGCTCGCCGCGACCGGCGCGCACCACCGCACCGCGTGCTGCGGCAGAGGAGCCGGCCGGGTCGGCGGCCGGTCCTGACGGCCTCGGCGCGGGCACCGGCCCGGAGGCCACCGGCATCGACCCGGACGTCACCGGCATCGACCCGGACGTCACCGGCATCGACCCGGACGATCTTCCCGACGGTCTCGTCGTCGCCGACGCGAGCGGGCACGTCGTCTGCTTCAACGCCGCCGCCGCCCGCATCACCGCCACCCCCCGCGCCGACGCGATCGGCCGGCCCCTGGATGCCGTCCTCCCGCTGGAGGACCTCAAGGGCAAGCGCTGGTGGACGCTCACCGACCCGTACGGCGGTCTCGCCACCCGCAACGGCCAGCCCGAGCGCAATCTGCTGCTGCCCGGCGGCCGTGAGGTGCTGGTCTCCGCCCGCTACGTACGCGAGCACCCCACCGGGCCGGTGCGCCGGGTCGTCGTCTGCCTGCGGGGGACCGAGGCCCGTCGGCGTACCGAACGCAGCCACGCCGAGCTGATCGCCACCGTCGCCCACGAGCTGCGCTCCCCGCTGACCTCGGTCAAAGGGTTCACCGCCACCCTGCTCGCCAAGTGGGAGAGGTTCACCGACGACCAGAAGCGGCTGATGCTGGAGACCGTCGACGCGGACGCGGGCCGGGTCACCCGGCTCATCGCCGAACTGCTCGACATCTCCCGGATCGACTCCGGCCGCCTGGAGCTGCGCCGCCAGCCCGTCGACGTCTCCGCCGCCGTGGCCCGGCACATCCAGGCCCTCATCACCGGCGGCCAGGCCGCCGAGCGCTTCCTTGTCCACACCCGGGGGCCGCTGCCCGATCTGTGGGCCGACCCCGACAAGGTCGACCAGGTCCTCGGCAACCTCCTGGAAAACGCGGTGCGGCACGGCGAGGGAACCGTCACCATTGAGATCGCCCCGGCACCCGCGCCGGGAGCGTGCGACGAGATGGGAACGGCTGTCACCGTGAGCGACGAAGGCCCCGGCATTCCCGAGGAGTCGATGAGTCGCGTCTTCACCCGCTTCTGGCGGGGGAGCAAGCGCGGCGGCACGGGCCTGGGCCTCTACATCGTCAAGGGCATCGTCGAGGCCCACGGCGGCACCATCACCGTCGACCGGGGACCCGGCGGCGGAGCCGAGTTCCGATTTATTCTGCCCGTGAGCATGCCCGCCTATCTGGTGTGAGCAGCCCACGGGCTCCCCGACCGTCCTGCGGCCTTTAGACTCGACCTTTGGCACCTTTGCGTCCAGCGGTCTCCAGCCGGGTCGCGCCACCAGCCAATCGGAAGCACGGGAAGAGATGTCGGCACCGAACAAGTCGTACGACCCAGTCGAGGTCGAGGCACTGAAACCGGAAGAGATCGAGCGCCTGCGGGACGAGGCGTTCGCCGCCTTCGCCGCCGCCGGTGACCTCGACGCGCTCGCCCAGGCGAAGACCGCGCACACCGGAGGTACCTCGCCGCTGTCCCTCGCCAACCGCGAGATCGGCGCCCTGCCCCCGCAGGCCAAGGCCGAGGCGGGCAAGCGCGTGGGCCAGGCCCGCGGCGCCGTCTCCAAGGCACTGGCCGCCCGCCAGGCCGAGCTGGAGGCCGAGCGCGACGCCCGGGTGCTCGTCGAGGAGGCCGTGGACGTCACGCTGCCCTACGACCGCACCCCGGCCGGCGCCCGCCACCCCCTGACGACGATCATGGAGCGCGTCGCGGACGTCTTCGTGGCCATGGGCTACGAGATCGCCGAGGGCCCCGAGGTCGAGGCGGAGTGGTTCAACTTCGACGCCCTGAACTTCGTGCCCGACCACCCGGCCCGCCAGATGCAGGACACCTTCTTCGTCCAGGGCACCACGCCCGACGGCAAGGTCACCGAGGGCGACGAGTCCGGCGTCGTGCTGCGTACGCACACCTCGCCCGTCCAGGCCCGCTCGCTCCTGGAGCGCAAGCCCCCCGTCTACGTGGTCTGCCCCGGCCGGGTCTACCGCACCGACGAGCTGGACGCCACGCACACCCCGGTCTTCCACCAGATCGAGCTGCTCGCCGTCGACGAGGGCCTGACCATGGCCGACCTCAAGGGCACCCTCGACCACATGGTCCAGGCGCTCTTCGGGCCGGACATGAAGACCCGGCTGCGGCCGAACTTCTTCCCGTTCACCGAGCCGTCCGCCGAGATGGACATGGTCTGCTACGTCTGCCGCGGCGAGTCCGTCGGCAACCCCGACCGCCCCTGCCGCACCTGCGGCAGCGAGGGCTGGATCGAGCTGGGCGGCTGCGGCATGGTCAACCCCAAGGTGCTCACCGCCTGCGGCGTCGACCCCCAGAAGTACAGCGGATTCGCCTTCGGGTTCGGCATCGAACGGATGCTGATGTTCCGCCACAACGTCGAAGACATGCGAGACATGGTCGAGGGTGACGTCCGGTTCACCCGGCCGTTCGGGATGGAGATCTGATGCGCGTCCCGCTTTCCTGGCTGCGGGAGTACGTCGACCTGCCGGCGACGGAGACCGGCCGTGACGTACAGGCCAAGCTCGTCTCCGTCGGCCTGGAGGTCGAGACCGTCGAGCAGATCGGCGCGGGCCTCAAGGGCCCCCTGGTCGTCGGACAGGTCCTGACCATCGAGGAGCTGGAGGGGTTCAAGAAGCCCATCCGCTTCTGCACGGTCGACGTCGGCACCGCCAACGGCACCGGCGAACCGCAGGAGATCGTCTGCGGCGCCCGTAACTTCTCGGTCGGCGACAAGGTCGTCGTGGTCCTCCCGGGCGCGGTCCTGCCCGGCGACTTCGCGATCGCCGCCCGCAAGACGTACGGCAAGACCTCGCACGGGATGATCTGCTCCACCGACGAGCTGGGCATGGGCGACGACGGCACGCACGGCATCATCGTGCTGCCCCCCGAGCACGAGGTCGGCACCGACGCCATCGAGCTGCTCCAGCTCGTCGACGAGGTCCTCGACATCGCCGTCACCCCGGACCGCGGCTACTGCCTGTCCATGCGCGGTGTGGCCCGCGAGACCGCCACCGCCTACGGGCTGCCGCTGCGCGACCCCGCGCTGCTGGACGTGCCCGCGCCCAACGCGTACGGCTACCCGGTCCAGATCTCGGACCCGATCGGCTGCGACCGCTTCACCGCCCGCACCGTCACCGGTCTCCAGCCCGAGGCCCGCTCCCCGATCTGGATGCGGCGCCGCCTCCAGAAGGCCGGCATGCGCTCCATCTCGCTGGCCGTCGACATCACCAACTACGTGATGCTGGAGCTCGGCCAGCCGCTGCACGCCTACGACCGCAACCGGGTCGACGGCCCGATCGGCGTGCGCCGCGCCACCCAGGGCGAGAAGCTCACCACCCTGGACGGCACCGTACGCGTGCTGGACGCCGAGGACCTGGTCATCACCGACAACCGCGGGCCCATCGGCCTCGCGGGCGTCATGGGCGGCGCCAACACCGAGATCGCCGACGCGGACGGCGAGCACGCGCTCACCACCGAGGTCGTCATCGAGGCCGCGCACTTCGACGCGATCTCGATCGCCCGCACCGCGCGCCGCCACAAGCTGTCCTCCGAGGCGTCCAAGCGCTTCGAGCGCGGCGTCGACCCGCAGGCCGCCGCCGCTGCCGCGCAGCGCACGGTCGACCTGCTGGTCCTCCTCGCGGGCGGCACCGCCGAGGCCGGGGTCACCGAGATCACCTCGCCCCACGCGCCGCGCACCATCGCGATGCCGTCGAACCACCCCGACAAGGTCGCCGGTGTGGAGTACGGCCGCGAGACCGTCGTCCGCCGCCTCCAGGAGGTCGGCTGCGACGTCTACGGGCAGGACGAGCTGATCGTCACCGTCCCGTCCTGGCGGCCCGACCTGAACGAGCCGAACGACCTCGCCGAAGAGGTCATCCGCCTGGAGGGCTACGAGAACCTGCCCTCCACCCTGCCCACGCCCCCCTCCGGGCGCGGTCTCACCGACCGGCAGCGGCTGCACCGCCGCATCGGCCGGGTGCTGGCCGGAGCCGGTTACGTCGAGGCGCTGAGCTACCCGTTCATCGGCGACGCGGTCCTCGACCAGCTCGGCCTGGCGGCGGACGACGCCCGCCGCCGTACGGTCAAGCTGGTCAACCCGATCTCCGACGAGGAGCCGGCGCTGCGCACCACGCTGCTGCCCGGTCTCCTCGGCGCACTGCGGCGCAACGACGGCCGCGGCAGCCACGACCTGGCGCTCTTCGAGACCGGCCTGGTCTTCCGGCCGACCGGCGACGAGACCCCCGCAGTCCGGCTGCCCGTCGACCGCCGGCCCACCGACGAGGAGATCGCCGGTCTCGACGCGGCCCTGCCGCGTCAGCCGCGTCGCGCCGCCGTCGTCCTCGCGGGAGCCCGCGAGCAGGCCGGCTGGTGGGGCAAGGGCACCCCGGCGACCTGGGCGGACGCCGTCGAGGCGGCCCGCTCCATCGCCGCGGAGGCCGGTGTCGAGGTCATCGTCCGCGCCGACCAGCACGCCCCGTGGCACCCGGGCCGCTGCGCCGCGCTGTACGTCAACGTGAACGGCGAGGAGACCCTCTTCGGACACGCGGGCGAACTGCACCCGCGCGTGATCAAGGCGCTCCACCTGCCCGAGCGGACCTGCGCCGCCGAGGTCGAGCTGGACGTCCTGGAGCGGGCCGTCGACGGAGCGCTCCAGGCGCCCCGGATCTCCACCTTCCCGGTGGCGACCCAGGACGTCGCGCTCGTCGTCGCCGGGAGCGTCCCGGCCGCCGACGTGGAGCGGGCGCTGCGCGAGGGCGCGGGTGAACTCCTCGAATCGCTGCGGCTGTTCGACGTGTTCACCGGCGAGCAGATCGGCGGGGGCAACAAGTCCCTGGCGTACGCGCTGCGCTTCCGGGCCGCCGACCGCACGCTGACCGTCGAGGAGGCCTCGGCCGCCCGCGACAGCGCGGTGGCCCTGGCCGCCGAGCGTACGGGCGCGGTGCTGCGCGGGGCGTGACATCCCCTGGACGTTGAGAAGGGGGGGGTTGCGGCCACCCGGCAAACCCCAAAACCCCCCCCCCCGAAGCGGGGGGGGCACACCCCCCGAACGGAGCGGGGGAACGCGGGGAAACACGGTAAGGGCCCCCCGAACCCCCCCC